>JAXDKT010000057.1:0-5118 GCA_034666965.1 Chloroflexota bacterium | reverse complement strand
CGAGCGCTTCGAGGTAAGCCGGCAGGTTGGCCTCGAAGTTGTCGTCGAAGGCCGTCCAGCCGTCGCCGATCCGGCCGGCCAGCCGCGCGCCGGCCCGGGTCTCGCCGCCGACGACGATCGGTGGCGGTGGGTACGACCCGACGCTGACCACGGCATCGTCGAGCGGGTAGAACGGCGACGGGCGGCTCACCGGTCCGCCGCTCCACAGCGCGCGCAGGACCGCCACCGCCTCCTCGAGCCGGGCCACCCGTTCCGGGGCATCCGGGAACGGGATGCCAAGGGCGCGGTGCTCGGCCGGGTGACCGCCGATCCCGATCCCCAGGATGAGCCGCCCGGCGCTGACGGCCTGGAGCGTGGTCGCCATCCGGGCCAGCACGGCGGGATGACGGTTCATCACGTTGGCCACGAACGTGCCGATCGTGACCCGCCGGGTCGTCGCGGCGGCGGCGGTCAGGATCGTCCAGGCCTCGACCACGGGCACCGTCCGATCGCCCTTGCCAACGAAGTGGTCCCACGACCAGACGCCGTCGTAGCCGGCGGCGTCGAGGCGGCGCGCGCTCTCGAGCCACCACTCGGCGGTGGCCCGGATCGATCGGATCGAGACCCCGATCGGGAGCGGCTCGGCCACCTACAGCCCGGTCTCGAAGAGCCGAATGTCCTCGGGGGCGATCGCGTGCCCGTCGCCGCGGCTGAACTCGAGCACACCGGCCGCCCCGAGACCGTCGAGATCGGCCGGGAAGCGCCGGATCATGTCCAGGACGACCTTCTGGATGCGCGCGGCATTGAGCTCGAAGACCTCGAGGACGCTCATCGCGTTGACCGCCTCGGTGCCTTCGTGGACACCGGCGTCGTAGTCGGTGATCAGGCTGATGTTGACGACGGCCATGCCCAGCTCGCGGCACAGGTACGCCTCGGGATACTGGGTCATGTTGATCACTTCCCAGCCGGCGTCGCTGAACCACTTCGACTCGCTCTTGGTCGAGAATCGCGGACCCTGGATGACCACCACCGTGCCCCGTTCGTGGACGGGGATGTCGTGCTCGCGGATGACCTCGATGGCGATCCGGCGCAGCTCCGGGTCGTACAGCTCGGCCGGGCTGACGTGGCTGACGATCGGGCCGTCGTAGAACGTGTCGGCCCGGCCGTTTGTCCGATCGACGAACTGGTCGCAGACCACGAAGTCGCCCGGGGCGACCGCCAGCTGGAGGCTGCCCGCCGCACACGGGCTGATGACCGCCTTGACCCCGAGCGCCTTCATCGCCCAGACGTTGGCCCGGTAGTTGATCCGGTGGGGCGGGATCGTGTGGCGCCGGCCGTGACGGGGCAGGAAGGCGACCTTGCGGCCATCGACCTCGGCCAGGAACAGGCTGTCGGATGGGGGCCCGTAGGGGGTGTCGACCTTGATCTCGCGCACGTCGTCGAGGAGGGCGTAGAAGCCCGATCCGCCGAACACCCCGATCTCCGCCTGGCCCGCCACGCCGCCCTCCTCGCCCCCGCCTGAATTGTTCGGGTCCATCGTAGACGGCCGGACCGGTCGGGGCCGATACTCGTTGGATGGCGGTGGACCCCGGGGCCGAGCTCCAACTGGCGTCGTGGCGACGGACAATCGCCGAGCTGTACGCCGACGTGCGCGCTTTTGCCGACGAACGCCCCGAGGTCGCCTGGCAGCACTGGATCGACGTGCGCGAGCGCCTCTACAAGACGCATCCCCAATCGCCCGTGCCGGCCACCGACCGGCCGACCTTCCGGGCCCGGCACTGGCCCTACGACCCGGCGCTCCGCTTCGAGGCGATCCTCGAGCCCGAGCCGGCGGCGCCCGTTGGGGCGGGAGGGCTGGCCGGGGCGGGAGGGCTGGGCGCGGCAGGCGGGTTGGGCGCGGCAGGCGGGTTGGGCGGACTGTCGATGGCCCTGCCCAACAGCGGCGCCGACACGCTGTCCTTCCGGCGGATCGGGAGCCTGGCCATCCCCTTCCCCGTCGGAGAGCGGCGACTGTCGCTCTTCTGGATGGAAGGCTATGCCGGTGGCCTGTTCCTGCCCTTCCGCGACGCGACCAATGGGGCCGAGACCTACGGTGCCGGCCGCTACGTCATCGACGCCGCCAAGAGCGCCGACCTGGGCGGCGACCCGGACCGGGGCACGGTCATCGTCGACTTCAACTTCGCCTATCAACCGTCGTGTGCCTTCGATCCGCGCTGGGCCTGCCCGCTCGCCCCACCCGAGAACCGCCTCGACATCCCGGTCGCCGCCGGGGAGCGAATCGCGTAGCCACTGGGCCGGGGCCGGGGCCGCTCCGGGCACGCACCACTTGATCCGAACTGGCACTGCGGGTGCGGGCCCGGCACGCACCCGCTTGTTTCGAAATAGCACTGCGGGTGCACACCGGGCACGAACCATTTGTTCCGAATATCACTGCGGGTGGTACTAAGCGACGAACGGAGGCCGGCAGGCCGCTCTCGATGGCAGTCGAGCGCTCGCCGGGCCCGGATTCACGCTCAGCTGCCCGAGTCAGTCCCCAGATCCTCTCGCCCAGCCGGCCGGGCCGTCACGTAACACCACCTGGACTGCTATTTGGCAACAAGCTGGCGGCGTGGTCGGGAGCCGGCGGCGGCACGGCCGGGAGCCGGCGGCGGCGGCGAGAGCCCACGTGGTCGGGAGCCGGCGGCTCAGTTCGGGAGCAGGTCGCCGACCGAGCCGATGATGGTGTCGGCGAACGGCTCGAGTTCGACGCGCGAGCCGACGCCCGACAGGACCCCGACGACGAGACCGGCGCCGGCGGCCCGACCCATCGCCACGTCGGCGGCCGAGTCGCCAACCATCGCCGCCCGGGACGGGTCCACGCCCAGCAGGGCGCACAGGTGCAGAAAGGTGTCCGGCTCGGGCTTGACCCGCAGGCCGTCGTCGGCGCAGACGAGCGCCTCAACGAGCTCTCCGAGACCGAGACCGGCCAGCGTCGCCTCGGTCGGGGCGCGGTCGTCCGAGGTGGCCACCGCGACTCGGATGCCGCGCCCGCGAAGCGCACCGAACAATGCCCCCAGATCGGTCAGCGGATGGGCGAGCGCGACCGGATCCGGCGGGTGCCACGACCGGGCTACGGTCGCCTCGGCCTCGGCCAGGGCCAGGCCGCCATCGACCAGCGTCGCAACGGTGAGCTCGCGCAACCGGGCCATCGGCCAGGCGGCCAGGGGACTGCCGGGGATCACCCGTTCGCCACCGGGATCGAGCCCGAGCGCGTCCACCAGCCGCGAGCGAACGTCATCGCCGGCAAGCGCCACGAGCTTGCGCACGAGGTCCGCCGACCAGCCGCTCCACATCCGATCGAAGTCGATCAGCGTGCCGTCCTTGTCGAAGACGACCAGCTCGATCCCGGCCAGTGGGTCCCGGCCGACCGTCGCGTCAGGTCGGCTCGCGGTCACCCCTCGGCTTCGATCGAGTCCGGTCGGGGCCGGGTCACGCCTCGGCGATGACCGGATCTGGCGCGATTTCCTCGACCGGCTGATCGATGACCAGGCAGGACTCCGGCGAGAACGAGATCGTGATCGGAGCGCCGATCTGGGGCAGGGCCAGGTGCGGGTTGTTGAACGTGTCGAACATCACGTTGCCGGCGCCATCCCCCAGGCTCATCCGGATCCGGACGATCGAGCCCAGGAAGCTGATGTCGTGGATCGGGCCGGTCAGGCGGTTGGCACCTGGCGCCCCATCGCCCAGCGACACACTCTCGGGTCGGATGGCGACCGACACCGATCCACCGGGGATCGCGCCGCCGATGGCCTTCGAGGCCGTGATCAGCTGGCCGCCCAGGTCGAGCCGGCCCGACCCGGCGTCGACGACCTGGGCCGCGAGGACGTTGAGGGTCCCGACGAACTTGGCCACGAACGACGTCTTGGGGAAGTTGTAGATCTCGAACGGCGTGCCGACCTGCTCCATCCGGCCCTCGCTCATGACCACCACCCGGTCCGACAGCGAGAGCGCCTCCTCCTGATCGTGCGTCACGTAGACGGTGGTGATCCCGAGCTGGCGCTGGATCGAGCGGATCTCGTTGCGCAAAGAGATCCGGATCTTGGCGTCCAGCGCCGACAGCGGCTCGTCGAGAAGCAGCAGCTGCGGCTCGATCGCCAGGGCACGAGCCAGGGCGACGCGCTGCTGCATGCCGCCGGACAGCTCGTACGGGTAGCGCCCCTCGCGACCGGTCAGGTTGATCAGCTCGAGCAACTCGTCGACGCGCCGCTTGATGGCGGCCGAGTCGTGCTTGCGGACCTTGAGTCCAAAGCCGATGTTCTGGGCGACCGTCATGTTGGGGAACAGCGCGTAGGACTGGAAGACCATCCCGATGTTGCGCTGATTCGGCGGGCGGCCCGTCATGTCGGTCCCGTCGATCGTGATGGTCCCGGCTGTCGGGTTCTCGAATCCGGCGATCATCCGCAGGGTCGTCGTCTTGCCACAACCGCTGGGCCCTAGAAACGAGACGAACTCGCCGCGCTCGACGGCCAGGTTAAAGTCCTCCACCGCCGCGGACGCACCGAACCGCTTCTGAACGCCACTGAGCTCGAGGAAGGCCATCGTGCCGATCTCCTAGTGCGTGCCGACGAGCTGGACCCGGCCGCGTGACCCACGCCCGATCACAAGGATCACGCCCATCGCCGCCCAGGTCAGGGCGAAGCTGATGATCGCTACGGCCGCTGGCTCGTAGGTCCGGCTGTTGCCAAGGAGCGATAGGTACGGGCCAAAGCCCTTGGGTGATAGGAAGCTTCCGATGGTGTATTCCCCGATCACGATCGCGAGGGTCAGGAAGGCGCCGCTCAGGAGTGCGACCCGGAGATTCGGGAAGATGACCCGCCACAGGATCGTGAACCAGCCGGCGCCCTGACTCTGGGCGGCCTCCGTCAACGTCCGCACGTCGATCGAGCGCAGGCCCGTGTCGACCGCCCGGTACATGTACGGCAGCGACAGGACGACGTATGCCGCGACCAGCAGGAGGTCGCTGCCGAAGCTCAGGTTCGTGAGTGCCAGCGGCGGCCGACTGTAAACGCGGATGATGCCGAAGGCGAGGATCACCGGCGGGATGACGAACGGCAGGAGCGTCACGAATTCGACGTATGGGCGCAAACGGGGAGCCTTGAG
>JAXDKT010000056.1:0-17440 GCA_034666965.1 Chloroflexota bacterium | reverse complement strand
GGACGGGTCCGACAACCGGATGCAGAACAAGATCCGGCTGGCCCAGGAGCAGAAGGTCCCCTACATGCTGGTCCTGGGCGATCGCGAGGTCGAGGCCCGCACCGCCGCACCGCGGGCGAGAGATGCCGCGCGCGGGGAGCAGCAGGAGGCCATCGCCTGGGATGCCTTGGCCGACCGACTCCAGGCGGAGGCCAAGGCCCGGGGCGGCTGACCGGGTCCATTGCCCGGCTCGGAACCTGTGCTATCCTCCCCGCTTGCGACCTCGCCCGGGCCGTGCCACGTCCGTGCGAGACGATCCAGCACGTACGATAGGGGTCGACCATCAGCCGAGACCTGCGAGTCAACCAGATGATCCGGATCCCTCAGGTCCGGGTGGTGGATGAAGAGGGAGCCCAGTTGGGCGTCATGGCGACGCCGGAGGCTCTCACAATGGCGCAGGATCGGGGTCTCGACCTCGTCGAGGTGGCACCGATGGCGTCGCCGCCGGTGGTCAAGTTCCTCGACTTCGGTCAGTACAAGTACGAGCTCACCAAGCGCGACAAGGAGGCCAAGCGCAAGCAGCGCTCGGTGACCTTCAAGGAAGTCCGGCTCAAGCCGAAGATCGGCATCGGGGACTTCGACACCAAGGTCCGTCGGGCGATCGAGTTCCTCGAAGAAGGCGACCGGATCAAGGTCGCCGTCCAGTTTCGCGGTCGCGAGCTGACCCATCCGGAGATCGGACGAAGCCTGCTCACGCGGTTCGCCGAACAGATCAAGGAGCATGGTGTCGTGGAGCGGGCGCCGCTCCTCGAAGGCAAGTCGATGCACATCACGGTGGCCTCGAGCCACAAGCCGAAGGTCATCGAGCACGTCGACAAGCACGGCCGCGAACCCGTCGCCGGCGGATCTCCAGCCGAGCCGGCGGTCGCCGTTCCGGCAGCCGCTCAGGCCGAGCCGGCGGTGGCTGCTCCGGCCGAGCCGGCAGCCGCTCCGGCCGAGCCGGCGGTGGCTGCTCCGGCCGCACCGGCGGCCCGCGCAGCGACGGCCCAGACCACAGAACCCCCGGTGGCGCCGGTGGCCGCTCCGGTCGTCGAGCCGAAGGCCACGGAACCGGAGGTTGCGGAGACCAAGGCTGCGGAGACCAAGGCGGCCCCCGCCAAGACCCCCGAGCGCAAGCCGGTCGCCGCCAAGACGACCGGGACCAAGACGACCAGGACGAAGACGACCGAGACCGCCAAACCGGCCAGCCGGCCGACCAGGAGCAGAAAAACGGCCGAACCCGAGGCATCCGCCCCGGCACCGGCGGGAGAGTGAGACCAGCGTGCCCAAGATCAAGACCCACAAGGCGGCCGCCAAGCGGCTCGGCATCACCGGCGGTGGCAAGGTGATCCGGGTCAAGAGCTGGCGTGGCCATCACCTCGAGATCAAGTCGTCGCGCCGGACGCGCCGGTATGCTGGGAAGGCCGTCGTCGCGGCGGTTCACGCCAAGCAGGTTCGCCGCCTGCTGCCGTATCTCGGCAAGTAGGAGCAGCCAACCTCATGGCACGAGTCAAGCGGGGCGTCACCGCCCACAAGCGCCACAAGCGCCTCCTCAACGCGTCGGAGGGCCGCAAGGGCGCCAAATCACGCCTGGTCAAGCCGGCGCGCGAGGCAACCCTCCACGCCCTGGCCTACGCCACCCGGGACCGCAAGCAGCGCAAGCGCCAGATGCGCGAGCTGTGGATCGTCCGGATCAACGCCGCCGCCCGCCTCAACGGCCTGACCTACGGCGCGTTCATCTCCGGGCTGAAGCGAGCGCACATCGAGATCGACCGGAAGATCCTCGCCGACCTCGCCGTGCGCGATGCCGCGACCTTCGGGAAGATCGCCGAGGCCGCTCGCGGCGCCTGACCGCCCGCCCGAGTGAGCCTGGCCGACCTGACTAGGGATCTCGAGGCGCTCCGAGACGACGCGCTCGCGGCCATCGCCGCCGCCCCGGATCCGGCCGCCCTCCAGGCCCTCGAGGTCGACATCCTGGGCAAGAAGGGCCGCCTGACCGCCGTCTCACGCGGGATCGGCGCGCTCCCGGCCGAGGATCGGCCGCGGGTCGGCGCCCTGGCCAATCCGGTCCGAACGGCGATCGAGGCCGCCTTCCGCGAGCGGGCCGAGGTGCTCGGCGCGGACGCCCTGCGGGCCCGCCTCGCCGCGGAGGCGATCGACGTCACCACCCCCGGCCGGCCGATCGCCCGGGGCGCCCGCCACCCCAGCATCGAGGGCATGGCCGAGATCGCCGAGATCTTCGGCCGGTTCGGCTTCGTGGTCCACGAGTCGCCCGAGATCGAGGACGACGTCACCAACTTCCAGAAGCTCAACATCCCGCCCGACCATCCCGCCCGGGACCTGTGGGACACGCTGTACGTGGACCTGCCGGGCCATCTCCTCCGAACCCACACCTCACCGGGCCAGATCCGGGTGATGGAATCGAGCCGGCCGCCGATCCGAGCGCTGCTGCCCGGACGCTGCTTTCGGTATGAGGCGGTCGACGCCTCGCACGGCTTCGAGTTCTTCCAGGTCGAGGGGCTGATGGTCGACGAGGGCACGACCATGGGCGACCTGCGCGGCCTCCTCGACGCCTTCGCCCACGCCATGTTCGGGGCCGGACGGAAGACCCGCTTCCGGCCCGGCTACTACCCGTTCACCGAGCCGTCGGTCGCCTTCGACGTCGAATGCCTGGTGTGCGGCGGCGGGGGCTGTCCGGCCTGCGGCCGGACCGGCTGGATGACGATCCTCGGGGCCGGCATGGTCCACCCGGTCGTGCTCCGCAACGGCGGCCTCGATCCCGAGCGCTACCAGGGCTTTGCCTTCGGGATGGGTCCCGAGCGGATCAAGATGCTCAAGCACGGGATCACCGACCTGCGCCTGTTCATGGACAACGACCTGCGCTTCCTCGAGCAGTTCCGGTGAACGAAGCGTCCGGCCGATGGCTCGCGGGAGCGCCGCCTCGGCCGTCGCTGAGCGAGCGGCAGATCGGCATTGAGGTTGCCGGTTCATGAGGGTGCCGCTCTCCTGGCTTCGCGAGTACGTCGAGTTCGACCTCGAGCCCGATCGGCTGGCCGATCGGCTGACGATGCTCGGCATGGAGGTCAAGGGGGTCGAGCGCCGGGGCGGTCAGTGGCAGGACGTGGTCGTCGGCGAGCTGCTGGCAGTCGAACCCCATCCCCAGGCCGATCGGTTGTCGCTGACCCGTGTCGCGGTCGGGGCCGGCGAGCCCCTCGAGATCGTGTGCGGAGCCACCAACATCGCACCCGGCCAACGGGTGCCGGTGGCCCTCCCCGGAGCGGTTCTTCCGGACGGTCGGCGGATCGAGCGGACGGCCAAGATGGGCGTCGTCAGCAACGGCATGCTCTGCTCCGGCGACGAGCTGGGCCTGACCGGCGACGCCGACGGGATCCTCATCCTGCCGCCCGACGCGCCGCCGGGCACGCCCCTGGCCGAGCTCTTTGGCGACGTGGTTCTCGACGTCGACGTCAAACCCAACCGCGGCGACGCCCTGTCGATCGTCGGCCTTGCCCGCGAGATCTCGGTCATCAGCGGGGCGCCGCTGCGCTGGCCCGTTGGCGAGCCGCTCGAAGCCGGGCCGCCGGTGGCCGAGCGCCTGACGGTCGACGTCCGCGATCCCGACCTGTGCCCCCGGTTCGTCGCCCGCTGGGTGGGGGGCGTCCGGATCGGACCGTCGCCGGACCGGGTCCAGGCCCGTCTGCTGGCGGCCGGGATGCGCCCGGTGAGCAACGTCGTCGACGCCAGCAACTACGTGATGCTCGAGCTGGGCAAGCCGATCCACACCTTCGACGCCGCGGCCGTGCGCGGCGGTCGGATCATCGTCCGGCGGGCCACCGCCGGCGAGCGGATCGTGACGCTCGATCACGTCGAGCGCGAGCTGACTCCTGACACGCTGGTCATCGCCGACAGCGAGGGCCCCCTCGGGATCGCCGGCGTGATCGGCGGAGAGGCCTCCGAGATCCGGCCGCAAACGACCGACGTCATCATCGAGTCGGCCATCTTCGACCCGGTCAGCATTCGCCGCACGGGCCAGCGCTACAGCCTGCGCTCGGAGGCCAGCCTGCGCTTCGAGAAGGGTCAGGAGACCCGTCTGGCCCGGATCGGCGCCGACCGCTGCGCCGAGCTCGTGCTCGAGTGGGCGGGCGGGACCCTGAGCGCCGGCCGGGTCGACAGCGCGCCGACCGAACCGGTCGAGACGGAGGTCGCCTTCCGGCCGAGCCGGGTGGGCCGGCTCCTCGGGCTCGAGCTCGACCCCGACGAACAGCGGTTCGTGCTGGCCAAGGTCGGGGTCGTCACCCGTCCGGCCGGACCCGGGGTCACGATTCCGGTCGCCGAGGGGGCTCAGCCGCTCGAGGTCGGCGCGACGGACGGGGCGCTGGTCGCCACGATCCCGACCTGGCGACGCGACCTCGTGGTGGAGGCGGACATCGCCGAGGAGATCGCCCGGATCCACGGCTACGAGACCATCCCACCGACGTTGCCCGACACGCCGCCGCCGCCCTGGCAGCCGAGCCCGCTCGAGCTCCGCGACGGCGTTCGCGAGACGCTCGTCGGCGCCGGCCTGTTCGAGGCCGTCACCCACGCCCTGGTGTCGCCGCGTCATGTCCAGACGTTTGCCTGGTCCGGTCCTGACGAGCCGGCGGCCGGTGAGGTGGCCGCTGGAGGACGGCCGATC
The DNA here is from genome assembly GCA_034666965.1 of Chloroflexota bacterium. Taxonomy (GTDB): domain Bacteria; phylum Chloroflexota; class Limnocylindria; order Limnocylindrales; family CSP1-4; genus Chersky-267. The sequence continues at coordinate 12,747 of JAXDKT010000056.1, read as the reverse complement.
GCCGTCCTCAACCCCATCTCACCCGAGCATTCCGTCCTGCGCCAGGGGCTCCTCGCCAGCCTGGCCGACATCGTCGCGGGCAACGTCCGGCAGGGCCGGACCGACCTGGCCCTGTTCGAGGTTGGCAAGGGCTACGGTGCCGACGGGGAGACCGCCCGGGAGTGGTGGCGTCTGGCCATCGGTCTGGCCGGAGACTTCGAGCCGGCGGCCTGGAACCGGCCTGCCCGCGCGGCGGATCTCGACGACGTCAAGGGCATCATCGAGCTCCTGGCGGCGCGCCTGCGCCTGTCGCGTCCGGAATGGATCCCGCTGACCGACGAGCCGATCCTGCATCCCGGTCGATCCGCGCGGGTCCGCGCCCTTGGCCCCGATGGCAGTCTCGGCCTGGCCGGCCGCCTGGGTGAGCTCCATCCGGCGCTGGTCGAGCGCTGGGACCTGCGCGTCGAGCGGCTGATCGTGGCCGAGGTGTCGATCGCCGGTCTGTCGGCCGGACGGCTGCCGGTGGTCAGGGTCGCGCCGATCGTCCGTCACCCGGCCGTCGAGCGCGACCTGGCCGTGGTCGTGCCCGCGGCCGTACCGGCGGCCGCCGTCGACGCGATCATCCGCGAGGCGGCGGGCCCGCTCCTGGTCGATGTCCGCCTGTTCGACGCCTATCGCGGTGCGCCGCTCGGCCCCGGCGAGAAGAGCCTCGCCGAGCGGCTGCTGTTCCAAGCGCCGGACCGGACGCTGACCGACGCCGAGATCGATCCGATCCTCGAGGCGATCGCGGCTGCCCTGGCCACGGCGCTCGGGGCACGCCTCCGGACATGACCATCGACCGGCTTGCGACGCTGAAAGTCCCGCGCTAACCTTGCGCCGCCTCGCTGCGGCCCTCGGCCGGCAGGGAGCCCCAAACCGTTCGAGGAGACCGCGTGGATATCGTCCATACGATCACCAGCATCGGCCCGTTCGACTGGCTGGTGCTTGCGTTCGCCGTCGTGATGTTCGTGCTGGGCTTCGCCCAGGGTGTGATCCGCCGGCTCCTGGGGATCGTGTCCATCGCGTTCTCGTTCCTGCTCGCGGCCAACCTGCGTGACACACTGGGCTCGTTCTTCGCGACCTACTGGCTCCAGTTCCCACGCGAGTACTCGTACATGCTCGCCTTCGGGATCCTGTTCCTGGTCGCCACGCTCATCTTTGCGCTCGTCAGCCAGTCGTTCTACAAACGCGCGCCGATCTTCGCCCAGTACCCCGTCCTCGATGAGCTCCTGGGCGGGCTGCTCGGGGTGGTCCAGGCCCTCCTGATCATTGGCTGTGGGATCGCCATCCTCGATTCGTTCTACCGCCTGCCGGTCGGCATCGGGGAGACGGGGATCCAGCCGATCAGGGATGTCTATACCGCCGTCAACGACTCGGCCACGGCGGCGGCCTTCCGCTCCACGATCATCCCCGCCTTCGTCGCGATCGCCGGCCCGCTCGTCCCGGGCGACCTCAAGGCGCTCTTCCCGCGGAACTGAGCTCCGTTCCGGTCCTCGCCCGCGATGTCCTGGCCCAACCGGCCCTCGCCGCAGCACGCGCGCTGATCGGCTGCCGGCTGGTCGCCGACGACCCGGTCGTCGGTCGCGTCGCCGGCCGGATCGTCGAGGTCGAGGCCTACATCGGGGAGGACGATCGTGCCTCGCATGCCCGCTTCGGGCAGACCGGCCGCAACCGGACGATGTACGGCGACCCGGGCCACGCCTACCTGTACCTTGTGTACGGCATGTACACCTGTCTGAACGTCGTGACGGAGCGGGCTGGACGGCCTGCCGCCGTGCTCATCCGGGCGGTTCATCTGGATGAGGGTGTCGCGACCGCCCGGGGTCGCCGGGTGGCGGCTGAATCGCGGCTCAAGCGCGCCCGCAACGACCCGCGCCTGCGCGAGCGGATCGCTGCCCGGATCGCCGCCGTGCCCGACGACCGGCTGGCGTCAGGACCTGGGCTCGTGGGGGCCGCATTCGGGCTCGACGTGAGCCAGACGGGGCTGGACCTGTGCGACCCGGGCTCGGCGGTGCGCCTCGAGCGGGGCCCCGCCGAGAATCTGCACGCGCCCGTCGCGGCTACCCCCCGAGTCGGGATCGGCTACGCCGGTGAGCCCTGGGGGAGCCGGCCCTGGCGCTTCGCGCTGGCCGGCCACCCGTCGGTCTCGGGGCCCCGAACCGTCCGCTGATGGACGCCAAGTCGATTGCCCTGCTGGAGTTCCCGGCCGTGCGCGAGCGCCTCGCCGGCCTGACCGGGTTCCCGCCGGGCAGGCGTCTGGCCGAAGCCCTGGAGCCATCCGACGACCCCGTCGTGGTGGCGCGCGGGCTCGAGGAGACCGACCAGACTCGGGACCTGCTGGCCGAGCACTCGGCGGTGGGCGTCGGCTCGGCTCACGACATCGGCCCCTCGATCGAGCGTGCGGTCCGGGGTGGCCGCCTCGATCCAGCTCAGTTCCTCGAGATCGTCGAGACCCTCGACGCGGTGGCCCGGCTGGGGACGTCCCTGGCCGAGGAGCGGCGTCCGCTCCTGCGCGCCCTCGGACGCGACCTCCATGCCCTGCCCGCGCTGCGGAGCACCCTGGGCCGCAGCTTCGATCCGGTGGGGGAGCTCCTCGACAGCGCTTCGCCCCGGCTGGGCGGGCTGCGCGCCGCGGTCCGGGTGGCCTACGACCGCTTGCGCCGCCGACTGGAGGCGCTGGTCCAGGCCGAGACGGCGTCCGGGGCGCTCCAGGAGTCGCTCATCACCCTGCGCAACGGACGCTATGTCGTACCGGTCAAGGCCGATGCCCGGAGCCGGGTCAAGGGCATCGTCCACGACGCCTCGGGCAGCGGTCAGACCCTGTTCGTCGAGCCGCTGGTGGCCGTCGAGCTGGGCAACGCCTGGCGTGAGGCGCAGGCGGCCGAGCGCGAGGAGATCGAGCGCATCCTCGACGAGCTGTCGGCGCTCGTCGCGGCCAACGCGGCGGCGCTGCGCGAAGCGCTCGGGGCGCTGGCCCGGTTCGACCTGTGGGCCGCCAAGGCCCGTCTCGCGGCCGAGATGGACGGCATCCGGGCCGAGACGGCCGACCGAGCCGAGGTCGTCCTGCTCGGGGCGCGCCATCCCGGCCTGAGTGGTCGGGTCGTGCCCATCGACCTGCGCCTGGGCGACGGCTACACGGCGCTCGTCGTGACCGGCCCCAACACCGGGGGCAAGACGGTCACCCTGCGCACGCTGGGGCTGCTGGCCCTCATGCACCAGGCCGGGCTCCACGTCCCGGCTCAGGCCGGATCGCGCCTGCCGGTCTTCCGGGACGTCTTCGCCGACATCGGCGACGAGCAGTCGGTGGCTCAGAGTCTGTCGACGTTCTCGGGTCACCTGCGCTCGATCACCCGGATCGTCGAGGCGGCCGGCGCCGGGGCCCTCGTCCTGCTCGACGAGCTCGGCGCGGGGACCGACCCGACGGAGGGCTCGGCGCTGGCCCAGGCGCTGCTCGATCACTTCATCCGGGCCGGTTCGCTGGTGGCGGCCACGACCCACTACGCCGAGCTCAAGGCCTATGCGCACACGACGCCGTCGGCGCGCAACGCCTCGGTCGAGTTCGACCTCGAGACGCTCAGCCCCACCTACCATCTGTCGATCGGCCTGCCCGGTGGCAGCCAGGCCTTCGCCATCGCCGAGCGGCTGGGGCTGCCGGGGGCCATCGTCGCCGATGCACGATCGCGGCTGACCGAGACCCAGCGCACGTTCGAGGCCACGCTCGCCTCGCTCAAGGCGACCGAGGACGAGACCGGCGACGCGCTCGAGCGTGCCCGCGAGGCCGATGCCCGGGCGGCCGAGGCTCTGCGTCTGGCCCAGGAGGAACGCCGTGCGGCTCGGCGCGAACGCGACGCGGTCGTGGCCACCGCCCGGTCCGAGGCCGAGCGGGTGGTCGAGGAGCTGCGCGAGGAGGTCCGGGGCGTGCGCCGCGCACTCGAGCGGGAGACGGTGACGGCCAAGTCGCTCGCGTCCGCCGTGGCCGACGCCGAAGGGCTGCTGGCGGGGCTGAGTGACGCCGACGCGCCGGCCCCAGCTGCATCCCCGGTCGAGCCGCGTCCCTGGCAGCTGGGCGATCGGGCGCGCAGCCGGAGCCAGGGCTGGGAGGGTCGGATCGCCGCCCTGGAGCGGGGCGGCAAGCGGGTGACCCTCGACGCCGGCAGCCTGCGGGTGACGGTCGACGCCACCGACCTCGAGGCGGTCGTGGGCACGGAGCCGGTCACCCCGCCAGAGGAGACCCTGGCCGCCATCTGGCCGAGCGAGCGAACGGCCATGACCACTGGCCGGCGACGCGGGGGTCGCGAGCGTTCCCCGGCCGCCTCGCCGGCGGCGCGCGGGGCGCGCGGGACGCCCGATCCGGCCCGCGTCCCGGCCGTTGCCGGGTCCGGTCGGGCGCGCACGGTCGCCTCGTCGCTGGACCTGCGCGGGGCCAGGGTCGACGAGGCCATCGAGCTGCTCTCGCGCTACCTGGACGACGCCTCGCTGGCCGGTCTGGACCAGGTCACCGTCGTCCACGGACTGGGGACCGGGGCCCTGCGCGATGCGGTCCGAGCCAGCGTTGCCGATCATCCACTCGTCCGCGACATCCGACCCGGCGAGCGGGGCGAAGGCGGCGACGGGGCGACGATCGTCAGGCTCTGAGCGAGCGCTCCCTGCGCCGGTGACGGACGACCGCGGCCGGAGCGATCGGCGGCGGCGGCAGGTCGCTCGGTCCCGGGCTGCCGCTGGGGAAGGGCGTGGGGCTTGGCTCCGGACCGCCGATCGGGCACTTCTTGGTCGGCGCGAAGGGCGCCCCCCAGGTGGCCCCGTTGGGGAAGAAGCCGCCGAACCCGAAGTAGGCCGTGGGCGTGCTCTTCGGTCCGCCCCGGACGCCGACGCCGCGGGCTGCCCGCGCGGCCCACGCGCGATCGGCCTTCTGCCAGGTCGGCCAGGCCGATTCGACTCCGGACAGATCCATGAAGCCCTTGATCACCTTGGGGCCGAGGCAGCCGTCCTGCCACAGCTTGCCGGTCGCCTCGTCGATGGCCACGCCGGCCTTGGTGTCGTCCTTCTGGGTGGGCGCCGCGCCGTTGATGAAGTACTCCTTGACGGTCCGATGGGTGAACGGTCCGGGCAGCATCCCGCTGTTGGCATCGACCGCGATCTGGGTGATCCCCTTGGGCTTGCCCTCGAACTTGGCCACGGGCTCGCCCCGCAGGGCGTCCTGGAGGAAGGCCTGCCACAGGCTGGCCGCCGTCTCGAGGGCCATCGTGCCGTTGGGTGGCGCGCTGTTGTCGGAGTTGCCCATCCAGGCGCCGGCCGCGAGGGCCGGCGAGCCCTTGTCCTTGGGCGCGGCCACGAAGCCCATCGCCGCGAGGTCGATCTCGTCGTTGGTGGTCCCGGTCTTGAGTGCCGCCGGCCGGCGCTTGCCGCCCTCGTACAGCGCCCGGCGGGACCAGAACGGGTTCGACTGGGGGTCGGTGTTCGACTGAAGGATGTCCTTCATGATCCAGGCGCCCTCGGGGCTGATCGCCTGGCTGCCGGTCGGCTTCTTCGCCCCCGGCCAGACCGGCTGAGCGTCCTTGTCCTCGACCGACAGGATCGCGGTGCGGGGCATGAGCACGCCGCCGTCGGCGATTGCCCCGTAGGCACTGATCAGGTCGATGAAGTGAACCTCGACCGTGCCGATCCCGATCGAGCCACCGGCGGGGTTCTTCTGGGACTGCCACACGATGCCCATCTTCTTGGCGAACTCGTAGACGTGGTCGGGGCCACTGATCAGGGCGGCCTTGATGGCCGGGATGTTGAGCGACAGCTGGATCGCGTTGCGCAGGCGGACCGGGCCGCGCTCGGCCAGGTCGGCGTCGCCGGGCGCATAGCCGCGTCCGAAGTTGGTCACGACGTCCATGAACATCGACGAGGCGTTGAGGGTCCCGTCCTCAATCCCGGTCAGGTAGTTGATCGGCTTGAAGCTCGACCCCGGCTGGCGCCAGCCGTCGCCGAGCACGTCGAACTGGGGCTGGAACTTCTTGCCGTGCGCCTTCTCGTAGTAGGAGCCACTGCCGACGTAGGCCAGGATCTGGCCGGTGCGGTAGTCGATCGCGCCCAGCGCGGCGTTGTAGACGCCCCGGCCCTTGAGGTTCCGGATCCAGGGGGCGTACGAGACGTTGATGCTCTTGAGGTACGCGGCCGTATCCTGGCGGTTGGGCGCGATGGCCGCGGCCTTGACCCACTTCTCGGCCTTCTTCTGGAGCGCGTAGTCGAGGCTGGTGATGACCTTGTAGCCGCCCGTGTCGACGGCCTCGCAGGTGTCGGCCTGGTCCTCGCCGCACAGGATCGAGCCCAGCTGGTGGCGAACCTGCCAGACGAAGTGGGGGGCGAGCCAGTTGGCGCTGACCGGCGGGTTGAGGACGACGTCTGCCTTGCGCGCGGCGTCGAAGTCGGCCGCCGTCAGGACGCTCTTGGTCAGCGGCAGAGGCACCTTGTTCTGCATCAGGTCGAGGATGTAGTTGCGGCGGGCATAGATGGCCGAGTCCTCGCGCACGACCAGCTGGGTCTTGCCGGCCGGGCAGTCCTTGCCCGCGGCGACCTGCACCGAGCAGCGCTCCTCGGCGTTCTTGATCAGGTCGAAGGTCGTCGGCGACTGGGGGATCCCGGCCAGGATCGCGGCCTGGGAGAGGGTCAGCTTGGACAGGTCGTCGATCCCGAAGTAGCTCTTGGCCGCGGCCTTGATCCCGTAGCTCCGATTGCCGTAGAAGTTCTGGTTGAGATAGGCGGCCATGATCGCCTTCTTGCCGTCGATCCCGGGGTACTCCTGGGTGAGGCGGATCGACTGGATGATCTCGCGGACCTTGCGCTCGTAGCGCGATCCGGCGAAGGCGCTCTGGGGCAGCAGGCGGGCGCGGACCAGCTGCTGGGTGATCGTCGAGCCGCCGCGCTCGTTGCCACGGGCGGTATCGACCGCGGCCGCGGCGATACCCAGCGGGTCGAAGCCGGCGTTCTCCCAGAAGGTCCGGTCCTCGACCGAGGTCGTGGCGTCGATCAGCCAGGGCGGGATCTGCTCGTACCCGACCACGTCCCGCTTGACCTGGCCGAAGCGGGCCAGCTCGATCTTGCCGGTCCGGTCGTAGACCACCGTCTCCTGGGCGAAGTCGAGGGTGTCGAGCAGCTTGCGCGGGTCCTCGAGGCCCTGGCTGTAATAGCCGTAGGCCCCGACCGCCGCCGAGGCGCCCACGAGGCCGAGCAGGACGAAGGTCCCGAACAGGAACAGGGGAAGCGCGATGGCGATCCTGGAGACCGCGCCCGTGCTCCGGGACCGCCCGCCGTTGCGCCGATGGCGACGGCGCCGCGCGAGGCTGGTTTGCATACTCTCGGCCACGATAGCATAGGGATGGATATGGACAGGCCTCCCCCCGATCCGGGCGCTGAGACGCCCTGCCCGCGCGCCCTGTGACGTCCCCTGGCGTGGGCGCGCTCGATCCCAACGGGCTCCTGGCCGAGCTCGACTGGCGCGGCCTGCTCCAGGACCGGACGCCCGGGCTCGAGGCGCGGTTGGCCAGCGGACGCCCCATCCGGGTCTACAACGGCTTCGATCCGAGCGGGCCGTCGCTGCACGCCGGTCACCTCGTGCCGGTCTTCGGGCTGATGCACATCCAGCGCCACGGCGGCAGCCCCGTGGTCCTCGTAGGCGGGGGCACCGGCATGATCGGCGATCCGTCGGGCAAGTCAGCCGAGCGCAACCTGCTCGACCGAGCCCAGGTCGTGGCCAACACCGCCGCCATCCAGGCCCAGCTCGAGCACTTCCTCGATTTCTCGCCGGGCCCCACCCAGGCGCGAGTCGTCGACAATTACGACTGGCTGGGCACGCTCGGCCTGCTCGAGTTCCTGCGCGACGTCGGCAAGCACTTCACGATCCCGTACATGCTGGCCAAGGACTCGGTCCAGGCCCGTCTCGAGAGCGGCCTGTCGTTTGCCGAGTTCAGTTACATGCTTCTCCAGGCGGCTGACTTCCTGCACCTGTACCGGACGCTCGGCGTCGAGGTCCAGAGCGGGGGTGCCGACCAGTGGGGCAACATCACCGCCGGTCTCGAGCTCATCCGCCGGGTCGAGGGCGCGCCGGATGGTGGCGACGGTGGCGATCCGGCTCACGCCCTGTCCTATCCGTTGCTGCTGGGGGCCAACGGCCAGAAGTTCGGCAAGACGGCCGAGGGGACGTCGGTCTGGCTCGATCCCGAGCGGACCTCCCCGTACGCGTTCTACCAGTTCTGGCTGGATACCGATGACGAGACGGTCGCTCGCCTCATCCGCCGGTTCACCCTGCTGGACCGGCCCACGATCGAGGCCCTCGAAGCCGAGGCCGCAGCCGCGCCGGAGCGGCGTCTCGTCCAGCGGGCGCTGGCCATCGACCTCACCGCGCGGGTCCACGGACCGGACGTCGCCGCGCGCGTGGAGCAGATCAGCGAGGCGGTCTTCAGCCGGCGCCTGCCCGAGCTCGGGGAGGAGATCCTGGCCTTCGCCTTCGAGCAGCTGCCCCATGCCGTGGTGCGGCCGGAGGACCTGGCCGCGGGCCCGATCGGGCTGACCGTCGCCGCCGGTCTGTTCGAGTCCAACGGCGAGGCCCGGCGGGCGCTCAGCCAGGGCGGCGTGTCGGTCAACGAGGAACGCCTGGCGGGGGCAGATGCCAGCCTCCCGGCGCCGATCGGCGGACGCTACCTCATCCTGCGCGGTGGCAAGAAGAACTACCGGATCGTGCGGGTCGAGCCGAGCTAGGCGCCGGCCCCGCGGTCAGGGTGGTGGCGTCCGCGGAGGACGTCGAGCACGGTCGCCGGGGCGAGACCGCGCTCGGCCAGCAGCACCAGGGCGTGGTAGAGCAGATCGGCCGCCTCACCCGCCAGCGCCGCTCGCTCGCCTGTCCGGTCGGCCCCCGTGCGCTCGGCGGTGGCGTCGTCCTTGGCCGCCAGGAGGACCTCGGTCGCCTCCTCGGTCAGCTTCCTGCCGACCGCATCGACCCCGCCATCGAGCAGGCTGGTCGTGTACGAGCCGGCCGGGCGGGCGGCGGTCCGCGCGACGATCGTGGACCACAGCTCCTCGAGCCAGGCGAAGCCCTGGGGCGTGGGGCGGTCGGCGGGCCGTGCGTCGGCCATGGCCTCGCCTGGCGGTGGCGCCGGGTCGAAGCAGCTCCGGGTCCCGCGATGGCAGGTCGGCCCGGCCGGGTCGACTGACAGGAGCAGTGCGTCGCCATCGCAGTCGAGCGCGATCCCACGCAGGTGGAGCACGTTCCCGCTCGTCTCGCCCTTGCGCCACAGGCGGCCGCGTGAGCGCGAGTGGAAGTGGACCTCGCCGGTCGCCAGCGTCGCGGCCAGGGCATCGGCATCGACGTAGGCGACCATCAGCACGGCGCCGTCGGCGACGTCCTGGACGACCGCCGGAACGAGTCCCTCGGACCCGAAGCGGACGGCCGCGGGCTCGAACCCGGCCACCGCCCCGGCGGTCGCGCTCATCCCGCCGCCCAGGTCATGCCGCGGCCTCGCGGCCGATCCGGATCGGCAGCCCGGCCGCCGCCATCGCCGCCTTGACCTCGCCGATCGAGTGGATCCGGCGATGGAAGATCGAGGCCGCCAGGACCGCATCCGCGCCGCCAAGCTGGACCGCGGCGACGAAGTCGGCCGGGCCGGCGGCGCCACCCGAGGCGATGACCGGGACCGCCACCCGCGACGTGATGGCGTGCAGGAGGTCCGTATCGAAGCCGGTCTGGGTGCCGTCCCGATCGATCGAGGTGACGAGCAGCTCACCGGCGCCCAGCTCGACCGCTCGGACCGCCCACTCGACGGCGTCGAGGGCGGTCGCATCGCGGCCGCCCCGGACCACCACCTCCCAGCCCGGCCTGCCAGCTTGTGCCCGGGCGTCGATCGCGACCACCACCGCCTGGCGCCCGAAGCGGGCGGCACAGCGGCCGATGAGCTCGGGTTCGGCCACGGCGGCGGTATTGAGCCCGACCTTGTCGGCGCCGGCCCGCAGCACGGCGCGCATCTCGTCGACGGAGCGCACGCCACCCCCCACGGTCAGCGGGATGAACACGTTGCGGGCGGTCCGGCGGACCACGTCGAGGAGCGTCGAGCGACGCTCGGGCGCCGCGGTGATGTCGAGGAAGACCAGCTCGTCGGCGCCCTCGGCGGCGTAGCGCGCGGCCAGCTCGGCCGGATCGCCCTCGTCCACGAGGTCGACGAAGCGCGTCCCCTTGACGACCCGACCGTCGGCGACGTCGAGGCAGGGGATGACCCGGCGGCGGAGCATCAGCCCGGCCCGCCGACGGTGGCCGCCTGGCGCCCGAGCGGCCTTCCCGCGGCATGCCCCGCCGGCGCGGCCCAAGCCACGAAGTTGGCCAGGATCCGCAGCCCGTCGGCGCCGCTGCGCTCGGGGTGGAACTGGACGCCCAGGACGTTGTCGGACGCGATCACGCTCGGGAAGGCCGAGCCGTGGACCGTCTCCGCGACCACGGTCGTCCGATCGGTCGGGGCGACCACGAACGAATGGACGAAGTAGAGATCGGCCGCGTCGGGCACGCCCTCGAGCAGGGGATGCGGCCGGCGCTGCTCGACCTGGTTCCAGCCGATGTGGGGCAGGGTCGGCGCGTCACGCAGGGCGACCGTCCGGCCGCCAAGGACCGCGAGGGTCTCGGCCCCGTCCTCGTCGCTGCCGTCGTACAGGAGCTGGAGGCCGAGGCAGATCCCCAGGAACGGGCGACCGGACTCGATCCACGAGCGGATCGGCGTGGCCAGCCCGTACCGCTCCAGACGAGCCATGGCCGGGGCCGCGGCGCCGACGCCGGGCACGACCAGGGCGTCGACCGGTTCCAGCTCGGCCGGGTCGCGTACGATCGTGACGGCGGCCCCGACGGTCTCGAGCGCCCGGCCGATGCTGACCAGGTTGCCGGCGCCGTAGTCCACGATCGCGATCCGCGGCGCGGTCATCCGAGCGCCCCCTTGGTCGAGGCCACGCCCGCCCGGCGGGGGTCCGCGGCGCAGGCGGCCCGCAGCGCCCGACCGAGCGCCTTGAACGCCGCCTCGGCGAGGTGGTGATCGTTACGGCCGGCCCCCGACACGTGGATCGTGGCACCGGCGGTCCGGGCGAACGCCTCGAGGGCATGCTCGACGAGCTGGAGCGGCAGCTCGCCGACGCGCTCGCCACGGAAGGCCAGGTCGACGACCGCGTAGGGTCGGCCGCCGATGTCGACGACCGCGCTGGCCAGGGCCTCGTCCATGGGGACCCGGGCATCGCCAAAGCGCACGATCCCGGCGCGGTCGCCGAGCGCCGCGGCAAACGCCGAGCCGAGCACCAGGGCCACGTCCTCGACGGTGTGATGCTCGTCGACCGCGAGGTCGCCCGTCGCCCGAACCTCGAGGTCGAACAGGCCATGATGGGCGAGCGAGCCGAGCAGATGGTCGTAGAAGCCGATCCCGGTCGCGATCGTCGCCTGTCCCGACCCGTCCAGATCGAGGGTCAGGGCGACGGTCGTCTCGCGAGTCGTGCGCTCGAGCGACACGCGCCGTCCGTCGCGCGCAGAGACCGTCGTCCGGCCCAGCGCGTCGGGCGCGCTCATCGGCCGGTCGCCTCGGGTTGGGCCGTGGGCTGGGGGTCGAGCTCGGCGTCGAGCTCGCTCTGGATCTCGCCCGCGGCGGCGATCAGCCGGTCGTCCTCTTCGGTCGAGCGGACCGTCAGGCGGAGGTGATCGGCCAGCGGGTGCGACGACGGGAACGTGCGCGGGACGAGACCGCGGCGGAGGAGGCCCTCGGCCACCGTCGCACAGCGCTCGGGGCTGCCAAAGCCGACCAGCACGAAGTTGGTGACGCTGGGACCGACCCCCCAGCCGACCCGCGCCAGCCCCGCCGCCAGGCGAGCCCGCTCGCGCTCGACCCGATCCACCGCGGTTGCGGCGATGCCGTCGTCGGCCAGGGCGGCGGTTGCGACGGAGACCGACGTGGTCGACACCGAGCCCGGCGGACGGAACGGCTCCATGGCGGCGATGACCGGGCGGCGCGCGATCGCGAACCCGACCCGCAGGCCCGCCAGGGCGTAGGCCTTGCTCAGGGTCCGGACGATGACGAGACGGCGGTACTCGGACCGAAGGGCCAGCAGGCTCGTTCCGCTGAACTCGGCGTACGCCTCGTCGAGGACCACGACCGGCGCGGCCCGGCCGTCGCGCTCGGCATCCGCGGCCACGTCCGCCAGGAGGAGCGCGATCGCCCCGTCGGGCTCGGCCAGGGCCGTGGGGTTGTTGGGGCTGCACAGCCACACCAGGTCGGCGTCCCGGGCGGCCGTCCGGGTCGGATCCATGTCGATCGCGTAGCCAGCCTCCCGGCCCAGCCGCGGCACCGGCCGGACGGCGGCCGGACGCTGCTCGGTCAGGACCCGGTACATGGCGTATGACGGGGTCGGGATGACGGCGGTCCCGGCCGGTGGCAGGAACGTCTTGGCCACGACGTCGAGGATCTCGTCCGCTCCGGCGCCGACCAGGATCTCGTCGGGGGCCACGCCGTAGCGCGCCGCCGCCGTCTCCACCAGCTGGCGGTAATCGGACGGGGGGTACTCGGACAGGCTCGTCTCGAAGCGACCCGCCGCCAGCACCCGGCTGGCGAGCTCTGGCGGCTCGGGACTGGTGTTCAGGTCGAATCGGACGATCCGGTCGAGCGCGACGCCGTAGCGCGCCGCGACCTGCTCGCTGGTTGCCTCCCAGGCATAGCCGGCCGGCGCCGTGGG
>JAXDKT010000055.1:0-14057 GCA_034666965.1 Chloroflexota bacterium | reverse complement strand
AAGACCCTGTCCGGCGGCGAGTCGTTCCTGGCCTCGCTCAGCCAGGCCCTGGCCCTCAGCGAGCAGGCCCCCGCCCTCGCCGCCAGCGCCCCCTCACGGGTGACGTGCCTGTTCCTCGATGAGGGCGTCGGTACCCTCGACGAGGAGACCCTCCAGGTGGTCATCGGTGCCGTCGAAGTCCTCGGCGGCGACGACCGGATGGTCGGCGTGGTCACCCACGTGGCCGAGCTCGCCGAGCGCCTCCCCTCCCGCATCGTCGTCGAGAAATCCCCCCGCGGCAGCCGCATCTCGCGGGTCTGACTTGGCGCTCTCGCGCGAAGCGGCGGTCGCCTCCGGCCGCCGGGCCTCAGGCGCCCTCGCGGGGCCTTAGGCGCCCCCATCCGCGCGAGGCGCCGGATTCTTGCGTCGGGTGCAACAAACCCCAATGCCTTGCGTGTGGTGCAAGCAAATGAACCTGACCTCGGCCGAGGCGTCGGACTCTTGCGCTGGGCGCAAATCCAGAGCCACCCGCACCGACCCGAGGGCGATCGGCGCCGATTCCTTGCATCCCACGCAAGTCTGGAGCCGCCTGGCGCCCCGCGCCACCTCCGTCCCTCGGATGTGTGCATCCCACGCAAGTGAAGCCCGCCGCGACCTGACCCCGCGCGCCGGGACCGCGCGCCGGGGACCGCCGCCCAGGCGCACGCCCAGCCCCACGCCCAGGCCCACGCCCAGCCCCACGCCCAGCCCCACGTCGAGCCCCAGCCCGACGCGCGACACATCGCTCCAGAAACTGCTTCCTTCTTGTAGTACCGCAGTGAACTACGACGTGGAACCATTTCTGTGGCGGGAGCTCGGGCCGGAGAGCCAGGAGCTCGGGCCGGAGAGCCAGGAGCTCGGGCCGGAGGGCCTGCGAGTCGGTGGGGTTTCCTCGACCGCGTAGTATCACGGGCATGCCTGTCGCTCGCTTAGGCGTCCGCTCGATGCCCGCCCGCGCCGACCGATGAGCCGGAACGATCCGACCACCGCGGACCCGGTGGCCTGCCCGTACCTCGGACTCCTCGACGACCCCAGGACCCGGTTCAGCTTCCCCGCCCAGGCACATCGCTGCCACGCCGGCTCGAGGCCAACCTCCATCGACCTTGCCTACCAGGGCACCTACTGCCTGACCGGTCGCTTCCCGACCTGCAAGCGCTACCGTCCGCCGAAGCCCGCCTCGAAGGACAACGCCAAGCGCACGTTGAGCGTCGATTCGGCCGCCGCCGCCGAGGCCGCAGCCTTCGCGGCGGTCGTCGGAGCTCGGCCGCCGACAGCCCCCGAGCCGATAACGGAGCCCATGGCCGCCGAGCCGAACACCGCCGAGCCGACGGCCCCCGAGCCGGTGGTGTCCGAGCCGAACACCGCCGAGCCGATGGTCCCCGAGGCGATGGCCACCGAGCCGACGCCCGAGCCGACCCCCGAGGCGATGGCCACCGAGCCGACGCCCGAGCCGACGGCCCCCATCGAGCCGGCCGCAGCCGAGCCGCCGCCTCAGCGAGGGGCCCAGGCAGTCTGGACCCGTCACGGCTGGTCCACGCCGGAGACCGAGGCCGCCATGAGCTCGTGGCGACCACCGGAACGACCCGAGCCGGTCGCCCAGCCGACCGCTCCGGCCGAGCAGCCGACCACGACGCCCGAGCCGACGACCACGACGCCCGAGCCGACGCCCGAGCAGACGACCACGACGCCCGAGCCGGCCTTCGCGGCGGACGCCACGCCCCCCACGACGCTCGAGCCCTCTCCCGCCGCACCCCCCGAGCCCGTTGCCGACGACATCGAGACCGCCGCGGCGGCCGCGTTCGAGCCGGGGTACGAACCGCCAGCGAGACCCAGGCCACCGAGGGGAGTCCGCCAGCCACCGATCCCGCCACCAACATCGTGGAAGAACGCCAGGGTCTCGTCGATCATGGCTTCGATCCTTCCGTCCTACGAGCTGCCGCCGGCGCCGCCGGCCTCGGAGGGGGAAGCAACCGGCGCGGATCCCGCGGCGGGGAACCCGGTGGGCGCGGATCCGGCGGCGACGGACCCCGTTGGCGGGGACGCGGCGGCGACCGACACGGCCGAGACCGGCCCGGCCGCGGCGGAGGGAGATGCGCCCGCGCCACCCAGCCGTCCGCGCGGGCGGCCAAGTCCGCCACCGACCGAGTGGAGGACGACCAAGACGGTCTCGATCCTCGCCGCGATCCTCCCGCCGCTCGAGCCCATCGGGGGACCCGAGACGGCGCCCGAGTCGCCCGACGCGACCGTGACCGAACCCTCGCCCGCCGAGCCGCCGCCCGCCGCCGGGCCAACCCCGGCCGCCGAGCCGCCGGCCGCCGAGCCGCCGGCCACCGAGACGCCCGCCGCCGAGCCGCGGGCCGCGGAGTCGGCGGCCGCCGAACCGCCACCGGGCGCCGAGCCAACCCCGCCCGCCGAGCCGCCACGGGCCGCCGAGACGACGCCGATGCCGATCCTCCAGCCGACGTCGACGGCGTCATACCCGGTCTGGCCACCGGCGGGAGCGAAGCCGGCCGAGGCGCTGCTGGATATCCCGCAGCCGGTCTGGCCGCCGACCGGTCCGACACCGGCCTCGAGCCTGTCGCCGGCCTCAGAAGCATCAGAGCCAGCTGCGCCCGAGTCGCAATCCGGCCCTGACATCACCGAGCCGACCCCAGCCACGGCCCCACTGTCGACCGCCGGCCCTGCCGCCGTCTGGCCACCCCCCGGGACGACGCCGGCACCGATCCGCGCGGAAGGCACGCCCGATGTCACGCCCCGGAAGCGACCCTGGTTCGCGGACGCGACGCCGGTCGCGGCAACGAGGGCGCGGCACCCGGAGACCGCCCCGCTCGTTGCGGCCGCGGCTGGGGCCTCGGGTGCGGCCTCGGATGCGGCCGCGGGTGCGGCCTCGGGCACTCAGGCGGCGGCCTCGAGCGCTCAGCCTGCGGCCGCCCCCACGGAACAAGGGGATCGAACCAAGGAGCGCACCGCCAAGGAGCGCACCGCGAAGGAACGATCCGGCACCCGACGCAACGTCCGCCGGCGCGCGCTGCTCCTGCTGCTCGTGATCGCCGTGCTGGCGGTGGCGGCCGCGGTCGGCACGGGAACGCTCGGTCGGATGCTGCCCCCGGGCGTGCTGCCGGCCGGGCTCGTGCTTCCCGGAATGGCCACGCCCGCGGCCAGCGCGGTCGCGACCCCGGTTCCGGACTCGCCCCCGCCGGTCGCCTCGGCGCCCGCCTCGGCCGTGACCTCGCCGATCCCGAGCACGAGCTCGACGCCGGCCCCGACCGTCGCGCCGTCACCGGTCGTCCACGTCGTGAAATCGGGCGAGTCGCTGACGTCGATCGCGGCGCTGTACGGGGTGACGCCCCAGTCGATCCGCCGGGCCAACAACCTCAAGGACGCGAACCTGCTGCGGGTCGGCCAGAAGCTGGTCATCCCGATCCCGAACGGCCCCGCCGCGGGCTGACGAACGCCTCCGGCCCGGCGCCGGTTGGCGACCCGAAACGGTCTCGCCGCGGCTGACGAACGCCCACCGCCCCCCAACTTCGGGGTTTACCGGCGCGGCAGCCGGGCGTATGCTCCGGCGACGACAGGCGAGGTGCGCGCGGACCGCCGGAGGTTTGCAGGTCGCCCGATCGGCATCCATGGTTTGGGACTCCCCGGGGGGAAGCCAGAGGACCGACGGAATGAATCGCCGAAGTCGATGGCTAGGACTGCTGGCCGGGCTCGGTCTCGCCCTTGCGATGACCTCCTCAACGTTCGCCTACGCGGGCCAGGTGCCCACCACCATCACGGTCACGCCGTCCAAGCTGACCCTGAAATGCGACAAGTGGTACAGCGTCCGGGCCACGGTCCTCGATCAGAACGGCAACCCGATCAAGGGCCTGAGGGTGACCTGGTCCTTCGCGTCGTCACCGTCCAGCAAGGACAAGTTCGACGACACGTCGACCAAGACCAACAGCCACGGCGTGGCCAAGACCAAGGTCAAGCTCGCGTGCAAGCCGGGCCAGCGCGTCCTCAAGGCCACCGCGGACGGGATCAGTGGCACCGCCGCCGTCCAGGTCAAGCTGCGCCATGACGACGATGACGACGACAACGACCACGACGGCGATCACGACGACGACCACGACGGCCACGACCACGACGGCGGACACGACGGCGACGACGACCACGATGGCCACGACCACGATGGCGGGGACAAGTCGAGGATCGGAACCACGGTCGCGGCCGGAACGAGCGGAACCACCGGGACCGGCTCCGGGACCGGGACGTCGGCTCGCGGAACCGGGACGGCCGCCGGAACGGCCGCCGGGACGACCACGGCCTCGGAGCAGGCCTTCGGGGCCGTGCTGGCCGCCGGCGCCGACTCGCTCCCGAACACAGCCACGGTGCCGACAGGCGAGTCGAACGACGGTTTCCCGATCCCGGTGATCCCCGCGTTCCTGGCGCTCCTCGCGAGCGTGGCGATCGTCCTGCGGAGGTTCAACCTCGGCCGACGCTGATCCTCGGGCACCGTGCGATTTGCCACTTGCGTTGGGTGGTATGGTGGCCAGGCCGCCGGGCGCGAACGTGCGGTCTTCTCGGACACGCTCGCAACCATCGTTCCGCCCGGCCTCGGCGACATGGTGTTCTCCCCATGGGGGAGGCAGCGGGGGATGGACGAGATGAAGCGCCGAAGTCCGTGGCTGGCACTGCTG
This sequence comes from Chloroflexota bacterium, assembly GCA_034666965.1. Lineage (GTDB taxonomy): Bacteria > Chloroflexota > Limnocylindria > Limnocylindrales > CSP1-4 > Chersky-267. Next base: position 9,360 of record JAXDKT010000055.1, on the reverse strand, counting down.
GCAGCGATGGTGCTTGCTCTGGGGATAACCTCGACGGTCTCTGCCTACAAGGGTCAGGTACCCACCACCGTGACCGTCACGCCCTCCAAGGGCACGTTCAGCTGCGACGAATATCACACCGTGCGAGCGACGGTGCTCGACCAGAACGGCCTTCCGATCGACGACATCAACGTTCACTGGTCGTTCCTGATCTCGCCGTCGAGCCGCGATCGGATCAAGCCACACACCAGCAGGACCAACAGCCACGGCGTGGCCAAGACCCAGGTCAAGCTGGCCTGCGTCGCTGGTGACCGGACCATCAAGGCCAGGGTCAAGAACGTGAGTGGCACTGCGGTGATCCACGTCAAGCTGCGCCATCATCACCATGACACCGCCGGTGGCGCTGTCCTGGGGGCAACCTCGGGCGACCCCGCTTCGCTGCCCGGCACCTCGACCTTGCCACCGGTTGTGCCCGCTGACAGCCCCACCGTTCCGGCGATCCCGGCGCTGTTCGTGGTCCTGGCGGCCGGGGCATTCATCCTGCGGCGGGTCGTCCTCACCCGTCGCTGAGTCGGCCCGCGGTCGCAGCTGACCCCCGCGGCGTTGCGGCCCCGCGCCGGGTAGTGGCTCAATTTGGATTGCCCTCTGTTTGACTTGGTAGGGCGGTCAGTCCCATGATTCGGGCATGCCAAAGCGGTCCCGAATGCCCCGCGATCCGAACCAACTCGCCAAAGCCGTCGTTGACTTTGCGACGGGCGAGCGCGAGCCTGACCCGCCCAAGCCCGCTAAGAACCCGGCTGCGGTCGAACTCGGACGGATGGGCGGGCTCATCGGTGGCAAGGCGCGAGCGGCCTCGCTGACCCCGGAGCAACGCCGGGACAGTGCCCGCAAGGCTGCCCTCGCTCGCTGGGCCAAGCCCTAGGCGTTTCTCAACTCGCGTCCCTGGCTGTGACAGTCTGTTGTCACAACCCTCACGCATGTATCAAATATGAACCGATTGAGCCGGGCCGAACGGGCGCAGATCATCCGGGCACTGGTCGAGGGCAACTCGGTCCGCTCTACCTCTCGGATCACTGGCGCGGCCCGGAACACGATCACCACCCTGCTGGTCGAGCTTGGTACCGCCTGCGCCGCCTATCAGGACCGGGTACTGCGCAACCTGACCTCCACCCGGATCGAATGCCATGAGATTTGGGCCTTCTGCTACGCCAACGCTAAGAACGTCCCCGAGCATCGGGACGAGCTCGGCTATGGCGACGTGTGAACTGGGCGGCCATCGACCCCGATACCAAGCTCGTCCCGTCGTGGCTGGTCGGCCAGCGAGACGGAGCCGACGCGACCCTGTTCCTGGCCGACCTCGCGTCGCGCCTGACCAACCGGGTCCAGCTGACCACGGACGGCCACAAGCCGTACCTGGAGGCCGTCGAGCGGTCCTTCGGGCGCGACGTGGACTCCGCGATGCTGATCAAGTTCTACGGTGCCGACCCCAACGCCGACCGCCGGTTTAGTCCGCCAGTGGTGCTGGCGGAGGAAGTCAGGATCATTCAGGGCGACCCCGATCCCGACCATATCTCGACTTCCATCGTGGAGCGCCAGAACCTGACCATGCGGATGGGGATGCGCCGGTTTGCGCGCCTCACCAACGGGTTCTCCAAAAAGGTCGGGAACCACGCCGCGATGGTTAGCCTGCACTTCATTTACTACAACTTCGGACGGGTCCACAAGTCGCTGTCCAAGCCGTACCCGCGCACCCCGGCGATGGCGGCAGGCGCAGCCGATCACGTCTGGTCTTGCGACGAAATCGCAGGACTGCTGGACTGATCAGTCGCCGGCAAAACAAGGGCTCTTGCCACCAATCGATTCGGGACGTCCGAAACGACAGCGAGGTTCGCGCTTGCCCAGCCGCCGGCTGAGCGCAGATCTCCGATCCCGGCATTTCGTAGTTCTTCGTCCAGCTGGACCACCCGAACGAGGTAGCCCGCTCGGTATTGCCTCACAGTCTCGGTGCCATGCTTCGAACTTGCGCTTGAGTAAGCTCGGAAATCCTCGGCCATGCGCTTGCGCTCTGCGTCAGTCGGCATTCCTGGCCCGTGGCCGCTAAACGGGCTCCACTCGGGTCGCGCGACTTCTCGCTCGCCCAGAAACACCTGCAACTCTTGGGCAAGCGCGAGGCAATCACGTCTAAGGTCGTCTCGCGGCGGGATGAATCGCCTTGGCTGTTCAACGCCGGTAGTCATGCTGACGTGGCCGATATATGACCCAACCAGGTCGCCATCCGCATGGAGCAGCCCGATCGCCGGAGGCCCTTCGGTAGAGATGTGCTCAAGAGTGGACTGCTCCATGTTCCCTCCGACATCAACGAGGGATCGCAATTCAGGGTCCTCATGTGGCCCCTCGTCTCGAGTTCGGCGCTTTCGTAGGAGCGCGGCGAGCCAGTTCGCCCCTCTGGGAACTACCAACAACAGGACTCCTGTGGCGAAGACGCCTGTAGCGATAACGAATAGCCATGACCATGGCTCTGGGAATCGGACGACTGCAGCGATTGCCCCCGCAAGAGTTGTGATCATGCCGACGGCGCCACCCGCCGCGAGCCATTGGGCAATTCGATATGCAGTTTCGAGACGGCCAAGGCGGTCGAGCCATCGCATGAAGGGCAGTCTACGCCCGGATGCGTGACCGCTGGCGCATACTTAGACGCCATGGCGAACTGGACCCCCCTCGAAAGCAGCTGGGCCAAGTTTCACCGGGCAAGTTCGCACCTCCAAGACCTGGATGGAGAGCTTCGCCGGATCGCGGGCGAGCACGCCGAGCCCATCGGCATCGAGCGCAAGATCAATGCCCAGGAAGCCTTCTTGCGCGTCACTCGGGTTCCTGAATTTCGCGAGGCTGGCCTGTTGCTCGGCGATTCTGTGAACAACTTCCGTGCCGCGCTCGACCACTTGACGTGGGATCTCGTGAAGCTCGGCTTGCACCCTCGGCTCGCCCCGAAACAAGCCATTCAAGTGCAGTTCCCACTCGCCAACTCCGCGAAAGAGTTCGGGAACCAGCGAGGGCGGCGCACACCGGGAATAAGCGACGCGGAGTGGCGGATCATCCGCGAGTACCAGCCATATCGCCGCGATGATCGCGGGCGCGCTGTCCGAGTCCTCCGCGAGCTGTCCGATACGGACAAACACCGGTTCATCGTCCCCGCTGTCGTCTCTCGGAGCCGCTTCGTCGGTCAGATCCGCCTCGTGGGATGCGCCGGAACCGGGATCTGGATGTGCCCGCCACGGCGGGCACTCCATGTGGGCACGAAACTCGTGCGAGTCCAAATCACCCCGACCGAGCCCGAGTACGACGTGCAGATCAATAGCCAGATGACCGTGCAACCAAGCCTGGGTCGGGGTGTCCCGCTGATGCCATCGATGCTGAGCGTGCGAACTGTGACTCTGGAGATCCTGAGTCGCTTCGAGGAACTGATCTTCGACGAGACGGTCTAGGAAATCAGCGTCTCGTTGAACGCCCCGCACGAGTTGCATCGAAAGACGATGCTGTGCAGCTTTTCGAGGGTTATGCCTCTCACCAGCGGCGCCCCGCATCTGCCGCAGACCATTTCTATCGGCGGCCCGTCCACGCCGTTGAATATGAGTGTCCCCTCGCCCTCGAGTTCGAGTACTGAACGTTTCCCTGACTCTGGTTCCGGGATCACCATCAGCCGGATCGTCCGTCGCTTGTGGGCCGCCGCCTTCCTGGTTTTCGCCATCGTCCGGTAGGTCCTCCCAGACTCGGCACCCATCGGTGATGAACGTGCCTATCGGGAACTGTAGACGGTCACCGTCTTCAATCGTCCGCCGAAGTTGCTCCGTGAGGTCTGGCCGGAACCGCCTCACGACGGCCCCTCATTTGAGTGCGACCAAATTGAGCCACTACCCCGCGTCGCGACTCGTTGACGGCGCCCGCCCGCCCATCCAGATTCGCTTGCGCCGAGTGATATCGTGGCCCGACCGTATCGCCTTGGCATGCGGTTCGACCAACCTCGCGTGCGAGCACCAGCGCCCCGGGCTCGGTCGAGTCACTCGGTGGAGTCTCCCGATCGGGGGCAACGGAGGATCGACCGTCGTGAGCAAGCGCAGCTCGTGGCTGGCACTGATCGCGGGCGCCGCACTGGCACTGGCCCTGAGCGCGACCGTGCTCGCCTACGCCGCCCAGGTGGTCGCCGCCCTGACGGTCAGCGGCCCAGGCGGATCCGCGAGCTGCGGCACGCCAATCACCCTGCGCGCGACCGCGCTCGAGACCGGCGGCGCCCCGATCGAGGGCCAGCCGATCGACTGGGCGTTCACCTCCAGCCCGTCCAACCAGGACAGGATCAACTCGACCCCCACGATCACCAATGCCAGCGGGGTCGCGAGCACCACCGTGACGCTCGCCTGCGTGGTCGGCGACCGAACCGTGACGGCAACCGGCGACGCGGTCAACGCGAGCGCGGTCCTGGGCGTGACCTCGGCCGGCCTGCCGGGCACGTCCACGGGGATCGACGTCGGGCCGCTGGGCAAGCTGCCGCTCGCCACGATCGCCGCCATCCTGGCCGTGCTCGCCGGCAGCGGGATCATCCTGCGCCGGTTCGTCGTCGGGCTTCGCTGAGCGCCGCCGCGCAACGACCCCCGTCCGCTCGTCCCGGGCCACTCCCGGGTAGGCTCCGCGAATGACCGAACCGTCCAGCCCCGGCCGACGCCGCCGCTCGAGGTCGCGCCGTCTCGCCAGGCTCACTCCCGGACGGGGCACCCTGACCGGGCTGGCGGTGATCGGCGCGATCGTCATCGTCGTCGCCGGGGTGACGATCTCGCTGGGCGGCGGGGTCCCGAGCGACAGCCCGACGACCAGGAGCCCCTCCGCGGTCCCATCGCTGTCCGACTACCCCCTGGTGCCGACCTCCGGCCCCGGTGACAGCTTCCCGCCCTCGAGCGCCTCGGCCGTTCCGACGGCGCCCCCGATCCAGGGCATCGTGGCCAGGCGGATCCAGATCCGCCGCCTGGGCATCGACCTCAAGATCGTCGAAGGCGACGGCCTCGACGCACCGATCGGCAAGGCGGCCCACTATCCCGGCTCCGGCTGGCCCGACGGCAACACCAACATCTACATCTACGGCCACGCCCGGACAGGGATGTTCCTGCCGCTGTGGGACGCCAAGGTGGGGGACAAGGTCGTGCTGATCCTGGCCGACTCCACCCAGCGGACCTACCTCGTCGACGAGATCCTCCCCAAGGTGCCCTGGGACGCGGTCCAGTACCTCAAGCCGACACCGACCGAGCAGCTGACCCTCCAGACCTCGACCTCCTACTACGACACCGCGCCGCGTTTCGTGGTCATCGCCCATCCGGCGCCATGACCCCATGACCCAGCGACCCGGCGATGACCCCGCCATGACCGAATCCGCCGACGCGCCCGACGCGCCCGACGCGCCCGAGCCGCACCGCCACCGTCGTCGCCGCCGAGGGCGCCATCGCCGCCGACGCCTGGTCCTCGCGATCCTGGGGCTCGCCGTCCTGGTCCTGGGGGTCGCCGCCGGGCTGCTGACCGCGTTCCGCTACCTGCCCGCCCTGGACCAGGCGCGCACGCTCCGGACCGATCTCGTCGCGCTGTCGTCGCGGGCCCAGGCCGCCGGCCTGGAGATCGACCGCCCGACCCTCGACGGCCTGGGCCGCGACCTGGCGGCCGCGCGCGAACGCTTCGCGCGGCTCCAGGACATGCTCCACCACGACCCGCTGATCGCGATCGCGCGCCGGTTCGGGCCGACCGCCGCGGACGTGCGCGGGGCGGACGTGGTGGTCGCCGCGGCGGGCGACCTGTTCGCGGCGGCGGATGAGGGACTGGCTATCGGGACCCGGTTCGTCGAGATCAAGGAGGCCCAGGCGGCCGACCCGGCGAAGGCCTCGGCGCTGGCCCAGCTGGTCGAGCTGATGGCCACCTCGCGCGACCGGGCCACCGCCGCCAAGGCCGCCCTGGATCGTGCCCGCGACCAGCTGGCGACGGTCCCGGACGGAGCGCCCGGCCCCATCGAGGACGCCCGGCTGGCCATGGCCGAGCGGGTCGACCGCTACGAGCCGCTGCTCGACGACTACCTGACCGTCAGCGCACGCCTGCCCGCGATCCTCGGCTGGGACGCGCCCCGTCGCTACCTGGTGCTGACCCAGAACCCCGCCGAGCTCCGACCGACCGGCGGCTACACCGGCAGCTACGGGATCATCACCTTCGACAAGGGCCACGTGACCGAGCGCACGTTCCGGGACGTCTTCCTGCTGGACCTGGGGAAGTACCCGTTCGTCAAGGCGCCGGAGGAGCTGGCCAACTACCTCCTCGGCGACGATCAGTCCTGGCAGCTGGCCGACGCCAACTGGTCGCCCGACTTCCCGAGCAGCGCGCGGGACTCGCTCCGGCTGTACACCAACGAATCGGGCGACAGCCGGATCGACGGCGTGCTGGGGATCACCACCTACACCATCGACGAGCTGCTCAAGGTCACCGGCCCGATCGCGGTCCCCGAGTACAAGGCCACGATCGCCCCGGGCGAGACCACGCTCAAGACGCTCCAGCTGACCCGCGTCGCGAAACCGGGCGAGAACCGCAAGGCGTTCCTGTCGACCTTCGCCGACCATCTCTTCGAGCGCCTGCTCAGCCTGCCGCCGCGGCAATGGCTCGACATGCTCGGCCGGGCCGACACGTTCCGTAGCCAGCGCCTCCTGCTGGCCTGGTTCAAGGACGCCAGCGACGAGGCGCTGGCCACCCGGGGAGGCTTCGACGGCGCGGTCCGCCAGGACCCCGGCGACTACCTCTACCCGGTCGACTCGAACGTCTTCCCCGCCTCCAAGATCAATGCGATCGCCACGCGCACGCTCCACCTCGACGTGGCGATCGATCCCCTGGGCAACGCCCGCAACACCCTGGACGTGACCTGGGAGAACCCGATCGACACGCCCATCGGCAAGCCCTACCGCGAGCTGCCCGAGCTCGAGAAGCTGCGCATCCTGGGGATGTACTTCCGGCTGCTGGCGCCCGAGCGGAGCCGGATCGAGGACGTCTCGGGCGGGACGCTGGTCCAGCTGACGGCGCCGGCCGTGGTGGGGGAGGAGGCGGGCCGGGCGGTGATCGGAACGTATTTGATGGTGCCGCCCGGCACCACAAAGCTGCGCTACGTCTGGACCAGCCCCTACGCCGCCGACGCGGACGACACGGGCGGCATCTACCGCCTGACCATCCAGAAGCAGCCGGGTCTCCTGGCCGGACCGCTCACCCTCACGATCCACGCGCCGGACGGCTTCCGGATCGCCTCGGCCAGCCAGGGCCTCCAGGCGTCGGGCGGCACGGCCAGCCTGTCGACCACCTTCGACCGGGACCTGGAGGTGGGCCTGCGCTACGCCGCGATAGGCACGACGCCCTAGACGGCGCGGTACGCGGGGCCGCTTATACTGCCACGACCTCGGGGAGCCCAAGCGATGGAACTACGCCACCAGATCGGGGTCTTGCGCAGTTGGGCCTGGCTGCTGATCGCCAGCATCCTGCTGGCGGCCGGCGCCGCCTATCTCGTGTCGAGCGGCCTGCCCAAGGTCTACGAGGGCAAGGTCACCCTCATCGTGGGCCAGAGCACCCAGTCGTCGAACCCCGATCTCAACCAGCTCCTGGCCAGCCAGCGGCTGTCGCAGACCTACGCGGACCTGGCGATCACGGGCCCGCTCCTCGAGCAGGTCATCGCCAAGAACGGTCTCACCGTGAGCCCCGACGAGTTCAAGAAGCGCGTGGCCGCCGACGCCCCGCGCGACTCGACCCTGGTCCACCTCACCGTCCAGGACGGCGACCCAGCACGAGCGGCGGCACTGGCCAACTCGCTCGCCGCGGAGATGATCGCCGCCTCGCCCGCGATCGCCGGGCGCAACTCGCAGGTCCAGCAGTTCATCGACGCGGACCTCGCCGCAACCCAGGCGCAGATCGAGCAGACCCAGGCCGAGATCCAGCGGCTGACCAACCTGCCATCGCGCTCCGCCAGTGACGAGCAGCTCCTCCAGGCGCTCCAGGGCCGGATCGTCACCCAGCGCCAGACGTACGCCACGATGCTCGGCTTCTCGTCCAACAGCGGGGCGAACCTGCTGACCGTGGTGGACCCGGCGTCAACCCCGATCGAGCCGGCGGCGCCCCGGATCCTGCTCAACACGCTGATCGCGGGGCTGGTGGGCCTGCTCATCGCCCTTGGCCTTGCCTTCCTGTTCGATTACCTCGACGACACGGTCAAGTCGACCGAAGACGTCGAGGCGGTCGCCGGGCTGCCGACCCTGGGCACCATCACCAAGATGCGTGGGGCCAAGGGCCGCAGCGAGATCTACCGGCTGGCCACGCTGCTCTATCCCCGGGCCCCGGTCGCCGAGGCGTACCGCAGCCTGCGGACCAACGTCGAGTTCGCCGCGGTCGACGCGCGGGTACGCACCCTCCTGGTCACCAGTGCGATCCCGGGCGAGGGCAAGACCACGACCGCCGCGAACCTGGCCGTCGTGTTCGCTCAGGCTGGGCGCCGGACCCTCCTCCTCGATGCCGACTTCCGCAAGCCGGGCGTCCACCGGATCTTCGACCTCCCCAACGCCCACGGCCTGTCGGACCTCCTGCGCTCGGATGACGCGACCCTGGACGACGTGGCCCAGCCGACCGAGCAGGACAACCTGCGCGTGCTCGGCACGGGTCCGCTCCCGCCCAACCCGGCAGAGCTGCTGGCCTCGCAGCGGATGCGGACGATCCTGGATCGCCTGGCCGGATCGGCCGAGCTCGTGATCATCGACAGCCCGCCCCTCCAGGCCGTCACCGACGCGGCGATCCTGGCCTCGATCACCGACGGCACCATCTTCGTGGTCGACGCGGGCCGCACCCGCCGTGGGGCCGTCCGCAACGCCCGCGAGGCGCTGGCTAAGGCGGAGGCGCGCGTCCTGGGCGTCGTCCTCAACCGGATGTCAGAGAAGTCGAGCGGCGGCTATTACTACTACGACTACTCCGAGCCGTATGGCGCCGGCGCCAAGGGCCAGGACGGCTCGAAGCGCGGAGCCAAGCCGGCTCAAGTCGGCGGCGAGGGTCGGTGATCGGAGTGGGGGGAGGTCGGATGTCAGGACCGCCTGACACCACGGTCGACGGCGACCTGCGGGTCCGCCTGCGGATTGCCGTGCACGACTACTCCGGACACCCATTCCAGGTGCAGCTCTCTCGCGAGCTCGCTCGGCGCGGCCACGAGGTCCTCCATCTCTACTCCACGACATTCCAGACGCCAAAGGGGCCTTTGGACCCCCTGCCGAGCGATCCGCGGTCGTTCATGATCGAGGGGATCGACCTCGGCGAGACGTTCCAGAAATACAGCTTTGTCCGAAGGCT
>JAXDKT010000054.1:0-28302 GCA_034666965.1 Chloroflexota bacterium | reverse complement strand
ACCCGGTCTGCGCCATGACCGTCGATCCGGCCACCGCGCGCCACCTGGCCGAGCACGGCGGGCTGGTGTACGCCTTCTGCTCGATCGGCTGTCGGACCCGCTTCATGCGCGAGCCGGAGGCCTATGTCGGAACCGGAGCCTCGACCGGCGGCTGAACCGACCACATCGGAGGACCCATGCACTTCGAAGGCACAGTCGAGATCGCGGCGCCCCGCGCCAAGGTCTGGTCCTTCGTGATCGACCCGACCCAGGTCGGCCAGTGCGGCCCGGGGGTCGAGTCGGTCGAGGCCGTCGACGACAGCCACTTCAAGGCGCGGGCCAAGGTCGGCATCGGCTTCATCAGCGCTCGCTTCAATGCCGACGGGGAGATGATCGTGATCGCCCCCTCGGAGCACGCCGAGGTGAAGGTCCATGGCCAGGCGCCCGGTAGCGCCGCCGACGCGGTCGCGACGATCAAGCTGAGCGATGGCGCCGAGGGCCAGACGACCATGGACTGGGCGGCCGAGGTCAACATCTCGGGCACGCTCGCGAGCGTCGGGGCGCGGTTGATCGAGGGGACGGCCAACAAGCTCATCGCCCAGACCTTCACCTGCATGAAGACCAAGCTCGAGGCCTGAGCGGGGGGCCGGTCCCCCGGCAGGATGCGTCGATGCATGTACTCAGTCGCGCCGTCGGACCGCTGTCGACCAACGTCCTCCTGCTGGCCGATGAGGGCAGCCTCGAGGCCATCGCGGTCGACACCGCCATTCCGTCACTGGACTGGATCGCGGGCGAGCTCGCGGAACGGGGCTGGACGCTCAAGCTGATCGTCTCGACTCACGGCCACTGGGACCACATTGGCGACAACGCAGCGGTGGCCCAGCACAGCGGGGCGCCGATCGCCGTCCACCAGGCGGACCGCGAGCGGCTGATCAACCCCCGACCGCTGTCGGCGCCCTTCGACATCCCTCCCTCGGTGCCGGCCGTGGATCTGGCCGAAGGCGGGGTCGTCCGGTTCGGCGAGATCCGGCTCGACGTCCTCCACACCCCGGGTCACACCGAGGGCTCGGTCTGCCTGCTGGCTCCAGACGCCGGGCTCCTCCTCAGCGGCGACACGCTGTTCGCGGGCGGCTGGGGCCGGGTCGACCTGCCCGGCGGCTCGCCCGAGGCGATGGCCGAGTCGCTCTGCCGGCTGGCCGAACTCGAGGACCGACTCCAGGTGCTGCCCGGGCACGGCTCGGCCACGACCATCGGTCGGGAGCGGCCCTGGCTGGACCTCGTCGTCCGCGAGGGCCGCCTGTTCGCCTGAGGCCCGTGGCCATACCCGGGTGACCGAGGACCCGCCGGCGACCGCGTCCTACGGGTACGGCGAGGAGCTGCGCAGGGTGCTGGTGTCGACCGCCTCGAACATGGCCCCGGTGATCTGGCCCAGGGTGTGGAGGTTGTCGTCGTTCCAATGCGAGTCGGGCGCCCCGGTGACGAACCATGGCGAGCCGTTGTCGGCCAGGATCATGCCGTAGCGCTGGAGCGCCACCAGGATGACCCGGGCCTGACCCGAGAAGCCGCTCAGGTCGACCGAGGCTTTGAGCCGCACTCGGAGGCCCATCGGCGGGAGGGCCGGGTCGGCGCTCGCGCCGGCGTCGTGACGAGCCGGGTAGATGTGCGTCGTGCGGGTCGTCGGGGCGGTGAACCGAAGCGCGTGGGCGATGATCCCGGCGGCAACCTCGTCATGCCGGGCGAGCCCCGGCAGGATCGGCAGACCGGCCGCGTCGGCGCTCGTCCAGCCGTCGGGCCGCAAACGGTTGAGCCGCAGGTTCCAGATCGCGCCCGAGCCGGCCGACCACCGCCCGCTGGCCGACTTGCTTGCGGCGAACAGCTCGTACAGCTTGCAGGCGTCCTTGTCGACGATCAGGACGTGCCGGTCCGAGCCGCCCTCGCGCTTGACCCTGGCCGGGATGGGATAGGGGCCCTTGTCCGATTCGGACTTGTAGCGGAAGGTCACGGTCCGCCTGGGCGTCATCCGGTTGGCGATGTTGTAGGGGATGCCGTAGCCGCTGTACGAGCCAAAGTCCGGATGGAGCCCGGCACCCAGCCCGATCGACGCGATCAGCGCCGCCGAGTCCGAGCGCACCGGCAGGCTGTCCACGCGCCGGTTCCAGATGTTCGTTCGGGGGAAGATCGAGCAGCCCGGCGCGCCGGGCAGGGACTTGGCCAGGGCGCCTTCGGTCGATCCGACCAGGAGCACGATCACGGCCAGCACGAGCGCGACGCGTACTCCGCGGATGGGGTGCCGTCGATCACGGCGGGCGATCATGAACCGATCGTAGCGCCCGCCGGCTCAGCTCGCCGGCATCCGATGGTCCCGGTCGGTGACCGCGGCCACCGGACCGACGCCGAGGATCGCGGTCAGAGTGGCTTGCGGTAGGCGGCGCCCCGGCGGTGGATCCGAAAGCCGAGGCCCTCATAGAGGCCCAGGGCGCCACTCGGGTTCTGGGCGTCGACCCCCAGCGCGGCCGACTCCATGCCCCGTCGGCGCAGCTCGATCATGGCCGCCGTCATCAGCGCCTTGGCCACGCCGCGGCGGCGCCACGGGCGACGGACGCTCACCCGCGTGAGCCAGCCACGCAGGATGCCCTGGGCGGCGTTGTCGGTGGCGAAGATCGTGGGCTGGACCGAGCCGACGATTTCGTCGCCCGACCAGGCGACCTGCCACATCGAGATGTCGGTGTCGGGGTCGTCGAGAAGCCGGCGGACGTCGGCCTCGGTGTGCTCGATCGCGCCCCAGTGATCCTGGAACGCGTCGAAGTCGGCCAGCACCACGGCATGGGCCTGATCCGCCGCCACGGGCCGGAGCTCGAGGTCGCCGGGCAGGGAAACGTCGGGGATGTCGGCGAGGTCCGGGCGGACCATCTCGAAGAACCAGCGGATCGGGGTGTAGCCGGCGCCCTCGAGCAGGGCGATGGCACCGATTTGAACCTCCGAGCTCCACGAGCCGAGCTCCGCCGGACGGCTCTCGCCAGCGGCCTCCTCGGCCGCCGACCGCGCGCGCAGGCGTGACTCGCCGTAGGCGAGCATCGCCCGGCCGAGACCTCGCCGGCGCTGGTCGGGATGGACCCAGCCGACGGTGTCGTAGATGCGGCTGCCGTCGCGGACCGAGCGGAGCTGCTCTGCATAGGCCACCATCCGGCCGTCGATCTCGGCCAGCAGCAGGTCGCGCTCGGGGTCGAAGTCGTTGCGATTGGCAAACAGGTTGGCGATGTTGCCCACGGTCACGATCTCGAACGTCCCGTCGGCGATCTCAATCGCGTTCATGAGCTCGACGAGGGCCGGGATATCCGGCTCGCCACGGTACCGCCGGAAGGCCAGACCCACGATCGGCGGGGCGCCCGGGACGACGATCGCCGACACGTCCTGGACCATCAGCGGTCCTCCCCGTACTTCATTCGCATGTGGCGGTCCACCGTGGCGTTGATCAGGCGCTGCTGACGCTTGCGTTCGGCGCGTGCCCGAGGGTCGTCGTGGCGTTCGACCCGGGCAGCCTCCCGGTCGAGCTTACGGCGGCTGGTCAGCCGAGCCGGGTCGAGCGAGCCAGCGGCGATTGCCCGCCGGACCGCGCAGCCCGGCTCCCGCTGGTGGCGGCAATCCGCGAACCGACAATTGGCCGCCAGCGCGTCGATATCGGCGAAGGCGGCATCGAGGGCGCCCTCGTCATCGGCCAGCCCGAGCTCGCGCAGACCGGGTGTGTCCAGAATCAGCCCGCGGCCGGGAACGCGGACCAGGTGGCGCCGGCTGGTCGTGTGGCGTCCACGGTCATCGTCGGCTCGGATGTCGCCGGTCGCCTCGACGACCGTGCCCGCCAGCGCATTGACCAGGGTCGACTTGCCGACGCCCGACGAGCCCATCAGGACGACGGTCCGTCCATCGACCAGGCGGGCGGCCAGTCCGTCCAGGCCCGACCCGGTCACTGCGCTCACGGCATGGACGGGCACGCCGCCAGCCAGAGCCCCGATGCGAGCCGCCGCATGATCGACATCCGCGGCCAGGTCGGCCTTGTTGAGGACGAGGATCGGCTCCGCGCCGGAGCTCCAGGCGACGGCCAGGAAGCGTTCCAACCGGCGCGGGTTGAGATCGTGATTGAGCGAGGTCACGATCAGCACCAGGTCGACGTTGGCGGCCAGGACCTGCTCGGGCGCACGCCGGTCCGTCGGCGCCCGCCGGATCACGGCCGTCCGACGGGGGAGCAGGCCCTGGATCAGGCGCTGGTCCGGGTCGCCGGTCGGTTGCAGGACCAGCCAGTCGCCCACGACCGGATAGCTCCCGCCGCCGTCGAGCTCGGCGTCGAACCGAAACCGGCCCGAAAGGGTCGCGCGCACTTCGCCGAGCGCCGTCCCCACCAGATAGGAGCCGCGATCCTCGACCAGGACCCGACCCGCCTCGTGGTTCGCGTCGGCCCGCTTGGCGAAGGCATCGGCATGACCGGCATCCCAGCCCCAGCCGGCCAGGTCGCTCGCCGCGTTCATCGCTGAATCTCGCCGCGTTCGAGTGGCCGGTGGAACTCGAATTCGTCGCCGACCACCCGAAACCCGAGCCCCTCGTACAGGTCGAGGGCGCGGTTGACGTTGTCCGTGTCGACACCCAACGCAGCGCGGGTGGCGCCCGCGTCACGGACGGTTCGAAGGCTCCGGGCCAGGAGCGCCCGGGCCAGCCCCCGCCGTCGGTAGGGCTTGCGTACCCCGATCGACTCGGTCCAGCCGGTTCTCGAACCGTCCGGCTCGACCGAGTCCAGATAGTTGAGGATGTGGCCGGCGACCTGATCACCGTGGAAGGCAACCTGCCACAGGCGCGGATCGAAGTCCGGCGACTCGAGGAAGCGCGCGAACTGGTCGTCGGATGACTCCGCCGGGCTCTCGCCCCAGTGCTCACCGAACGCCTCGGTTCCGGCGTCCCAGACCCGCCTGATGGCCGTGAGGTCGTTCGGATCGATCGGTCGCACCTCGAAGCCGCTCGGCAGGGGCAGGTCGGGGATCCCTTCGAAGTCGGACCGGACCAGCTCGCTGAAGCGTCGGACGATCCGGTAGCCGGCGTCCTCGAGCAGGACGCGGCCGCCGAGGTCTCGCCCGTAGATGTAGGCGGCCGCGATCGCGGGCCGGTCGGCGGGCAGCCCGGCGGCCACCTCGCGCAAACGCCGGTGTTGCCAGGCGAGCAGGACCGTCCCGATCCCTCGGCGCTGGACGGACGGGTGGACGTGACAGATGCTCTCGAAGGTGCGCGTGCCGTCGTTCCGGTCGACCCAGTAGACGCGGCCGTAGCCGACCAGCCGATCATCGATCTTGGCGACGATGACGTCGCGGGCGGGATCGCAGTTGATGAGGTGGGCGTAGTCGACGTCGAGCGCCGCGGTCGTGGTGACCTCGACCATTCCGTTGGCCGCCCGCGTCGCGGTGTTGAGCTCGGCCATCGCCGGGTGATCGGCGCGGCCGCGATAATGGCGGAACCGGAGGCCCGCGATGGGCGGGGCCTCCGGGATCCGGATCTCGTCGGCGCTGAGCCCGCTGGTGCTCATGACTCAGCCAACCCGCTTGAGCTTGCCGGTCCGCTTGGCATAGCGCTCGGCGCGAGCGAAGGCCGCGATCCCCAGCGGAATGAACGAGACGCCCATGACCAGGAGTGGCCAGACGTCGCCGCCCAGGGCCGTCACCGGGGCGCCCTCGATGACGCCCTTGCGGACGCCGTCCAGGACGTAGGTCGCCGGCGACAGGTGTGACAGGACCTGCATCCAGCCGGGCAGGATGTCGATCGAGTAGTACACGCCGCTGACAAGGAGCAGGCACGACTGCAGCACGAAGGTCATCTGTGCCCCGCGCTCGACGTAGAGCAGGGGCAGGATCGCGGCGATCATCCCGATCCCGACGAAGCTGAACGAGCCGAGGGCCATGAACGCCAGCGCGGTCAGCGGGTTCGCTCGGGACAGGTCCAGCTGGGGGAAGAACAGCACGAGCACGATCAGGATTGCGGCCGTGTGGACCAACCCGTAGACGATCGCGTATGCGCACGACCCCAGAAGCTGGGTCCAGCGCCGGACCGGGGCCATCATGGTGTACTCGAGGGTGCCCTCCCAGCGCTCCACCGTGATGGTCTCGGCAATCCAGCTGAAGACCACCGACAGGTAGTTCCAGAAGATCGCCCCGATCATCAGCGACAGGAGCAGCCGGGCGCTGCCCTGCTCGACCCCGATCAACGAGATCGACAGAGCGCCGGCGACGGAATAGATCAGGAAGGCGAGCTCCCAGCCCCAGTACCGCCGGGTCAGATAGAAGTTGCGCTCGACGAAGGCGTAGCTTGCCTTCAGCTCGTGGGTCAGTGCGGTCAACGGGGTGTCTCCAGGCTGGGCCCGGGTGGCCCGGTCCTCAGCGGGACCGGGCCATCTCGAGCGGGTTCTCGGCGGCGAGACGAGCGCCGATGCGGACCATCGCGCGCCCGACCGCCTGCCGCACAGGGCGGCGGGGAGGCCGGTCGAAGAGCCGAGCGATCTCGGCTTCGGCGGCCAACCGAGCCATTCGTTCCGCGTGGATCACGCGGACGACGGAGGGGTCGGCGTACATCGGGTTCCTTCCAATCGTGGATCGGTGATTGCTTCGGGTGGGCGGGGCCGCGAGGCCCCAAGGGTTCGGCGCGGGTCAGTCCTGGTCATCGCTGTCCTCCTCGAGGTCGTCGTCGAGCGAGCGACCGGTGTAGGTCATGAATGCGGCCTCGAGGGTCGCCGGCTGGTCGTGTCGTTCGGCCACCAGCCGCTTGAGGCCGTCGGGTGTCGACGCGGCCACGACGCGCCCGTCGTTGAGGATCGAGATCCGATCGCACAAGCGCTCGGCCTCGGCCAGGTCGTGGGTGGTCAGCACGATGGTCGCGTCGTGGGTGACCCTGAGCTCCTCGACGAAGCCCTGGACCTCGAGCTTGGAGCGGGGGTCGAGCCCCGTCGTCGGCTCGTCGAGCAGGAGCAGCGAGGGCGACGTCAGCAGGGCGCGCGCGATCGCGACCTTCTGCTGCATCCCGCGGCTCATCTGCTCGATCGGCCGGCCAACTCGTTTCTGGCCGATGCCCAGCCGGGCGAGGATCGCCAGGGCATCGCTGCGTCCGACCGCGGCGTCGAGGCCGTACAGGCGGGCAGCGAAGCTGAGGTTCTCCAGGGGGCTGAGCTTCTTGAAGAAGGCGGCATCGACGCTGACCCGATTGATCAGCTGCTTGACCGCGCGCTCGTCGCGCTCCAGGTCCAGACCGAAGATCTCGACCCGACCTTCGTCGAGGGTGAGCAGTCCGCAGATCAGCCGGATGAGGGTCGACTTGCCCGACCCGTTCGCGCCGAGAATCCCGTGGATCTCGCCGCGGGCCAGGCTCAGTGACACGTCGTCGACCGCGACCACCGGCGTGCGCCGCCGGCCGACCTCGAACCGCTTGGTCACGTGATCTACCAGCAGCGCCGGCACGACCGGCCTCGTATCTCCGTCCGATCGGACCGTCGCCAAGGCCGGCGACTCGGCGGACACGACGGCCCCGCGCGACCTATTCAGTTGTGGCGTCGTGGTCGTGGTCACCTTGGTGGCTCCTGGTCTGTGCGCTGGCTGGTCGGTGGGGGAACGAGCGCCTTCGAGGCTGAATCGCGCGAGCCGCGGGCCTGTTGCGACGCTTTCGTCGCTGGGCCACGCGGCTCGGAGCCATGCCGATCAGGGCATGAAAAAAGCCGTGGGGCCCGATCCGGCCCACGGCTCGTGGATCTCGTCGTCGGCGGCTCAGCCGCCTTGCGTCACCTCGAGATGGGCAGGGATCTCCCGCGAACGAACGCACCATTGGGTGCTTCGGCGCGTCGGATGAAGAGGTCGTTCCACATGCTGGTTCGACTCCTTCCCATCGAAAGCGTGGCGAGGCGCTCGGCGAGCGCTGGCGGATGGTACGCCCCGGCGTTTCGGCCTGTCAACCCTGATGCGCCCGGCCAGGTGGATACCTGCGACGAGGGGAGCCAGGAGCGGTGCGCGAGCCTACGGCTCGGGCGTCGGCGAGTCGGTGGGTAACGGCGTCGGCGTGTCGATCGGCGTGGGCACCGGCGTGTCGGTGGGCGTTGGTCGTGGGCTGTCGGTCGGCGTCGGCGCGGGCGTGTCGGTCGGCGAGGGCGTCGGAATCGGGGTGGCGCCAGGGCCTGGCGTCCACTTCGGGACCGGCGATGGCGTCGGCCCCGGAGTCGGACCACCACCGCCGGTGCCGCCTCCGCCGGTTCCGGTCGCAGGGCCGCCGTTCGGAGCGGTCGAGGCGCTCGATCCGCGATGGAGCTCGGCCGGTGGCTCCGACGGGTCGCGCTGGGCTGGGCGCGCGCTGGCCGAGGGCAGGACACCCACCGCGAGGGATGCCGCGGGGAACTCGGGGCCGGGCGTCTCCAGCGCGACCTGGTCCCGAGCCGGGGCCGAGCCGCCGATGACGGTCAAGGCGCGGACGCCGGCAACGGCTGCCAGGACGACGACCGCGACCAGCGACAACCGGGCAGCCCGGGTCAGCGCGCGTCGGAGCCGACCGGGGCGGGCGGCGGCAACCGGTCCCGCGGCGACGGGTCCCGATACAGCTGACTTCGGGACGCGGGGAACCCGGGCGGGTCCATCGACGTGAGCGGCCCGCGCGGGTGACGAGCGCTCGACGGCTTCCGCCACGGCGGCCAGCGGGATGACCCGTCGCGTCGCCCGTCCCGTGGCCGCGCTGAGGTCGAACGCGCTGCAGGCCAGACATCGACCGGCCATCTGGTTCCAGCAATTGGCACAGGTGGAGCTGGAGCAATCGGGACACGTCCGGAAGTCGCTCGCCCCGGCCGACCCGAGCCGGTCGCTGTCGAGTCCGCAGCGCTCGCAGAACGCGCTCGCGTCGCCCACTCGATCTGCCCTCGCCCTCGTCGATCGGACATCCGCCGAGCGTTTCATTGACGATACGGGCCGTTCCCCGGCCCCGGCATGCATCCGGTCGTACCGGCGACGGGTCACGGACGTCCCGTTCGGTGCGCGCCGTCACCGAACGGCTCGGTTGACGCTCCGGACGAGCCGCGGGTACGGTGAGGACCGCCGCGGTCGACGATCCTCGCGGACCAGTTGGAGATCGGCCCTGGACCGCGAGCGAGCTGACCCGCCTTCCGTCGACCGACCGGTCTCGATCGTCGGTCTCCTCCGGGCGCGGGCGCTCGACCCCGAGCTCGGCGCGCTCCTCTGGCTGCTGCTCGAGGGCGGGGTGTCGCTGGTGGTCGCCGGGCCAGGCGACACGGCCAATCCGCGCGCCGCCCGAGCAGCGGTGCTCGATGCCCTGCTCGACCTGTGTCCCTCGACCCGGCGCCGAATATCGCTCGAAGGACCGATCGAAGACTTCGCCTGGCTGGCGGCGGCCGAAACGCTCGGCTGGGTCCGGGCGAGCCCGATGGCGGAGCCGATCGACCCGTCTTCGGCCCTCATCGCGGCCGGGGAGATCGGTCCGCTGCCTCCGGCCGACACCACAGGGGACCGGGCGCGGCTGGTCGTTCGCGCCCTGGGCCTCGGCTTCGGCCTGGCGGCAACGATGGAAGGGGCCCGCCTCGAGGATGTCTTGGCCGGGCTCCGCCGTCGACCCATCCAGCTGAGCGACGATGAGCTGACCAACCTGGGCGTCGTCGTCGTCCTCGAGCCCGACACGGCGCGGCCGGGATCGCCACCGCGGATCGCCGCGGCGCACTACCTTCGCCCGCTGGCGCGCGACGCGCACGGTCATCCGCAGCGGCTCCCACCGGCGGTTCTCGCGACCTGGGATCCGGCGGCGGATCGCTTCGAGCACTTCGCCTGGGGCATCGCTGCGGAGCTGGCCGGCCGGGTCGGTCGGCGGACGGGCGACTTCGAGCTCGAGCAGGAGCGCCGGGCGGCGGTCCTGACCGGCCTGACGGCGGAGGATCCGGCCGGTCCGCGGGTCGGCGATCGGACCGCGCTTCGGGGGTTCCTCGACCGCCAGCGGGTCGGCGGGCCGACCCAATCCCGACTGCATCGTCACTGATCGGCGGGCTCTCCGCGGGCGTATCCTCTCGACGCGGCGGTCCGCGTCCCGTCCCCGCGCGACGGGCGGACCCAGCCCGAGGAGAGGCGCCCATGCCCGCCCTGGTGCCCTGGCTGGTCTTCATCCATGTCCTGAGCGCGATCATCGCCTTCGGACCGTCATTTGCCTTCGGGCTGTACGGATCCCGAGCGGCCGCCGAACCGCAGCACGGCAACTTCATGGCGCGCGCCAATCACTACGTCCTGGATCGGATGGTCATACCGGTCGCCCTGTCGATGCCGGTCAGCGGCCTGCTCATCGTGTGGGCGTCCGGAATCGATCTGCTCAAGGCGCATTGGTTGCTGCTGGCGATCGGCGTCTACATCGTCGCGATCCTGTATGCGACGCTGGTGCAGCGCCAGGCTGTCATTCGGATGGTCGAGCTGACCTCGGCATCACCCCCCGCCGGCGCGCCTCCTGGCCCGCCCCCTGGTCTGCCCGAGACCGCGGCCAAGATCCGCCAGGGTGGGATGCTCCTGGGCACGCTGATCGTGATCATCGTGGCGTTGATGGTGGTCAAACCCGCCTTCTGAGCCGGGCGCTCGCGGCCGCGGTACCATCGGGGGCACCCACACTCCTCGTAGCGGAGCCTCCGATGCCGACCGTTGCCGCGTCCGTCGCCGAGCTCATCGACCTGCTCGCCGCCGGCGCCCACCTCGATGGCGATCGCCTGGTCGTCGACGACGAGGCGGTCCTGCGCGACCGGGTGATCAGGGACCTGGCCTGGACGTCGGCGTTCTCCGAGGACCCCCCGACGGTCGAGGTCGCCCGCTGGCTCGTATGGGAGATGAGCCAGGCGCTTGGGGCACGCTCGGCCAGCATCCACGAGCTGTACGTCGCCCGGGGTCGTGGCGAGGTCGCCGGGTTCACCGTTCCGGCGATCAACATCCGGGCGCAGACCTTCGACACGGCCCGGACGATCTACGAGACGGCCATGGCCGCCGATGTCAGCGCGGTCATCGTCGAGCTGGCCCGCAGCGAACAGACCTACACCTATCAACGACCGGCCGAGTACGTCGCCAGCGTTCTGGCCGGGGCAATCGCGGCCGGCTGGCAGGGACCCGTCTTCATCCAGGGCGACCACTACCAGTTCAATGCCGCGAAGTACGCGGCCGACTCCGAGAAGATGACCGAGGAGATCCGGGCCGCCTGCCGTCAGGCAATCGAGGTGGGGTACCGCAACATCGACATCGACAGCTCGACCCTCGTCGACCTGTCCCAGCCGACCGTCGACCTCCAGCAGCGCGAGAACTACCTGCGGGCGGCGGAGCTGACCGCGCTCATCCGGCAGCAGGAACCGCAGGGGATGACGGTCAGCGTCGGCGGCGAGATCGGTGAGGTCGGCAAGAAGAACTCCACCGAGGAGGAGCTGCGGGCCTACCTCGACGGGTACCGGCGCGAGCTCGACGCCCGCCGGCCGGGGGCGATCGGGATCAGCAAGGTCAGCGTCCAGACCGGAACCAGCCATGGCGGCGTGCCCCTTCCCGACGGCTCGATGGCGCCGGTCAAGCTCGACTTCGACGTCCTCCGCCGCCTGGGCGACGTCGCCCGGAGCTACGGTCTGGCCGGGTGCGTCCAGCATGGCGCGAGCACCCTGCCCGACGAGCTGTTCCATCACTTCCCGGCGGTCGAGACGGCCGAGATCCACCTCGCGACCGGCTTCCAGAACCTGCTCCTCGATCACCCCGCGTTCCCCGCCGAGCTCCGGCAGGCGATCCTCGAGTGGTGCTTCGCGAATGCCGCCGACGAGCGCAAGCCCGGGCAGACCGACGAACAGTTCGTCTATTCGACCCGCAAGAAGGCGATCGGCCCGTTCAAGCGCCAGCTGTGGGATCTCCAGACGCGCGACGAGATCCTGGCCGCGCTCCGGCGCAAGGTCTCGTTCCTGTTCGCCGAGCTCCAGGTGACCGGCTCGACGGAGATGGTTGGGCGCTACGTCAGCCCGATCGAGCAGCATCGGCCGGTGCCAGCCGCTCTGGGCGCGGTCGCCGCCGGCTGAGCGCGCGCACCTGCTCGCCCGCGGCGTCGGGCGACCGCCGCGATCTTCGGTCGAGCGCCTGACCGAAGCCTGCGAAAGACCGCGTGCGCCGTCGCCCGAGCGGCGAGATTCGTCGTTGACGCGGCGCACCGCGGTGCTATCCTCCGGCCCAAGCTCGACCCGCTGAGGGAGCCGGATCGAGCGGACGGGTGTGTTTCACGTCTGATTCTCAGAGGTCGGTCTCGCTCGCGGCGTCCCCCAGTCGCGGTGCGGTGGTGGAGGAGGGTCGTTGTGGCCGGTCCGAACAATGCCGCGGACCAGGCGGCGCGAGATGACGCGCACCTGCTGTCGCTCGGCATCAAGCCCGAGCTGAAGCGGACACTCGGGTTCCTGTCCAACTTCGCGGTCGCGTTCAGCTACATCAGCGTGTCGACCGGGACGTTCACCAACCAGGCGGTCGCGTTCGGCGTCGGGGGACCGCCGATCTTCTGGGCCTGGCCGCTGGTCATCCTCGGTCAGACGTTTGTGGCCCTCAACTTCGCCGAGCTGTCGAGCCACTTCCCGGTCGCCGGATCGATCTACCAATGGTCGAAACGGCTGTCCAACAAGACGCTGGGTTGGTTCACCGGCTGGATCTACTTCTGGGCGGGTGTGATCACGGTCACGGCGGTCGCCGCGACGGTGCCCCTCGTCCTGTCGACGATCATGGGCTTCGACCTGGGCAGCGCCTCGCCGGTCGCAGCGCTCGACATGTGGCAGTTCGTCGGGCTCCTGACCCTGATCACGACCACAGTCATCAACACGATAGGCGTACGGCTGCTCGCCACCCTCAACAACATCGGAGTGGGCGCCGAGATCATCGGAATGGTGGTGTTCGCCCTGATCCTGCTGTTCTTCGCGAACCACCAGTCGCCGGCCGTCCTCTTCGACACGTCGTACACGGCCGGACTCGCCGATGGCAACTACGGCGCCGTGTTCCTGGTCGGCATGTTCATGGCCCTGTTCGTGGTCTATGGCTTCGACACAGCCGGGACATTCGGCGAGGAGACGCTGGACGCGAGCAGGCAGGCACCCCGCGGCGTCCTTTCGGCGATCTGGCTGTCGGGCCTGGTTGGTGGGATCTTCCTGCTCGCCGTGACCCTGTCGTTCAAGGACATCGCGGCGGCGGTCGCTGAGGGCCAGGCCTTCGGTTTCCCGATCGCAACCACGATCAAGGACAACCTCACGTTCCAGCTGGGTCCGACGACCCTTGGCGATCTCTACCTGGTGATCATCCTGATCGCCGTCTACGTGTGCACCCTGGCGATCCAGGGCGCGACGACTCGGCTGATGTTCTCGATGGGCCGCGATCGGCGGCTGCCTCTTGGCGGCCTATGGGGCCACGTCAACTCGACCTTCAGCACGCCGGCCAACGCGGCGATCGCGGTCGGCGTGCTCGGCGCCATCCCCTTGATTCTGACCGGTGCGACGGGCTCGATCTATACCGCCATCGCGGCCACTGGGATGATCTATATCAGCTACTTCCTGTGCAACCTCGGCGTGTTCAGCGCCCGGCGCAAGGGGTGGCCGCACAAGGGTGCCTGGTTCAGCCTCGGCAGCTGGGGCACGATCATCAATGTCCTCGCCCTGATCTGGGGCGGGGCGATGGTCATCAACATCGGCCTGTGGACCGATCCCGGGCTCTTCGGCGTGTTCGGGAACGACCTGCGGAATACGTGGTCCAACCCGTTCATCAACACGTTCCTCGCGCTTGGCAAGGGTGCCGATGGCAAGCCGAACGTGCTCAGTGGCCTGCCTTCCTGGCCGGTCTTCGAGACCCTGGTGCTGACGGTCGTGATCGTCGGTGCGGTCTACTATCTGGTCGCCCAGCGCGGGCATGAGGATCTCGTGCCCCCCGATCTGGCCACGGGCGAGGCCACCATCGGCTGAGCCGGTGGAGCGCGCAGGCGCACTGATGACGACGGTGCGGTGAGCGATCGCCGCGCCGTCGTCGCGTCAGGACCGGACCTGATCGGAGGTCGATGAGCCCCCAGGCGACGCATGCAGACGACGCGGGCGGGGCCAGGCTCCATGACGACCTGGTGCGGGCGCTCAGTCGCGTCCCTGACCTGGCCGGCCTCGAACTCTCCCTGACGCCGCTCAGCGGCGGGATCACCAACCGGAACTTCCTGGTCAGCGCGGACGGGGTCGCCGAGCGCTGGGTCCTCCGCCTGGCCGGCAACGACACCCATCTGCTGGGCATCAGCCGGGAGGTCGAGCTGGCGGCGACCGTCGCCGCGGCCGGCGTCGGCGTGGGTCCCGAGGTCACCGCCTTCATCCGCCCCGAGGGCTATCTCGTCACCCGCTTCATCGAGGGCGAGCCGGTCTCGGACGAGGCCGTCCACCGTCCCGTGACGCTTCGTCGCGTGGCCGATTCGATCCGTCGAATCCATGGCGGACCGGCCATCCCGGGCCTGTTCACCCCGCTCCGAATCGTCGAGGCGTACCGAGCCCTGGCCTTCGCCCGCGGCGTGCCCATCCCGGTCGAGTACGACCTGAGTCGGGCGATGGGGCGCCGGATCGAGCTCGCCCTGCTGGCCGACCCGATCGAGCTCCGACCGTGTCACAACGACCTGCTCAACGCGAACTTCATCGACGATGGGACCCGGATCCGGATCGTCGACTGGGAGTACGCGGGGATGGGTGACCCTTTCTTCGACCTGGGCAACTTCAGCATCAACCACGGGCTGAGCGCCGACGAGGATCGGATCCTGCTCGAGGCCTACGACGACGCACCGGCCCGGCCGGGGCGGCTGGCGCGGGTGCTCCTGATGCGGGTGGTGTCCGACTTTCGCGAGGCGATGTGGGGTGTGCTCCAGCAGGGGATCAGCACGCTCGACGTCGACTTCGTGGCCTACGCCGGCGAGCATTTCGAGCGGCTGCTGTCCAATGCCTCGACGGCGGCTTTCGAGCGCGCCCTGCGCGAGGCGGCCGCGGACTGACCGGCCACGACCGGGGACATCAGGGCCGTCGAGACGGTGGGGGTCCGAGGCCGTACCGTTCCATCCAGGATCGTCAGGCACAGGAGGGAGCGGTGGACCAGGCCCGGGTCGTGGTCATCGGCGGCGGGATCACCGGGTGCAGCGTGGCCTATCACCTGGCTGAGGCTGGCTGGACCGACGTCCTCCTCGTCGAGAAGGCCCAGCTGACCTCCGGTTCGACCTGCCAGGCGGCCGGGCTGGTCACGGTCTTCAATCCCTCGTCGACGATGATGCGCTTCCGGCGCTACAGCGTTGAGCTGTACGAACGGCTGGGCGTCTTCGAGCGTTCCGGCAGCCTGCGCCTGGCGTCGAGCCCGGACCAGCTGCGCGAGCTCCAACGGTCGGCCAGCCGTGCCCGCGGGATCGGTCTCGACGTGGAGGTCGTGTCCGCCGATGAGGCGGCCCGCAGGATGCCGGCGATGAGCCGCGCCGAGCTCCACGGCGCTGTCTTCCTCGGCCAGGACGGTTACCTCGACCCACACATGGCGACTCATGCTGTGGCCGACGCCGCGCGCTCGCTGGGCGTCCGGATCCAGACGGGCACGCGGGTGACCGGGATCGAGCTCACCGCGCGACGGGCGGTCTCGCGGGTCCTCACCGACCGCGGCCCGATCGACACCGAGCTGGTCGTTGACGCGGCTGGGATCTGGGCTCCGCAGGTCGCGGCGATGGTCGGCGCGTTCATCCCGTCGACGCCGGTCGACCACCAGCACATCGCGCTGCGGGCGGTGCCCGGCTACGAGCTGCCCCGGGACATGCCCTGCTTCCGGGATCCCGACAACCTGGTCTACGGCAAGAGCGAGCAGGGCGGGATGCTGTTCGGGGGCTACGAGGCCGAGCCGAAGGCGCGCTGGGTCGACGGCGTCCCGTGGGACCACGCCGCCACGGCGCTGCCACCCGATTACGAGCGGTTCGCCCCGCTCATGGCCGGCGCCGTCCGGCGCTTTCCGTTCCTGGCCGACGCCGAGGTGATCCGGCTCGTCTGCCATCCCGACGCGATGACACCGGACGCCAACCCGCTCCTGGGGCCGCTGCCCGGAGTCCACGGCTTCTGGGTCGCCGCCGGGCTGTCGCTCAACGGGTTCGGCGGCGGCGGCGGGATCGGCCGAGCGATGGCCGGCTGGATCACAGCGGGCGACCCGGATGTCGACATCGGCCCTTACCGCGCCTGGCGCTTCGCCGATGTCTATCGCGACCCGACCTGGTCGGCCGCCCTGGCTCGCGAGGCCTACGCCGACTACTACCGGCTGCGGTACCCGTATGACGCCGACGTGGCGGGCCGGCCACGGCGGCTGTCGCCGCTGCACGGACGGCTCCAGGAGACCGGTGCCGTGTTCGGGACGAAGGCCGGCTGGGAGCGCGCGGACTTCCACGACCCGGGCCGACCGTGGCGACGGGCGGGCCGCGACGGGCCGGCCCAGGGTTGGCGCCGACCCTCGTGGTTCGACCGGGTGGCGGAGGAGCATCGCGCCGTTCGCGAGCGGGTCGGACTCATCGACCTCAGCTCGTTCGGGAAGATCTCGGTCAGCGGCCCCGGGGCGCTCGCGCTGCTCCAGCGGGTGTGCGCCAACGACGTCGATCGGCCGATCGGCAGCATCGTGTACAGCCAGCTTCTCGACGAACGCGCCGGGATGCTGGCCGACGTGACCGTGACCCGCCTCGGGCCGGAACGGTTCCGGGTGGTGACCGGCGCGGGATACGTCGCCGGGGACATGGCCTGGCTGATCGCGAACCGGCACGACGACGAGCCACCGGTCGAGATCCACGACGAGAGTGAGGCGTGGGCCACGCTCGGCCTGTGGGGACCCGCGGCGCGGACCGTCCTGGGCGCGGCGACCGACGATCCCGTCGACGACGCGGCCCTGCCACTCCGGCGGGCGGCCGACATCCGGATCGGTCCGGCGCCGGTCCTGGCAGCGCGGATCAGCTACGCCGGCGAGCTCGGCTGGGAGCTGTACGTCCGGCCGGCCTGGGCGACCACGGCCTGGGACCGGCTGGTGGCGGCCGGCCGCGACACGGGCCTGGAGCCGCTTGGCTACCGGGCCCTCGACTCGCTTCGCCTCGAGAAGGGCTATCGCTACTACGGCGTCGACCTGACGATGCGCGAGACGCCCGACGAGGCCGGTCTCGGCGCGCTCGTCCGTCCAGACAAGGGGCCGTTCAACGGTCGTGCGGCGCTACTCGCCCGGCGCGAGCGCGACGCGGACCGTCCGGCGCAGCGGCTGCGCACGGTCCTCATCGGCGGTGCCGAGTACCAGCCGATCTTCGGCGGTGAGGCGGTTCGCCTCGACGGGGCGGTTGTCGGCCGGCTGCGCAGCGCTGGCTACGGCCATGGCGTGGCCCGGACGATCGGGACCGTCTACCTGCCGGGCGCGACGGCTGAGGGAGCCGAGCTCGAGATCGACGTGTTCGATGGGCGGGTTGCGGCGGTGGTCGCGGCTGACGCGCTGGTCGATCCTACGGGTACCAGGCTGCGCGGCTGACCGGCTCAGCCCCTGGCCGCGTCGGTCAGCCAGCCACCGAGGTCGGCACCGTCGAGCGCGGCCGTGGCCCGCGCCCAGCGCTCCTCGGCCCAGCCCATGAAGTCGTAGTCGATCGTCGAGACGCGAGCCTGGATCGCCGCCCAGAGCGTCCAGCCCACGTCGGACATGATCATCTGGAGACGCATCCGGCCGAGCAGCGCCGGGCTGGCCTCGCCGAAGTAGGCAGCGCACAGGGCGCGCACCCGATCGTCGTCGAAGCCGAGCTCCTGGCAGGTGTTGCCGAGCTCGAACGTGGGGTCGTTGTTGCCGCTGTACTCGTAGTCGACGATCCACAGTCGGGTCCCATCGTCGAGGTAGTTCTCGGCCAGCAGGTCGTTGTGACAGGGCACGCTGGCCATCGGCCGCTCGGCCAGGGCGGCCTCGATCCGTGGGATGAGCGGGAGATGCTCCCGGTAGCCGACCGGGATCGGCGCCGTCAGCTCGTCGACGACCCGCAGGTAGCGTTCGGTCAGGCGGAACATGTCGAAATCGAGCCGGAAGCGCGGCGCGGCGTGCAGGCGGCGGAGCGTCTCGGCGATCCGGGCCGGCATCGCCCGGTCCTCGAAGGCCGCCTTCGACATCGTCCGGCCGGGTAGCCACTCGAGAACGATCGCGCCCAATGTCGGCAGATGGTGGACAACCCTGGGCCCAACGCCCGCCGCCGCGGCGGCCCGGGTGTTGGCGAGCTCGTTCGGCCGGTCGATCGCAAGCACCTCCGTGGACGGCTCAGCGATCCGGACGAAGAAGGCCACGCCGTCGACCTCGACCCGGTAGTTGCGGTTGGTCAGCCCGCCGGCGATCGGGACGGCCTCGGTCGGTCGTGCGGCCCAATCGGGGATGGCCGCCAAGACGTCGTCGATGGTGGGCACCCGGCTGGACCTCCTCCCGGGAGGGTAGCGCAGGCGGGGAGGGCTCCGGCGACCGTCCGGGCTACGATGACCCGGCCCCAAGCGCCTCCGGGAGCGAGGTCCAAGCTGGAGATCGGCCACCGTGTCGACACCCCGACGCGCTGCCCTCGGTTGGGCGATCGGCGCAACGCTCATCGTCGCCGGCGCCGTCGGGCTGGCTGCGGGGGGATTGGTCATCGGCCGGGAGGTTGCGGGTCAGGCCGCGAATGGCGGCCCGTCGGCGACCGCCCCGATCGCGACCGAGCGACCGGGTTCGTTCGGCGCTGGAGGCCGGCCGTCGGGCCAGGTCGCCGTCCTGGTCGGGGCGGGCGATATCGCCTCCTGCCGTTCGAGCCATGATGAGCAGACGGCCAGTCTCGTCGATGCCGTCCCGGGGATCGTCTTCACCGCCGGGGACAACGCCTATCCGTCTGGCACCGCGGCGCAGTTCGAGCAGTGCTACGGCCCGTCGTGGGGTCGCTTCCGCGATCGGACCCGGCCGGCCATCGGCAATCACGACGCCCTGACCGATGCCGGCGCCCCGTACTTCACCTACTTCGGAGCCGCCGCCGGACCGGCCGGCCAAGGTTGGTATTCCTACGAGGCCGGGACCTGGCATGTCATCGTCCTGAACTCGAACTGTCAATCGATCGGCGGCTGCGTTGCGGGTTCCCCTCAGCTCGACTGGCTGACGGCCGATCTTGCCGCGCACCCGGCCGCGTGCACCCTGGCCATCTGGCACCACCCCCGGTTCAGCTCGGGCGAGCACGGCAACGATCCCCAGTCGGGCGCCTTCTGGCAGGTTCTCTACGACGCCGGCGCGGATCTCATCGTCAACGGCCACGACCACGACTACGAGCGCTTCGCGCCCCAGACGCCCACGGGGGTGGCGGACCCCGAGCGGGGGATCCGCGAGATCGTGGTTGGCACCGGTGGCGAGTCGCTGCGCCTGTTCAACGTCCCGAAGCCGAACTCGGAGGTGCGCAACTCCTCGTCGTACGGGGTGCTCCGGCTCGACCTCGCGCCGGGCAGCTACGCCTGGCACTTCATGGCCATCCCCGGGCGCAGCTTCAGCGACAACGGGAGGAGCGCCTGCCACTAGACGCGACGGTCCCGCGAGTCCTTGGACGAGCCGGTACGCTACCGGCCGGAGACGTCCCACCCGGCTGAGGGAGCACCGCTGCGACATGGACCACGCCCGTGCGGTGATCATCGGTGGCGGCGTCGGGGGGACGAGTGTCGCCTACCACCTGGCGGAGCGCGGCTGGACGGACATCGTCCTGGTCGAGCGGGCCGAGCTCACGTCCGGCTCCACGTTTCATTCGGCCGGTCTGGTTGGCCAGCTGCGCTCGAGCGTGACCCTGACCAGGATGATGATGTACGGGGTCGAGCTGTACCGCCGACTCGCCACCGAAACCGGCGTCGATCCCTCCTGGCACGAGGTCGGCTCGCTCCGCCTCGCGTCCACCCCGGAGCGCCTCGAGGAGCTCGCCCGCCAGGCGGGCTGGGCCAAGACGTTCGGTCTGCCGCTGGCGCTGATCTCGCCGGCCGAGGCGGAGGCGCTCTTCCCGCTGATGTCGGTGGAGGGCGTGCTCGGGGCGGTCCACCTGCCGACCGACGGCTGGCTCGATCCGTCGGGCCTGGCCCAGGCCCTGGCGGCCGGGGCCCGCCGGCGGGGCGTCCGGATCGAGACCCGCACCCGGGTGGTGGGCATCGACGTGGAGGGCGACCGGGTTCGGGCCGTGCGGGTGATCAAGGACGGCCAGGAACGAACGATCGGGACCGAGGTGGTGGTCAACGCCGGGGGCATGTTCGCTCCGGAGATCGGCCGGCTGGCCGGCGTCGAGGTGCCGATCGTTCCGATGGCCCACGAATACCTCTTCACCGAGCGGATCGAGGGAGTGAGCCCGACCCTGCCGACGATGCGCGACCCGGACAACCTGGTCTATTTTCGCGAGGAGGTCGGCGGCCTGTGCATGGGCGGCTACGAGCGCCACCCGGTGCCCTGGTCGCTCGATGGCATCCCGGCCGATTTCAACGGCAAGCTCCTGGCGCCGGACTGGCCGCGCTTCGCCGAGATCATGGATGGGGCGGTCCGCCGGGTGCCGGCCATCGGCGACGCCGGTATCAACCGGATGATCAACGGTCCCGAGGCGTTCACCCCCGACAACGAGTTCATCCTGGGTGAGAGCGAGGTTCGCGGTCTGTTCGTGGCCGCCGGCTTCTGCGCCCACGGCATCGCCGGGGCCGGCGGGATCGGCCGCCAGGTCGCCAGCTGGATCGTGGACGGGGAGCCCGAGCTCGACCTGTGGAAGATGGACATCCGCCGCTTCGGTGCCCAGTACCGCAGCCAGGCCTACACCCTGGCCCGCACCGTCGAGGTCTACTCGACCTACTACGACATCCACTATCCCAACGAGGAACGCACCGCCGGCCGGCCGCTGCGCCTGTCGTCGGCCTACGGACGGCTGGTCGAGCTGGGCGCGTCGTTCGGCGAGAAGTCCGGCTGGGAGCGGCCAAACTGGTTCGAGCCCAACGCCGCCGCCGGTGACGACGGTCTTCGCCCGCGCGGCTGGGCCGGCGAGCACTGGTCGCCGGCGATCGGCGCCGAGGCGCTCGCGACGCGGACCGCCGCCGGGTTGTTCGACGAGTCGAGCTTCAGCAAGATCGAGGTCGCGGGCCCGGGTGCCTGCGCCTTTCTCCAGCGGCTGTGCGCCAACGACGTCGACCGGCCGGTCGGCTCGATCGTGTACACCCAGATGCTCAACCGGCGCGGTGGGATCGAGGCCGACTTCACCGTCACCCGTCTGACGGCGGAGCGCTTCCTGATCGTCACCGGAACGGCCTTCGGCAACCACGACCTCGGCTGGATTCGCAAGCAGCTCGACGAGCAGGTGTCGGCCGCCGGCGCCGTCATCGTCGAGGATCGGACCAGCGGCTCGGCCTGCTTCGGGCTGTGGGGTCCGCGCGCCCGCGACATCCTCGCCACGTGCACCCGCGACGACGTGTCCGACGCGGGCTTTCCGTACCTGACCGCGCGTCCGATCACGGTCGGCCACGCGCCGGTCCTGGCCCTGCGGGTCACCTACGTCGGCGAGCTCGGTTGGGAGCTCTACCCACCGACGGAGTACGGTACGGCCGTGTGGGACACGCTCTGGACCGCCGGTCGCGAGCACGGTCTGACCGCCGCGGGCTACCGCGCCATCGACGCCCTCCGGCTGGAGAAGGGCTACCGGGTCTGGTCGAGCGACGTCACCCCCGATGAGACGCCCTATGAAGCTGGCCTCGGCTTTGCCGTCCGGCTCGATAAAGGGGTCGACTTCATCGGACGCGAGGCCCTGATCGCGGCCCGGGCGGCCGGCCCGCGCAAGCGCCTGCGCTGCCTGGTCCTCGACGATCCGGGCTCGATCGCGCTCGGCAACGAGCCGGTCCGGATGGACGGGACCATCGTCGGGCGGGTGACCAGCGGAGGGTACGGCTTCGCGGTCGAGCGCTCGATCGCGTATGCCTACCTGCCCCCGGATCGAGCCGCGGTCGGCACCCGCGGCGAGATCGAGGTGTTCGGGCGGTGGGTCGGTTGCGTGGTCGCGGCGGAGCCGCTCTACGACCCGACCGGCGAGCGCATCCGGTCATGACCGACGAGCGCGAAGGCGGCGCCGAGGTGGACGAACACGGCGAGGATCGCGACCCGCGCTCCGATCGCGCCGGTCCGCCCGCCTGGGAACCCGGCGCGCCGGTCGAGGCGCCGTTCGGCCCGAGCTGGAGCGCCAGCTGGGCGCGGGCGTCGGCCGATGACCTCGACTACTGGCTGGCCTTTGCCCAGGCCGCCTGCGACGCCGCCGATGAGATCGCCCTGCGCCACTTCCGGCGCGACCTCGAGATCATGACCAAGCCCGACCGCTCGTTCGTGACGGCCGCCGACCAGGCCATCGAGCGGCTCATCCGGGAGCGCATTCTGGCCGCCTTTCCGGACCACGGCCTGGTCGGCGAGGAGTACGGCACCGAGGCCGGCGACGCCCGCGCGCGGTGGTTCATCGACCCGATCGACGGGACCCACAACTTCATCCGTGGCGTGCCCCTGTTCGGGACGCTGCTCGCCCTCGAGATCGAGGGCGAGCTCCAGGTCGGGGTCGTGTCCGCGCCCGCCCTGCGCGAGCGCTGGTACGCCCGCCGCGGCGGGGGAGCCTGGGCGGTCGGGGCGGCCGGCATGGAAGGACCGCGGGCGATCCACGCGTCGCGGGTGGCGACCATCGCCGACGCCCAGCTGCTGTACGGCTCGGGCCACGACATCGAGGTCTCGGGCAGGGCGCCCGGCTTCCACGAGCTGCTCGGCGACGTCTGGCGCGAGCGCGGCTTCGGCGACTTCTGGGGCTACGCGCTCCTCGCCGAGGGCGCCGCGGAAGGCATGGTCGAGGTCGATCTGTCGCCCTGGGACATGGCCGCGCCGCTGGTCCTCATCGAGGAGGCCGGCGGTCGGGTCACGGACCTCGAAGGCCGGCGCAGGATCGACTCGGGCACGCTGCTCGCGTCCAACGGTCTCCTCCACGAGGAGCTGCTGGCGCGCCTCGCCGGGCGACCGGGCTGAGGTCTCGGGCGGTTCGCGGCCCCTCCGGAGCCCGCCAAGCGCTCAGCTGCCGATGAGCCGGTCGTACGGCTCGAGCAACGCCGCGCGATCGTCCTCACGGATCAGCTCGTGGGCGACGGTCGCCAGGACCGCATCATCGACCGCCAGGAAGACGTTCACTCGATCCTCGACGGGGCCCATGGTCGTGCCCCAGGCGTATTGGAAGACCTTGAGGTCGGAGCGCATTCGGTTATAGGCGCCCTGGACCCAGTCGCGGAAGCGAGCCCGCCCGTCGGCCAGCAGCTCGGCCAGGCCGGCCGCTTCGATCGCGTCCTCGGTCTGGCGACGGAGCAGGTCCCGGCCCGGTGGATCGGCGTCCGTGATCACACCACCATCGAGTCCGACCCGCTCGAGCTGCCGGGCGAGGATTGCGAGACGCTGCTCGGCGCGAACGCGTGGTCCGTCGTCGACGGTCACGGGCGTCAGGCCCCGGCGGCGGCCAGGCTCTCGTTCAGGACGCCCAGTGCCAGGTCGACCTCATCGGCTGTCGTGACCAGGGGCGGGATGATCCGGGCCACGTTGGCGTAGGTCCCGGCCGAGAGGACGATCAGGCGGCGGTCGAGGGCCTCGGCGAGGACGCGCTTGGCCACGTTCGGGTTGGGCACGCGTCCGTCGCCCTCGCCGGGCTTGACGAACTCGAGGGCGAGCATGAGGCCCAGCCCTCGGACGTCGCCGATCGAGGGGTACTCCGCGCCGAGCTCCCGAAGCCCGGCCAGGAACTGGGCGCCGCGCGCCGCGGCATTGCCGACGAGGTCCTCGTCACGGATGACGTCGAGGGTCGCGTTCGCCGCCGCGCAGCTGACGACGTTGCCGCCATAGGTCCCGCCGTGGGTCCCGGGCGCCCAGCGCTCGATCAGCTCGCGCCGGGCGATGATCCCCGACAGCGGCAGCCCGGAGGCGATCCCCTTGGCCATCGTCAGGATGTCCGGCTCCACGCCCCAGTGCTCGACCGCGAACATCTTGCCCGTCCGTCCGAAGCCGGTCTGGACCTCGTCCGCGATGAGCAGGATGCCGTGCTCCCGGGTGATCTCGTGCAAACGGGGCAGAAAGCCCGGTGGCGGCACCACGTAGCCACCCTCGCCCAGGACCGGCTCGACGATGATCGCCGCGACCCGGTCGGGGTAGATGAGCTGGTGGAAGGTCAGGTCGAGCTGGGCCTCCCAGTCGCAGGTGCACGCCTCGATCGGATGGGCCCCGCCGGCCGCGCGGTAGCAGTACGGGAAGGCGGTGTGGTAGACGGACCCGGGCAGCGGCTCGAAGGCGGCCCGGTAGACGTCCTTGGCGCTGGTCAGGGCCATCGTCTGGGCGGTCCGGCCGTGAAATCCGCCCCGAAAGGCGATCACGACCGGTCGGCCGGTCGCGACCCGGGCCAGCTTGACCGCGGCCTCCACGGCCTCGGCGCCACTGTTCGAGAGGAACGCACCCCACCCGTCCCCGGGGAGCACGTGCTGGAGGCGCTCATAGAGGCGCAGGCCAGGCTCGTGGAAGACGATGTTCTGCTGGCCGTGGAGGAGCTTGGCGGCCTGGGCCGCCACGGCCGCAGCGACCCGCGGATGGGCATGGCCGGTGTTGGTGACACCGATGCCGGACGAGTAGTCGAGGTAGCGCTGGCCATCGGTCGCGATCAGCCACGAGCCCTCGCCGCGATCGACCGTCAGGTCGGTGATCCGGCTCCAGACCGCGGGCACGACCGACCGGTCGGGAAGGCCGGTCGCGCCGGGCTCGGTTGATTCGGTTTCGAGCATGGCCTGCTGGGCTCCTTTGCGCGTGCCCGCCGGCTGGCCGAGGCCTATCGGCTCCGTCGGGCTGAGACGATCGTCGACACGGCCACGAAGCCGACGGCGACGAAGAAGATGATCGAGCCGATGACATTGATCTGGACCGGCAGGGCGTTCTTCTGGACGCCGTAGACCCAGATCGGGAAGGTGTTGGTCGTCCCGGACACGAAGTTGGTGATGATGAAGTCGTCGATCGACAGGGAGAAGGCCAGCAACGCCGCGGCCATGATCCCGGGCAGGATCAGCGGGAAGGTGACCCGCCAGAACGTCGTCCACTCGTTGGCGCCGAGATCCATCGCCGCCTCCTCCAGGCGGCGGTCGAAGCCGGCCAGGCGGGCCTTGACCGTGACCACGACATAGCTGATGTTGAACATCACGTGGGCGATGAGGATGGTCACGAAGCCGGTCGGGTAGAGCGTGGGCACGCCACCGGCGAGGGGCGGCAGGGCGGTCGCCACGAAGAGGGTCAGCAGGCTCGAGCCCAGGACGATCTCGGGCGTCGCCATGGGCAGGAAGATGAACCCGTTGAGGAAGCCCCGCCCGCGAAACTGGTAGCGGGTCAGGGCCAGGCCGATCAGGGTCCCGAGCAGGGTGGCGAAGATCGTCGAGACGAAGGCGATCGTCAGCGAGATCCGGACCGAGTCGGGCAGGCCGGGCCAGTCGAACGGGTGCAGCCAGCCCTCCAGGCTGAAGTGGTTCCAGCTGTAGTTGAACTTGCCGACCGGCTGGTTGAAGCTGAACACGACCATCACGAAGATGGGCACCAGCAGGTAGCCGATCGCCAGCGTCGTGAACACGGGCAGGGCGTAGTGGTCGATCGCGCGGAGGACACCCCGCCCGCTCGGCGGGCGCGAGGTCGCTGGGCTGGTTCCGCTGGCGGTCATCGTGTCAGCCGGTCAGCTGCTCGGTGCCCAGGACCCGCGCATAGATCGCCACCGCGACCAGGATCCCGGCCATGAGGATGAACGACAGGGCCGCCCCGACCGGGTAGTCGTTCTGGATCAGGAGCCGGTTCTGGATGACGTTGCCGATCATCCGCGTCGACGGATTGCCCAGCAGCTCGGCATTGACGTAGTCGCCCATGGCCGGGATGAACGTCAGGAGCGAGCCGGCGAAGACCCCCGGCAGGGCCAGCGGCAGGGTCACCCGGCGGAATACCTGGGTCCGATCGGCATAGAGGTCCTGGGCGGCCTCGAGCAACCGCGGGTCGATCTTTTCGAGGGCGACGTAGAGCGGCAGGATCATGAATGGCAGGAAGTTGTAGGTGATCCCCGACGCCTGGGCGAAACCGGTCCCGAGCAGGCTGAACCCGGTCGGCAGGATGTGGAGGTCCTTGAGCGGGGCGAGCAACGGGCCCTGGTCGCCGAGCAGGATCTTCCAGCTGATGGTCCGGATGAGAAAGCTGGTGAAGAACGGGGCGATGACCAGGAACAGGACCAGGTTCTTGTAGCGGCCGCCCCGGAAGGCGATCGCGTAGGCGACCGGGAAGCCGATGAGCAAGGTCGCGATCGTGGCGGCCCCGCCATACACGATCGAGTTGAGGAACTGCTTGCCAAACCGGTCGAGGCCGGTGGCGTAGGCATCGAGCGAGAGGGTCATCGTGAACCCGGTCTCGAGCGTGCCGCTCGAGATCGAGTAGGTGAACATCTGGATGCTCGGCACGACGTAGAACACGACGAGGTAGAGCAGCCCCGGGGCGAGCAGGACATATGGGGTCGCCCGACCGATCCTGCGCCGCAGGCCCGGTCCCGACGCCGTCGACGCGAGACTCGTCATCGCAGCGGCCTCTCCCCGGTGGTGGTTTAGGTTCCCTCGAGCGTGGAGAGCAGGTCGAGCATCGTCTTCTCGACGTCAGGCTTGAGGAACTGGAAGTTGTGCTGCTTGGCGACGATCTCCGGGCCGGGGAACAGGAGCGGGTTGCTCGCCGCATCGGGGTCGATCTTCTTGATCTCCTCGTCGGCCCCCTTGACCGGCGAGACGTAGAAGACGTAGTCGGCGATCTGGGCCGCGATCACCGGGTCGTACACGAAGTCCATCATCAGCTCGGCGGTGTACTTGTTGGCGGCGCCCTTGGGGATGACCATGTTGTCGGTCCAGATCATGACCCCCTCCTCGGGGAACACGAACTTGTCGTCCTCGCCACCCGACGAGGCCAGGTCGCCCGACCAGACCATGGCCGCCCAGACCTTCTTCTGGCCGAAGTCCTGGACGTAGTCGTTGCCGGTGAAGCGCAGGCCCTTGCCGACGAGGGGCTGGATGTCGTCGGCGACCTTCTGGAGGTCGTCGACGGTCACCTTGTCGGGGTCCGGATCGATGCCCAACTTGAGTAGGGCCAGGCCGAACGTGTCGCGGGCCTCGTCGAGGAAGGTCACCTTGTCGCTTGGGATCGCCCACAGGTCGGCGATCTTGGTCGGCGCCGGGATGTTCGCCGAGGCCAGCGCCTTGACGTTGTAGCCGACCCCGGTCATGCCCGACTGCCACGGGTAGTGAAAGTCGTTGCCGGGATCCCAGGACTGGTTCCTCAGCGCGTCGCGCAGGTTGGCCACGCAATTTGGCGTGTTGTCGTGGTCGATCTTCTCGACCCAGCCCTTGCTGATCAGGCTGGCCGCGAACGAATCGGTGTGGACGATCAGGTCCCAGCCGGTCGGCAGCCCCGCGATCAGAGCCGGCTCGATCGTCTTGAGGAAGGTCTGGTTGGTGTTGATCTTTTCCTCGTAGTCGACGTCGACCTTGTACTTCTTCTTGAACTGCTCCAGCGTCGGCGACGATCCGGGCTTGTATTCGCCGGCGTCGCCCGCGGCCCCGGCGAGGTCGATGTAGGCGGTCCAGTTGGCGAACTTGAGCGGGCCACTGATGACCTTGGGCGTGGCCGGCGCGGCCGAGACGCTGGGCGCCACGCTGGCGGCAACGCTGGCCGCGCTGGATGGGGTGGGGGACTTGCCCGTGGTCCCGGTACAGGCGGCGATGAATGCGGACACGCCGGCCAGGGCCGTCCCCTGGAGGAAGCGCCGCCGGCTGACCGGTGTCTTCGTCAGCCGCGATTCGAGCTCGCTCATCCGAATTCTCTCCTCTGGGTCCCGTTGCCGGACCGGTCCGCGGCCCGCCTCATGTCTCGGCCGCGACGGCGCCGGGGGCGTCGGCCACGACGAAGGAATGCTCTGGTCGCCAGGCAAGCTGAACGGCCTCGCCCGGAGACCACAGCTCCGACTTGGTCGCCCGCTCCATGTTCTGCTCGTAGACGGTCACCCGCGTCGCGCCACGGGTCTCGACGATGTACTGGGTGCTGACCCCAATGTACGCGACGTCGCGGATGGTGCCGGTCAGCCGGTTGTGACCGTCGGGGACCGTGGCCTGCTCCTCGTGCATCCGGATCTTCTCGGGCCGAACGCCGATGCTGACGGTGGTCGCGGCACCGACGAGGGTCAGGGGCACCC
>JAXDKT010000053.1:0-8381 GCA_034666965.1 Chloroflexota bacterium | reverse complement strand
ACCCGGTCTGCGCCATGACCGTCGATCCGGCCACCGCGCGCCACCTGGCCGAGCACGGCGGGCTGGTGTACGCCTTCTGCTCGATCGGCTGTCGGACCCGCTTCATGCGCGAGCCGGAGGCCTATGTTCCGGGGCCGATCTCCTCGGACCGCTAGCCACCTGGCGCCGAGCCACCACCTCATGGAGGTCAGATGAAATTCTCCGGAACCGTCGAGATCGCCGCCTCACGCGAGCGTGTCTGGGCGTTCGTAACGGATCCCAACCAGGTGGGTCAATGCGGTCCAGGGGTGGAGTCGGTCGAGGTCATCGATGCCACGCATTTCAAATCCACCGCCAAGGTCGGCATCGGATTCATCAAGGCGCGGTTCCTGGTCAACCTCGAGATGGCCGAGCAGGAGCCCCCGAATCGGGCCGTGATCAAGGCCCACGGACAGGCACCGGGATCCGGCGTCGACGCCACCGCTGAAATGCGCCTCTCGGACAATGGTGCCGGGACCCGCATGGATTGGAGTGCCGACGTCTCGCTGTCCGGCTCGATGGCATCGCTCGGTGCGCGCCTCATCGAAGGCACGGCCAACAAGATGATCGGTCAGACCTTCGACTGCATGCGGACCAAGCTCGAGGCCTGAGCGGCCGTCGGGATTCCTCGTCACCGGGATCGCGCGGGCCGGCGACCGGCGTGGTATTGTGAGCGGGTCGCCACTATTCGAGTAGATTTGAGTAGGTTTTGGCCCGTCGTCCTGTCGCCGATCGTGACTGGGTAGGCCTGTCCGAGGCCAGCCGCGTGCTCGGCGTCTCGCCCGCCACCCTGCGCCGCTGGAGCGATGCCGGCCGCTTGCGGGTGTTCACGACACCCGGCGGTCATCGGCGCTTCTCCCGGGCCGCCCTCGAGCGCCTGCTGCCCGCCGACCGTTCTCACCGGCCGTCCCTGTCCGGCCCGGGATTCACGCCCAGCCGGATCGCCCGGACCTACCGTCGGGCCAGTCGGGATGGCGCGCCCGAGCTGCCCTGGGTCCTGACGCTTACTGACGAGCAGCGCGTGCTCTTTCGCGAGCGGGGCCAGGTCCTCGCCGCCAGCCTGCTCCAGCATCTCGACGCGACCCAGCCGGACGCGATCGCCCACCACCTCGAGGAGGCGTCGGTCACGGCCGGCGAGTACGGCCGCGTCGCCGCCGGGATGGGGCTGTCGCTCAGCCAGACCGTCGAGGGCTTTCTGCGGTTTCGCGCGCCGTTCCATCATGAGCTCGCGGTTGCGGCTCGCAGGCGCGGGTTCGACACCGCCGAAACGACCGACCTGCTCGAGACCGCCGAACGCGCGATGGATCGCCTGCTCCTGGCGACGATGACCGGCCACGGGGCGGCCCCGGGTCGCGGCCGCCCGCGCCTGCCGGTCGGCGCCGCGGCCGATCGGGATCGAACGGCGTGAGACAGCCGCCGGCGGGCGCCATCGTGGCGCTGATCACGCATGTGCGCCACGTCCCCGCCATCGAGCGCGAGCGGTTCGCCACGCGGCTCGGGGACCAGCTGAGTGGCAGTGCGCTCATGCTCGAGACGTGCCATCGCGTGGAGGCCTACACGGTCTGGCCAGAGGAGCCATCTCGCCTGGCCCGCGCCGTCTCGCTGCCGGCCGGCGGCAGGGCGCTGATCGGCGCGGACGCGGTCCGTCACGCCATCGCCGTAGCGGTCGGCCGCGATTCCGTGGTGATCGGTGAGGACCAGGTCCTCCACCAGCTCCGGTCGTCCGTCGACGCCGCGCGCGCGGCCGGGGGCCTCGACGGGGCGCTCGAGCGGTTGTTCGCGAGCGCGCTACAGGCAGGGCGTCGCGCCCGATCCTGGCGCCAGGATCCGGTCCGTTCGCTCGCAGACGTCGCCCTGTCGGCCATCGAACAACGGACGGGGTCCCTCCGCGGCCGCGAGGTCCTGGTGGTCGGCGCCGGCCCGATGGGCCGCCTGGCCGTGAAGGCCGCGGTTGGCGCCGGCGCCTCGGTCTCGGTCGCAAACCGTTCCGCAGCCGGCGCCCGCTCCGTTGCGAGCGCGAATGGGGTCCGGATCGAGCCGTTCGATCCCGGTCGACGGTCGGCCTCGTTCGCGGGCGTGATCGTCGCACTGGGCGGATCGTGGGCGATCGGCTCCGACGCGATCGAGGCCCTGGCCGCGAGCAGCACCATCGTCGTCGACCTGTCGGTGCCGGTGGCCGTGCCGGATCGGGCGGCCGCCGTGCTTGGCCCGCGCTTTGTCTCGGCCGACGAGCTCGCCCTCGCCGAACACGACCCGGGAACCTTCCCCGACGGCTCGCTGGTCAGGCTCGATGGGCTGATCGATCGCACGACGCGCGACTTCGTGGACTGGCTGAATGGCCGCGACGGGCGGGCGGCGGCCGATGCCCTGATCCAGCGCGCGGATCGCGAACGCGAGGCCGAGCTGGCCGCTCTGTGGCGCCGCCTGCCCGACCTCGAGCCCGAAGCGAGGGATGCGATCGAAGGCATGACCCGACATCTCGCGCGCCGGCTCCTGCGCGAGCCCCTCGAGCGCCTGGGTCGCGATTCGGATGGCGGCGAGGAGCGCGTCATACGCGACATCTTCGCCCTGTGAGCGCCGCGGAGATCGCGATTGGCTCGCGCGGCAGTGCCCTCGCCATGGCCCAGGCAACGCTCGTCGCGCAGGCCTTCGAGCAGGCCGGCCGACGGTCGCGGGTCGTGGTCATCGAGACGGCCGGCGATCGGCGGGCTCCCGACACGGCCTGGGGCGAGGGCGCATTTGTTGCCGCAATCGAACGGGCGCTGCTGGCCGGCGACGTGGACGTGGCGGTCCACAGCGCCAAGGACGTTCCGACCGATGAGCAACCGGCGCTCCAGATCGGCGCCTATCTGCCCCGAGCCGACCCGCGCGATGCGCTCGTGGTCCGGGTCGCGGCGGCGGAACGGCGGCTGGACGACCTGCCGCCCGGCTCTCGCGTCGGAACCGACAGCCCGCGGCGGACCGGATTCGTGCTCGCCCGGCGACCAGATCTCGTCGTCCACCCGCTCCACGGCAACGTCGACACTCGCCTGCGCCGGCTCGATGCCGGTGAGACCGACGCTCTCATCCTGGCCTGCGCGGGGCTCGACCGCCTCGGGTCGGGCGCCCGGATTGCCGAGCGCCTCGCACCCGAGATCGTGCCGCCGGCACCGGGCCAGGGTGCGATTGCGGTGCAGCTCCGCCGGGACGATGCGC
Source organism: Chloroflexota bacterium (assembly GCA_034666965.1). Taxonomy (GTDB): domain Bacteria; phylum Chloroflexota; class Limnocylindria; order Limnocylindrales; family CSP1-4; genus Chersky-267. The sequence continues at coordinate 5,168 of JAXDKT010000053.1, read as the reverse complement.
GGACGCTCGCGCTCGTCGCTGAGATCGACGATCCGGCGACTCGCCTGGCGGTCGAGGCCGAGCGGACGTTTCTGGCCGCATCCGGTGGTGGTTGTCGGGCCCCGATCGGTGCATTGGGGACGGTCGACGGTGACACGCTCGACCTGCTCGGCGGCTACGCCAGCCCGGACGGCTCGACCACCGCGATCACCCGCAGCCGAGCCCCGCTTGGTGCGGGCGAGGACCTGGCCTACGAGCTGGCCGCGACGCTTGGGGTCGGGACCCGCACTCAGATCTCGGCGGTCGGGGCCAGACCGGACCCGTCGCCCCCGACGGCCCGCCGGGTTCTCGTCACCCGAGCGGTCGACCAGGCGCTCGGTCTGGTGTCGGCCCTGCGCGGGGTGGGTCTCGAGCCGGTGACGGTCCCCACCATCGCGATCGATCTTGAACCGCCCCGCGGCGAGCTCGACTCTGCGCTGGGAGGCCTGCACGCCTACGCCTGGGTGATCGTGACCAGTGCGAACGGGGCGCGGGCCATTCTCGCGGCGGCCGGGCGCGTCTCCACGGAGCTCGGGGCCCCGTCCTGGGCGGCCATCGGGCCAACGACCCGGCTCGTCCTCGAGCAGGGCGGCATCGAGGTCGACCTTCAACCCAGCCGGAGCAGCGCCACGGCGATGGCCGTCGAGCTGCCGGTGGTCCCGGGCGATCGGGTGCTGATCGTCCGCGGCGATCTCGCCGACGCTGAGCTCGCGGTGGTCCTGCGGAGGCGCGGCGCCCAGGTCGACGACGTCGTCGCGTACCGGACCCGCGAGGCGCCCGTAAGCTCCCGCGGACCGCTTCGTCGCGCCCTGGCCGGCGGGCCCATCGAGGCGGTCCTCTTCACCAGTGGCTCGACCGTCCGCGGTCTGGTCGCCCTGGCGCGGGCCGAGGCCCTCGAGATCGGCGCCATCCCCGCGGTCTGCATCGGACCCGAGACGGCGGCGGAAGCCGTCGCCGCGGGCCTGTCCGTCCTGGCCGTGTCGTCATCCCCCGAGGCGATCGCCCTCGCCCGCACCACCGCGGACGCCCTCGCCGCTCACCCACAGGAGGTCCGATGACCGTCAAGGTGGCGCCCTCCGGCTCCGGGCTCTCGAGCTCTGGGGCGCTCCCGATCCGCCTGCGCCGCCTGCGCCGGACGCCGGCCCTGCGAGCGCTCGTTCGTGAGGTCCGGCTCCATCCGGCGATGCTCGTCGCGCCGCTCTTCGTCCAGCCCGGCGTCGGCATCCGGCAGCCGATCGCGTCGCTGCCGGGAGTGGCCCGGCTGTCACCCGACGTCGCCGCCGACGAGGCGACTCGCCTCGCCGCGCTGGGGGTCGGCGGCGTGATCCTCTTCGGCGTGCCCGAGACCAAGGATCCGTTCGGCAGCGGGGCCTCGGACGAGGACGGGATCGTGCAGGAGGCCATCCGGCGGATCCGCACGCGCGAGTTGGCGCTGGTGACGATCGCCGACACGTGCCTGTGCGAATACACGGACCACGGCCACTGCGGCCCGCTGGCGGCGGACGGTTCCGTCGACAACGACGCCGCCCTCGCCCGACTCGCCCAGACGGCGGTCAGCCAGGCGCGGGCCGGCGCCGACATCGTCGCCCCGAGCGCGATGATGGATGGTCAGGTGGCTGCGATCCGGACCGCCCTCGACGCCGAGGGCCTGGACCAGACGGCGATCATGGCCTACGCGGCCAAGCACGCCTCGGCCTTCTACGGCCCCTTCCGGGAGGCGGCCGACAGCGCCCCCGCCGTTGGCGACCGGCGCGGTTACCAGATGGACCCGGCCAACGGCCGGGAGGCGCTCCGCGAGATGGCCCTCGACGTCGCCGAGGGCGCCGACATCCTCCTCGTCAAGCCGGCGCTTTCCGGTCTCGACCTCATCGCCGCCGCGCGTGCTGGGTTCGACGTCCCGATCGCGGCCTATCAGGTCTCCGGCGAGTACGCGATGCTGGCCGCGGCCGCCACGCGTGGCTGGCTCGACGGACCGCGGGCGACGGTCGAGGCGGTCACCGCGATCGTCCGGGCCGGGGCCGGGATCGTCATCACCTACGCGGCCGCGGACATCGCGACCTGGCTGCGAGACGAGCGATGAGCTCCGACGACCAGGTCTACGTCCAGGCCCTCGCCCTCGGGCTCGATCCCGCGTGGCGACGCCGGACCGACCAGGAGCGCCACGACGACGGCCTGCGCTTCGATGCAGCCCACGGCGCGGCCGAGCTCGAGGGCGTCCGCAGCATCGCCTACTCCTCGATCGGCCTCGAGCCGGGAGTGGACCTGCTCCTGTGGCGGATGGCGCCCACGATCGACGTCCTCGAGACCGCCGCCGCGGGTCTCCTGCGGGCCGGGCTCGGTCGCTGGCTGACCGTGCGCCATTCGCTGCTTGGCCGGATCGGCCCGTCGCAGTACGTCAAGAAGCCGACCGACCAGGAGCAGTCGGCTTTTGGCGGCGAGCGCGGTCGCTATCTGGTCGTCTATCCCTTCGTCAAGACGACCGACTGGTACCTGTCCTCGCGCGAGACGCGACAGGGGATCATGAACGAGCACATGCGCGTCGGCCACGAGTACCCCATGGTCCGCCAGGCACTGGCCTACTCGTTCGGTCTCGACAGCCAGGACTTCGTGGTCGCCTACGAGACCGACGACCTGGTTGCCTTCGGTGACCTGGTCCGGGCCCTGCGTGCCACCGAGAGCCGGCGCTCGACGGTCCGCGACACCCCGCTTCTGCTGGGGGTCCACCGGCCGGTCGCGGAGATCCTTCAGCTGCTGGGTGCGCAGTGACCGCGGGCACGACCGGCGGCGCTCGGATGGCGACGCTCGTGGAACGGGCGGAACGACTCTTTCCGGGCGGAGTCAACAGCCCCGTGCGGGCCTTCCGAGCGGTCGGTCGGCCACCGCTTGTCCTCGCGCGCGGCGAGGGCGCACACGTCTGGGATGCCGATGGCCGGCGCTACCTCGACTACGTCGGATCGTGGGGTCCGGCGATCCTCGGTCACGCCCATCCCGCGGTCGTTGCGGCGGTCGTCGACGCCGCCCGGAACGGATTCGCTCTGGGCGCGACGCACCCGCTCGAGGTCGAGCTCGGCGAGGCGATCCGGACGGCGATGCCCTCCATCGAGCGGCTGCGGTTCACGTCGTCGGGTACCGAGGCGGTCATGAGCGCGATTCGGGTGGCTCGCGCCGCGACCGGTCGCGATCTCGTGATCAAGTTTGCGGGGGGCTACCACGGACACGCCGACGGGCTCCTCGTCGAGGCCGGCTCGGGCGTCGCGACCCAGGCCATCCCGGGTAGTGCCGGTGTGTCCGAGGCGATCGCCGCACAGACCCTGGTCCTGCCCTACAACGACGGGGCCTCGGTGGCCCGCGCGTTCGCCGAAGAGCCCGGCCGGATCGCGGCGGTGATCGTCGAGCCGGTGGCCGCCAACGTCGGCGTGATCGCGCCCATGCCGGGGTTCTTGGAGCAGGTCCGCGAGGCGACCCGGACCGCCGGGGCGATCCTCATCTTCGACGAGGTGATCACCGGCTTCCGGGTCGGCCCCGGCGGCGCTCAGGCCCGATTCGGGATCGAGCCGGACCTGACCACGCTGGGCAAGATCATCGGCGGCGGGCTGCCGATCGGGGCGTACGGCGGCCGATCCGAGCTCATGGACCTCGTCGCACCGATCGGCCCCGTCTACCAGGCCGGCACGTTGTCGGGCCATCCGCTGTCCATGGCCGCGGGGATCGCGACGCTCGCGAGACTTGAGCCGGACCGCTACCTCGCCCTCGACCGGGCGGCCGCAGCCCTGGCCGCCGGCCTCGAGGCCGCGGCCCGGGAAGGCGGTCGCGAGATCGCCGTCAGCCGGCTCGGTTCTCTGCTGACCGTCTTCTTCCTCGGGCGGGCACCGACGGATGCGGCCCAGGCACTGGCCTCCGATCGCGAAGCCTACGCCCGCTTCTTCGGGGCGATGCTCGATCGGGGGATCCTCCTGCCGCCGTCCCAGTTCGAGGCCTGGTTCGTCTCGATGGCCCATGGCTCGGCGGAGATCGAGGCGACGCTGGACGCCGCGCGCGCGGCCTTCCAAGCATGAGCGACCGCTTCCTGCGCGCCTGCCGGCGTGAGCCCGTCGATGCCACCCCGGTCTGGTTCATGCGCCAGGCCGGCCGGAGCTTTGCCGCCTACCGCCGGCTCCGCGAGCGCTACGGCATCCTGGAGCTGGCCAAGACGCCCGAGCTGTGCGCCGAGGTCACGCTCATGCCGGTGCGCGAGCTGGGTGTCGACGCGGCCGTCCTCTTCGCCGACATCATGCTGCCGCTCGAGCCGATGGGCGTCGATCTGCGCATCGAGCCCGAGGTCGGCCCGATCATCGAACGGCCGATCCGGTCCGCGGCCGACGTGGCGGCGCTCCGACCCTTCGACCCGGACGGCGTGTCGTTCACGCTCGAGGCCATCGGCCTGGTCCGGCGTGAACTCGACGGGCGGGCCGGCGTCATCGGGTTCTCGGGCGCCCCGTTCACCCTGGCCTGCTATCTCATCGAGGGCCGACCGTCGCGCGACTATGCCCTGGCGAAGGCGTTCATGTACCGCGAACCAACGGCCTGGCACGAGCTCATGGCGCGACTGTCGACGATGGTCGTCAGCTACCTTCGGGCCCAGGTGGCCGCCGGGGCGCAGGTCGTCCAGGTCTTCGACAGCTGGGTCGGCGGGCTCGGTCCCTCCGATTACGCGGCCTTCGTCCAGCCCCACGTGCGCCGGATCTTCGCCGGCCTCCACGACGTGCCGGCGATCCACTTCGGCACGAGCACCGCGGCGCTTCTGGAACTGATGGCCGACGCGGGCGGGGACGTGATCGGGATCGATCATCGGCAATCGCTCGGCGACGCTTGGCGCCGGGTCGGCCACGACCGCGGCATCCAGGGCAATCTCGACGCCGCTCGACTGCTCGCCGGCTGGGCGGCGACCGAAGCCGGAGCTCGAGACGTTCTCGCCGAGGCCGACGGCCGACCGGGCCATGTCTTCAACCTCGGCCACGGGGTCCTGCCCGAAACGGACACCGGGCAGCTCCGGCGGCTGGTCGACTTCGTCCACGAGCAGACCAGCCGCCAGACGGTCGGGGCCGAGACCGCGCGATGACTGAGGCCAGCGGGCGCGCCGGCGTCCTGCTCATGACGTATGGCTCGCCGGC
>JAXDKT010000052.1:0-47466 GCA_034666965.1 Chloroflexota bacterium | reverse complement strand
GGCCGGCGTGGCGGTAGCGCATCGGGTCGACGGCATTGGCCGCCTTCTCGCCGTCGGCCGTGGCCAGACCGCCGTACGGCGCCGCCGCGAGCTCGCGGGCCTTGGCGTAGAAGTAGCTGATCAGGGCTGTCCCGTGGTGCTGCGGGATGAAGGCGATGAGCGGCAGCGGCAGTCGCGCCCGATAGGCGATGTCGATGCCGTCGGCGACGTGGCTCTTGAGGACCTGCGCCGAGGTCTCCGGATCGAGCTCGTCGTGGACGTTGTCGCCACCGGCCTGGTTCTCGATGAACGCCAGCGGATTGGCCAGCTTGCCGACATCGTGGTAATAGGCCGCCACCCGCGTCAGCAGCGGGTCGGCGCCGATCGCCTCCGCGGCCCGCTCGGCCAGGTTGGCGACCATGATCGAGTGGTGGTACGTGCCGGGTGTCTCCATCAGGAGGCGGCGGAGCAGGGGCTGGGACGGATTCGCCAGCTCGAGCAGCTGGAACGCGGTCAGGATCCCGAACACGTTGCCCAGGACCGCGAACGTCCCAACGGCGGCCACGGACGCGCCGACCCCCGATGCCGCTGAAGCGCCCCACAGCTGGAGGACCCCGGTCAGGTCCAGCTGCCCGAGCAGACCGTAGGTCGCGACGACGAGGGCGTTGACGATGGCGATCGCGAGCCCGGCCTGCACGAACGCGTTGAGCCGGTCGCCACGCCGGATGGCCACGATCCCGGCCGCGCCGCCGAAGAAGACGTAGCCGGTCATCTCGAGCAAGCCACCATTCACGGCACCGGCCACGATCGCGATCACCGCGGTGAGGACGACCGCCGTGCCGGCGTCGAGCAGGAGCGCCACCAGGATGCCCACCGCCGCCGTCGGCACGATGAACGGCAGACCCGGACGACCCGCGGTGATCTCGAGGGCGAAGGTCGAGAGGACCAGGAGGAGACCGAGCAGGATCAAGACGTTCGAGCGGTGCCACAGCTCGGGTCGGAAGCGCCACAGCCATGCCAGCGGGATCCCGACGAGCAGAACCGCGAAGAGCGCCCAGCCGGCCAGCCTGGCGAGGTCCCAGCGGGCCGTGGTCAGGCCGAATGCCTCGATCTGCTCGAGCGCCTGGGCGGTCACCCGGTCGCCCTTGCGCACGATCGCCTGGCCCTGGCTGACCGCCACGACGGTCGGCGAGATGGCCTCGGCGGCACGCTCTCGGGCACGGTCCGTCTCGGCCTGGTCGAAGTCCGAATTGGCGACGAGGAGCGGCCCCACGATCTCCGCCGAGAGCCCACGCTCGGCCGGGTTGAGCCCACCCAGAATCCGGCCGGCAAGCCGGTTCCTGACGTCGGCCAGATCCGCGTCCCGCAGCTCGCTCGACTCGAGCTGGTCCAGGATCCGGGCGCTTTCCTTGCGGACTTCGACCCAGCGTGCCGGTGCCAGCCCGATCAGCGTGGCCCGGGCATCCTCGGACAGGCCCGGGATGGCCGTCTGGAGAAGAACGGTCCGGTCGTTGTCCGAGACGGATGCGTCGAATGCGTTGTCGACCGGCGCGACGACCCGGGCGAAGGCGAGCGCCTGCTGGCGGGCGACAGCCGAGGCCTTGTCGGGCGTGTAGTCGTACTGGGGCTCGACCGCCTTGCGCGCCGCATCCCGCGTCTGGGCGGTCAGGATGTCGCTGGTGTAGGTGATCGTCCGGGGGGCCAGGATGTCGGCGCTCGCGACCTGGCCGATGCCGATGTCGATTCGGGTGGGAATGATGTCGACGGCAAAGATCGCGGTCATGGCCAGGACGAGCAGTCCGGACGCGACCAGAAGTCGACCCAGGTCGCGGCGGGAGAATGGCGCCTGGCGATCGGCGCGCTGGGCGAGCATCGCCGGTCAGTGGCTCCCGGCCGTGTCGTGACCGGCCAGGTCGGCGGTGGCCAGTGCCTGCGCGACAAGCTCGCTGACCCGCTTGCCGTCGGCTCGACCGCGGGTCCGTGGCGCGAGCCAGCCCATGACCTTGCCCAGGTCGCGCGCGGACGCTGCTCCCGTGGCCGCGATGGCCTCGCCGATGAGGGCCCGCAGCTCGTTCTCGTCGAGTGCCTGGGGGAGGAACCCGGACAGCACCCCGATCTCGGATTCCTCCTTCGTCGCCAGGTCCTCGCGGCCGGCGGCGCGGAAGGCTTCCACCGACTCGCGCCGGGTCTTCACCTCGCGGCTGAGGATCTGGAGCTCCTCGTCGTCACTGAGCGGCTTGCCCTGGCGCTTCTCGGCCAGGTAGATGGCGTTGCTGGCCATCCGCAGGACATCCCGGCGCAGCGCGTCACCCGACCGCATCGCGGCGGTCGTATCGCTCTGGAGACGTTCCTTCAGGGTCACCGGATCTGGCACCTCGGGCGGGCGGACCCGCCCTGGACTGGCGCGGTCGCGCTAGCCCTGCTGCGTGCGGGCGGCCTTCTTGCGCTTGGCTTCCTTGCGCTTGCGCTTCACGCTCGGCTTCTCGTAGTGCTCGCGGCGACGTGCCTCGGCGAGGATCCCGCTCTGCTGGATCTTCTTGTTGAAGCGGCGGAGGGCGCTCTCGAAGGTCTCGTTCTCACCCACTCGGACTTCTGCCAATCCCGGTTCACCTCCTCTGGCCTCGTCTCGACGTTGGTTCGCTGCTCGTCGGCCAGCGGCGCGAACCACCCCGACGAGGCGCACAACCGCGCTCGCCGACAGGCTGGCGGAGTGTAGACGAGGGTAGTTACGCGGTCAAACGAGCGGCGAGCCGTCCGGACGTGGTCCAAAGACGTCGGCCGCGAAGCGGGCCAGCGCCGCGCTATAGGCCGATGGCCGATCGAGATTGGCCAGGTGGGTCGCCCCCGGCAGGACCACGACTCGCGCGTCGCGGGCCGCTCTTAGGAAGCCCCGCTGGCCGAGCCGGAACGGCAGGTCGAGCTGGCCGTTGAGGATCAGCTTGGGGCCGGGATATGCCGCGAACGCCGTGCGCGCCTCCCGGCCGATGAGCCCGTACAGGGCTGCCGCGCCGGCCTGGTAGCCAAAGCCGCCGGCCAGGATCGCGTTGGCCGTTGCCGGCGAATAGCGCTGCCGGAACCAGGTCCGGTTGATCCGGTCGAGTCGAGGCCCCGAGGTCCGGTCCATCACCCCGGCGAGCCAGCGAATGGCCATCGGGAAGAACCGGCCGCTGGGCTCGGCGGAGGCACCCGAGATGACCAGCCCGGCGACCCGTTCCGGGTAGCGCGCGGCGAGGTCGATGGCCAGGTACCCACCGAGCGACAGGCCGCACACGACCGCCCGGCCACCGGCCGCCTCGTCGATGACCCGCGCGATGTCCTCGACGGCCTCATCCCAGTCGAACTCCCGGTCGCGCAGCGCACCGTGCCCGGGCAGGTCGAGGGCGATGACCCGAAAGCCACCCTGGAGCGCGGCCAGCTGGGGATGCCACATCCCGCGCGACATGCGCGTGCCGTGGACGAGGACGATGGCCGGAGCGCCGTTCGGGCCAACGGCCGTGTACGAGCTCGACATGACGCCAGCGTAGCGTGTCTGCCTCACCTGGCCGGCGACACCGGCCCGATCGCGGGCGCTACCCTTCCGTCGTGCGAACCACCCTGCTGGACATTCTCGATGAGGCGGTCGCCGAGTATCGCGATCGGCCGGCGCTGTCGCTCCGGCGCGATGACGGATCGAGCGAGTCGTGGTCCTTCCGCGAGCTGGATCGACGCAGCCGGGCCGTGGCCTGGCGACTGCGCGCGGCTGGACTGGCCGCGGGCGACCGGATGCTGACCTGGTCGCCCTCGACCCCGGCCGTGCCCGCCGTCTACTTCGGGGCGATCCGGGCCGGCGTCGTGATCGTGCCCCTCGACCTGCGGATGGCTCCCGACGCGGTCGAGCGGATCGCCGCCAAGGCCGACGCCACACGCTTGGCGATCGGGAGCGGGCGCGATGCTCCGGATCCGCGCGAGGCACGTCTCGAGCGTTTCCCGACCTCGCTCGTGGAGGACCTCGCCGCCGAGCCCGATCCGGACTGGCCGGCCGATTGGGCCGAGCAGGTCGGGGCCTGGCCTCGCCCGGCGCCGGTGGACCTGTTCGAGATCATCTTCACGAGCGGCACGACCGGGACGCCCAAGGGCGTGATGCTCAGCCACGCCAACGTGGTCGGCACGGTCGAGGTGGCCCACAACGCCATCCCGCCCCAGGAGCACCGGATGGTCTCGCTGCTGCCCCTGTCCCATCTCATGGAGCAGGCCGTCGCCCTGTTCTACGCGCTGACGGTCGGGGCCGACATCCTGTACGTCCGGAGCCGCAACCCACGGGTCATCTTCGAGGCCATCCGCGATCACCGCGTGACCACGATGCTGGTCGTGCCCCAGATCCTCGACCTGTTCTGGGGCGCCGTCGAGCGCGAGGTCGAGAAGTCCGGCCGAACGGCGGCCTTCGAGCGTCTGCGCGGAATCGCCCGGCGCCTGCCCTACCCCGTCCGGCGCCTGATCTTTCGCCGAGTCCACGCTCAGCTCGGGGGCGGCCTCAACCTGTTCGTGTCTGCCGCCGCGTTCCTGCCGCCCGCCCTCCAGCAGGCCTGGGAGGACGTCGGCGTGGTGGTGATGCAGGGGTATGGCGCGACCGAATGCGGCCCGGCCAGTGCCACCTCGAAGACCGACCATGGCCTGGGGACGGTCGGCCGGACAATCCCGCCGGTCGAGGTCAAGCTGGCCGACGACGGCGAGATCCTGGTCAAGGGTCCGACGGTGTTCGGTGGGTACTGGCGGGACGAGGCCGCCACGGCCGCCGCGTTCACCGCCGACGGCTGGTACCGGACCGGTGACATCGGCCGTCACGACCCGGAGGGACACCTCATCCTCATGGGCCGGATCAAGGACATCATCGTCCTGCCCAACGGGCTCAACGTGTACCCGGAGGACATCGAGAATGCGCTCCGGACGGCCGGTGTCCGCGACTCGGTCGTGATCGAGACCCGGCCGGGACGAATCGAGGCGGTCGTCCTCGCCCCGGGCCCGACGGTCGTGCCCCGCGGCGGGGACGTACCCGGCGCCGGCCCCGAAGCCCTCCATCGCGACCCGACCGAGCTCGGGGCGGAGATCGATGCCGCGGTCAAACGGGCGAACGCCAGCCTCGCGGCGAACCAGCGGGTGGCGGCCTGGCGGCTGTGGCCGGACGTCGACTTCCCGCGAACCCACACGCTCAAGGTCAAGCGCGATCGAATCCGGGCCTGGGCCGTGGTCGAGCAGCCACTCCCGGTCAGCGATGCGGCCGAACCCGTGGGGTCGCCGCGGGCCTGAGCCTTCGACGCATCGGCGCGTCGCCGAGACCGCCCCGACCGACCGCGACCGCTAGCGGACGACCGGGATCGCCGTCCCGAGCGTCTCCAGCGCCCCGGCCAGGGCGGCCATCTTGGGGTCGGGCGAGACGGCCGGCGACCAGGTGAAGAAGACCAGCGTCGGGCCGACCTGACGCAGGACGTGCCGGGCGTCGTTGGGGAACTGGATCCGCCCCGGTCCAGTGGCCAGGTAGGCGGCCATCTCGGCGCCGGCGGACGACGCGGCGGCCGCGTCGGGGAAGTCGTACACGACGATGAAACCGTGGCTGGCGTCGCCCGGCACGAGCGCCTGGAGCACGAGCCGGGGAGCGGCCGCCAGGAGCGGCGACTCGCCCGGACGGAAGACGATCGGCTGGGGTGGCACCGCGGTCGCAGCCAGGCCAACCGAGCCGAGTGCGGCCGCGATCCGATCGGCGGTCGTCGCCACGGCCGCGGACAGGGCCGGCGCCGCGCTCGGAACCGCGGTCGGTGCCGTGCTCGGGACCGATGCGGCCGGCCCGCAGCCGGCCAACGCCAACGCCAGGACCGCGCCGAGCACGCCACGGACCAGGGTCCCGCGCCGGGGCCGGATCGCGGGCGTCACCCGGGCGGCCACGACATCGACCGGCCGCCGAGCAGGTGGATATGGAGATGATCGACCGTCTGCCCACCCCAGCGGCCGATGTTGGCGACCATCCGGTAGCCTTCGTCCGCGAGGCCCGCCTTGCGGGCGAAGTCGGCCGCGGCGCCGAAGAGGCGCCCGAGCAGGGGTCCGTCGGCCTCGGTCAGCTCGGCCGCCGAGCGGATGTGGGTCCGGGGCAGGAACAGGACATGGGTCGGGGCACGTGGGGCGATGTCGCGGATCGCGACGACCAGATCGTCATCGTGGATCAACTCGGCCGGAACCTCGCCGGCGACGATGCCGCAGAACAGGCAATCCGGGTCGCGGGTCCGCGGGTCGTCCACCGGTCCTCCTCTCGCCCTAGAGCTGCGGCTTGACGTTCATCAGGTAGCCGATGACGCCGACCAGCGCCGCCATCGCGTACGAGACGTAGCGCTGTCTGCGGGCCGCTGCCTTCCAGGCCAGATCGTCCCACGTCGTGCGCAGGCCGACCAGCGCGCGCAGGTTTGGCCGCTGGATGAAGAAGGCGATGGCCAGGTTGAGGGCGTAGATCGCCAGGGCGATGAGTAGCCACGGCTGCGCCAGCAGGGTCATGCCCAGGCCGACCACGAGCAGCGCGCCGGTCATCGCCACGCCTGCGCCGACGACAACGCTGCCACCGCCCTGGAGTCGGAGCAGCCCCCGGACGAAGGGACTCGTCGACTGGGTCGCCGGACGATCGGTGCGGAGCGCGAAGGGCAGCAGGAGCGAGGGCAGGAACAAGGCGACGGCCAGCGCGATGTGGACGGGCAGGACGATCGCGTACAGCGGCACGGGCCGGATTCTACGGGCGCTCGGCCAAGGGAGTCGTCAGGCGCCCCGGACCGCCTCGAGGGCGACCCAGTCGCCTTCGCTGGAGCGACCGACCACGTGCAGGCCGGCACCCTCCAAGGCCGCCGCGACCTCGGCCTCCCGGTCGACGAAGATGCCCGAGGCAAGCAGCCGGCCAGTCGGTCGCAGCTCGGCCGCCAGGTCCTCGGCCAGGGCCACCAGAACCGACGCGATGAGATTGGCCAGGACCAGGTCGAACGGGCCGGCACCCGACGGCAGGCTGCCGATACGGGCGGCGATCCGGCGCCCGAGCCGGTTGCGTCGAGCGTTCGCCGCCGTTGCCTCGATGGCGATCGGGTCGGTGTCGACGCCGAGGACCTCCTCGGCCCCGAACAACCCGGCGGCGATTGCCAGGATCCCCGAGCCGCAGCCGACGTCGAGGACGCGGCTGCCGCCGTGCCGGGCGGTCCCCCGGTCGAAGCGACCGGCGTCGGCCCAGGTCTCGATGCCCGCCAGGCACAGTCGCGTGGTCGGGTGCAGGCCGGTCCCGAAGGCCATCCCCGGATCGAGCGCCAGGACGACGTCCTCGGATGAGCGGCGGTGGCGCCGCCAGGTGGGCCGGATCACGACTCGACGGCCCACCCGCAGGACCGGGAAATGGGCCTTCCAGGCGTGCGCCCAGTCTTCCTCGTGGACCAGCCGCGTCTCGATCTCGCCGATCGGCCGGAGCCCAAACGCCTGAAGGTGACCGAGGGCGAGAGTCGCGCCCGCCAGGGCGACGCGGGCCGCCACGGGATCGCGCGCCGGAAGGTACGCCCTGACGACCGCCGGTCGGTCGCTGGCGACCCGGGCGGCGAGCCCCTCGTCGACCAGCTCGAAGGTGGGTTCGACGGTGGTCCCGCCCTGGGCGTAGCGCGAGAGGATCTCGCTGACCGCCTCGACCGCCTCCGTGTCGGCGACGACCGATAGCTCGAGCCAGACCCCTGCCGCCGAGGCCCCCTCGTCGGGGACGCCGGCGTCGCTCATGTCAGGGCGTCCTTGACTCGATCGATGATGCCGCTGCCGTTGGCGCCGACCGCCTCGCCCGCCTCGGCGGCGTAGCTCTCGAGGGCGTCGCGTTGCTTTTTGGACAGCTTGGTCGGCACGGCGACCCGGACGAAGACGTGCAGGTCGCCACGCTGGTTTGCCCGGCGCAGATGGGGCACGCCCTTGCCCCGCAGACGGATCTCGGCCCCGGGCTGGGTTCCGGGCTTGATCTCGAGCGACTCGTCGCCATCGATCGTCGGAATGGTCACGGTCGTGCCCAGCGCGGCCTGGGCGATCGAGACCTCCTGCTCCAGGAACAGCTCGGTGCCATCGCGCTTGAGAACCGGGTGAGCCTGGACGTGAACGGCGACATACAGGCTGCCGGGGGGCCCACCGCGAGGTCCCGCCTCGCCCTCGCCGGCGAGGCGGATCTGGTGGCCTTCGTCGATCCCGGCCGGGACGGCCACGCGCAGGGTTCGACGCCGCTCGGTCCGACCGTCGCCGCGGCACGTGTCGCACGGGCTGTCGACGATCTTGCCCTCGCCGTGGCAACGCGGGCAGGTGGTCACGTTGACCATTTGGCCGAGCATCGTGTTGCGCACCGTGCGCAGCTCGCCCCGGCCGTCGCACTGCGAACAGGTCGTGGTCGACGTGCCCGGCTTGGCGCCCGAGCCCGCGCACGTCGGGCAGCGGTCGAGGGCACTGAACTCGATCTCCTTGTCGGTGCCCGTGACGGCCTCGACGAAGGTGATCCGGAGGTCGTAGCGCAGGTCGGCCCCGGCGGTCGGTCCGGATCGTCGCGCCCGGCCCCCCGCGGCGCCGCCGAAGAAGGCGTCGAAGATGTCGCCAAACCCGGCGAAATCCCCGGCCCCGGGCATGCCATCGGCGCCCGCCACCCCGGCCCGTCCGAACAGGTCGTAGGCCTGCTTCTTGGCCGGGTCGGACAGCACCTGGTAGGCCTCGTTGAGCGCCTTGAACCGGTCGTCCGCGCCGGCATCGGAGTTGATGTCCGGATGCCACTTCTGGGCCAGCCGCCGGAACGATCGCTTGATCTCGGCGTCGGTCGCGCCGCGCCTGACCTCGAGGATCTCGTAGTAGTCGAGCTCGTTGACCATTCGACCGAGAAGGATACGGGAGGCGCGCCCCGAAGGCTGGTCAGGGCCGCTCAGCATGGCGGTCAGCACCCCGTCGGCGGCCAGGAGACACCGGCATGGGGCGAGTCGCTACGATCGAACCATGCCTCACAAGGACCCCGTCGGCGCAGCGTCAGCGGCCCGCGACCTGGCCGCGCTCGATGCGGCGATCGTCGATTGCTTTGCTTGCCCACGTCTCGTGGCGTGGCGAGAGGAGCAGGCGCGCACAAAGGTCGCCCGATTCCGGGACGAGACGTATTGGGGCCGACCGGTCCCCGGATACGGCGACCCGAACGCGGGGATCCTGCTCGTCGGCCTCGCGCCCGCGGCGCACGGCGGCAACCGGACCGGGCGCGTGTTCACAGGAGACGCCTCGGGCGACTTCCTGTGGCCGGCACTCCACGCCGTCGGATTGGCGGACAGACCGGCCAGCCGTCGCGCGGACGACGGGCTGACGCTCTACGGGGTCCGGGTCGCGGCGGCGGTCCGCTGCGCGCCACCGGCGAACAAGCCGACGGTCGAGGAGCAGGCGACGTGCCGGCCGTACCTCGTGCGGGAGATCAAGCTCCTGACGGACCTGCGGGTGATCGTGGCACTGGGGGCCATCGGCTGGGACGCGACCCTTCGCGCGCTCAGTGCAGCCGGCCACCCGATCCCGAGTCCACGCCCTCGGTTCGCTCACGGCGCCGAGGCAGCCATCGGCCCGTATGTGGTCCTGGGGACGTACCACCCGAGCCAGCAGAACACGTTTACCGGCCGCCTCACCCCACCGATGCTGGTCGAGGTCCTGGAACGGGCGAAGGCGCGGGCTTCGCTCCCCCCGTCGGTCACGGCTACTTGAGCAGGAGCCGGGCGAGCCGCCGGTCGACCACGACCAGGCCGATCAGGCCCATGACCACCAGGTAGGCGACGTTGACCAGCAAGCCCGGCCCGACGCTGCCGAGGGCGAGCGCGCGGAGCATCGACACGGCCTGCGTCAGCGGGGTCAGGCTGACCACGGTCCGGAGCGGCTCCGGGTAGACCTCGATCGGAAAGAACGTCGCGGAGAACAGGAACAGCGGCAGGGTGACCACGAAGATCCAGTCGAAGTCGGTCCAGCGGCGGACCCAGGTCGTGGCCGCCATGCCCACGGCGGCAAAGGCGAACCCGATGAGCATCGCGCCGGGCACGGCCAGCAGGACCAGCGGCGACTCGATCAGCCCCAGGACCGCCATCGCGACCAGGAAACCGATGGCGTAGAGCGTGCCCCGGATGAGGGCCCAGGCGATCTCGCCGATGGCCACGTCGGGGATGCCCAGCGGCGTCGACAGCATCGCGTCGTAGGTCCGCGCGTAGCGCAGCTTGAAGAAGATGTTGAAGGTCGAGTCGTAGATCGCCCCGTTCATCGCCGAGGAGGCGAGGAGACCCGGGGCGACGAATGCCGCGTAGCGGATCGGGCTGCCGTCGGGCAGGGTCACCGCGCCGACCAGGCCGCCGATCCCGAAACCGATGGCCAGCAGATAGAAGACGGGCTCGAAGAAGCCCGACACGAGGACGATCCAGGTCCGCCGGTAGACCATCACGTTGCGCTCGATGAGCCGGGCGGCTCGGGTCCCGCTCAGCAACGACGGAGCGACCCGCGTCTCGATCGCCATCGCTAGCGCACCAGGGTCCGGCGGAACGTGTACAGCGACGCCGCGGTGCCGATGATCACGTACGCGCTCAGAACCAGGAGATGGGCGAGCTGGTCGCTCCGGTCGGCATCGTCGCCCAGGACGAGATGACGGGCGAGCGCGACGCCGTGGTGGAGGGGCAACAGCTCGGCGACGATCTGGACCTTGCCGGGCAGCTCATCGATCGGGAAGAACGTGCCGCTGAAGAGGAGCATCGGCGTGAGCCCGAAGCGAAACAGGACGCTGAAGCCCTGGTCGTTCTTCTGCGTCGCGGCGAAGGCCATGATCGGCGCGGCGAAGGCCAGTCCGGTCAGGACGGCGACGGGGATCGCCAGCACGCCGAACGGGGAACCGACCAGCCCGAAGGCGACCATCACCCCAAAGAAGACAGTGGCCACGAGCGTCAACCGGAGGGCCACCCAGGCAAGCTGCCCGAAGACGATGCCCGGCACCGTGATCGGCGTCGCCAGCATCCCGTGGAAGGTGCGGTCCCAGATCATCGAGCCCATGATCGGGTAGGTCGACTCGAAGCCCGCGGTCTGCATGGCCTGGCCCGCGAGCAACCCCGGCGCGAGGAACGCCGCGTAGCTGAACGGGCCGAGCACGTCGCTCCCGCCCCGGTCGACGAACGACCCGAGCCCGATCCCCATCGCGGTCAGGAACAGGATGGGCGACAGGAAGGTCGAAAAGAGCGTGCCGCGCCAGATCCGGCGGTAGCTCATGAGGTTGTATTCGAGGACCCGCAGCGCCGCCGTCATCATTGCCGCCTTACTCGATCAAGCTCCGGCCGGTCAGCCGGAGGAAGACGTCCTCGAGGCTGGATCGCCGGACCAGCGTGGTCTCCGGGCGGATCCCGCGCTCGTGGATCGCGACGATCGCCGCCTCGCCGTCATCGGTGTAGAGCAGCAATCGATCGGGCAGACGCTCGATCCGGCTGGCAAGTCCCTCGAACGCGGCATCCGGGGGCGCCTCGACGTCGGCCGGGAAGCGCAGTTCGAGCACCTCGCGTGTCGAGTGCTGCTCGATGAGCTCGCGAGGCGAGCCCTCGGCCACGATCCGGGCCTTGTCCATGACCACCAGCCGATCGCACAGCTGCTCGGCCTCGTCCATGTAGTGGGTGGTCAGGACGAGCGTCACGCCGCGCTGCTTGAGCCGGTACAGGCGGTCCCACAGGAGATGACGCGCCTGCGGATCGAGGCCGGTCGTGGGCTCGTCGAGGAGGAGCAGGCTCGGCTCATTGATCAGCGAGCGGGCGATCGTCAGGCGCCGCTTCATCCCGCCCGACAGCGGCTCGACCTGACTGCTCGACCGATCGATCAGCTGGACGAAGTCGAGCAGCTCGTCGGCCCGCCGTCCGGCCTCGCGTCGCGACAGGTCGAAGTAGCGCCCGTAGATGACCAGGTTCTCCCGGACGGTCAGCTCCATGTCCAGGGTGTCCTGCTGGGGCACCACCCCGATCTTGGCCTTAATCCGCGCAGGATCGATGGCGGGATCCATGCCGAGCACCGTGAGCGATCCGGCGGTGACCGGGGACACGCAGCCGATCATGCGCATGGTTGAAGTCTTGCCAGCGCCGTTGGGGCCAAGGAACCCGAACGATTCGCCCGGCGCAACGTCAAAGTCGACGCTGTCCACCGCCGTCATGTCGCCGAAGCGCTTGGTCAGGCCGCGGGCGCGAATCAAGGCAGGCTGGGGAGAGCTCGTCATGGGAGCGCTCATCCTAGCGGGGCAGTCCGCCCGCCGTCAGCGGGCGCGCGGCCTGCACAGCGGTGAACTCGATGCCCTGCTTACGCATGGCCCGCTGAACGGCTCGACTTGACCGTCGTTGATTCGGTCGGCCGCGTCGCGAAACGATCGGCGTCAGTCAGGATCCGTCGGCCACATCCGCCCCGTCGGCCGGGGTCGGCTCGAGGGATTCGGCGGGAGTCGCGGCCGGGGATGTTCGGCTCCGCGTGGGGCGCTTCGGACTGGCCACCTTCTTGGCGGCGTTGCCCGCGGCGGCGTTGCCCGCGGCGGCGTTGCCCTTCGTCGCGCCGGCCGTCGTCTTCGCCTTGACCGGGGCCGCGCGCTTCGTGCTCGAGGCCTTGCTTGGCGCCCGCGGCTTGCGCGGCGCCGAGGCGACCGAATCGGCGCCAGTCGCGCTGGGCGGATCGACGGGCCCGAAGTCCGCCTCGATCGAGGGAGCCGGTTCCGCGTCGTGCGCCTCGAGCGGCGCGTGCGCCGCTGAACCCTCGCGCCGTGCCGGGGCGGTGCGGCCGAGCGGCGGTGCGGGGTCGAGCGGGAGCAGCTCATCCCGGTGAGCGCCGCGATGCCGGACGATCACGCCGAGCGCCGCCGCCAGCCCGGCGACGAGCGCCGCCGCCCCGATGATCAGTCGTCCCATCGACCCTCCATCCCCCGTGTTGCGGCCGAGCCTATCACCGACCGCGCTGGGTGTCGCCGCCGCGGACGAGTCCGATGAGCGCCACGAAAGAGCCCCCGATCAGCATGAGCGAGATGGATCCGATTCGGCTCGGCCGCTCGCTGCGAGCCTTGCGTCGGCGCCGCGGCTGGCGCCAGGGCGATCTCGCCGCGTCGGCGGGTGTCTCACGCGCGGCGATCTCGCGGATCGAGCTCGGACTCTGCGATCGATCGACCGTTCGGGCGCTGGAGTCGGTTGCCACCGCGCTCGGAGCCCGGCTGGACCTCCGGCTCAGCTGGAACGGGGAGGCGCTCGACCGGCTACTCGACTCGGCTCACGCCCGCCTCGTCGAGCTGGTCGTGGTCCGGCTCGAGAGGCGGGGCTGGGAGGTCGTGCCCGAGGTCTCCTTCAACGTGGCTGGCGAGCGTGGGTCGATCGACATCCTCGCGCTCCATCGGCCGACCGGCTCGCTGCTGGTCGTGGAGGTCAAGAGTGTGGTGCCGGACATCCAGGCCATGCTCGGGGGTCTCGACCGCAAGACGCGACTGGCGCGCCAAATCGGCCGGGAGCGCGGGTGGCCCGCAGCCGGCGTTGCGCGTCTGCTCGTGATCGGCGACGACCGGACCGCGCGGCGAAGGGTCGCGGCTTTCGAGGCGACGTTCCGCCGGGCCTACCCGATCCGCGGACATGCGGTCGATCGCTGGCTGCGATCGCCGGACCCTGAGCAAGCCATGAGCGGCCTCAGGTTTCTGTCAGATGCTCATCAGGCGGGCGCACGTCACCGGATCGCCCGCCCAGGGGGCCATCGAGCCGCTCGATGATGCCGATCTGCTGACACCCGCTCATCAGGCGTGCGCGTGTCAGTACTCACCCGGGTCACCGCCGACGAAGGACCGTGTGGTGGGAATTCGGCAAAGCCTCGGCCGAGCCGGCCCGCACCAGCCGAGCCGAGCGTGGCCGAGCCGGGGCCGAGCCGAGCCGGGGCCGAGCCGAGCCCTCGGCCGAAGCCGCGCCAAACCGGGCCGAGCGTGGCCGAGCCGAGCGTGGCCGGGCCGAGCGTGGCCAAGCCGAGTGTGGCCGCGCCCAACCGGGCCGAGCCGCGCCAAACCGAGCCGAGCGCGCCCGCAGCAGCCCGGGCCCGAGCCGGGCCCGCCTCGTGAGCGCGGGGCATCCACCCCGCGCGTCAGGCGGCGCGGGCACGGCGGGTGGCCGGCCCGCGGGCCGAGCCGAGTGGTCAGACCTCCTTGAACTCGCCCTCGACGGTTTCCTCGGTGTCGGCCGCCGGTTCTTCGGACGGACCGGCGCCGTCGCCCGTGCCATTGCCGCCCGGACCCCCGGCGTCGGAGCCGGGTGCCTGGTAGGCCGCGGTCCCGACGCGCTGGAGAACCTCGGCGAGCTCGCCCGTGGTTCGCTTGACGGCGTCGAGATCGTTGCCCTTCAGCGCCTCGCGGACCGACTCGACGAGACGCTCCGTCGCGGCCCGGTCGTCGGGCGACACCTTGTCGCCAAGGTCGGCGAGGGTCCGCTCGGCCTGGTAGGTGAGCTGCTCCGCCTGGTTGCGGGTCTCGACCTCCTCGCGCCGCCGGCGATCCTCGTCGGCATGCTCCTGGGCATCCCGAACCATCTTGTCGACGTCGTCCTTGGACAGCATCGACGAGGCCGTGATCCGGACCACCTGCTCCTTGCCGGTTGCCCGGTCCTTGGCCTTGACGTCGAGGATCCCGTTGGCATCGATGTCGAAGGTGACCTCGACCTGGGGGATGCCCCGCGGCGCCGGCGGGATCCCGTCGAGGATGAACCGGCCGAGCGTCTTGTTGTCGGCGGCGAACTCGCGCTCACCCTGGAGGACGTGGATCTCGACCTGGCTCTGGTTGTCCGAGGCGGTCGAGAAGACCTGCGACTTCGAGGTCGGAATCGTGGTGTTGCGCTCGATGAGCTTGGTCATCACGCCGCCGAGCGTCTCGATCCCGAGCGACAGGGGCGTCACGTCGAGGAGGAGGACATCCTTGACGTCGCCCGCCAGGACGCCGGCCTGGATGGCCGCGCCGATGGCCACGACCTCGTCCGGGTTGACGCTGCGGTTTGGTTCCTTGCCGTTGAAGAAGCCCTTGACCGCCTCGATGACCGCCGGCATCCGAGTCATCCCGCCGACCAGCACGATCTCGTCGATGTCGGCCGGCTTGAGACCGGCGTCCTTGAGCGCCTTGGCCACCGGATCCTTGGTCTTCTGGATGAGATCGCCGACGAGGTCCTCGAGCTTGGCCCGGGTGAGGGTCACCACGAGATGCTTGGGTCCGGTCGCGTCGGCGGTGATGTAGGGCAGGTTGATCTCGGTCGAGACCGTCGAGGACAGCTCGATCTTGGCCTTCTCGGCGGCCTCCTTGAGGCGCTGCAGCGCCTGCTGGTCCTTGGACAGGTCCATGCCCTGGTCGCGCTTGAACTCGGCCAGCAGCCACTCGATGATCCGCTGGTCGAAGTCGTCGCCGCCCAGGTGCGTGTCGCCGTTGGTGGCCTTGACCTCGAAGACGCCGTCGCCCAGCTCGAGGATCGAGATGTCGAAGGTGCCGCCGCCCAGGTCGTAGACGGCGATCTTCTCGTCCTTCTTCTTGTCCAGACCGTAGGCCAGGGCCGAGGCCGTCGGCTCATTGATGATCCGCTTGACGTCGAGGCCGGCGATCCGGCCGGCGTCCTTGGTCGCCTGGCGCTGGGTATCGTCGAAGTAGGCCGGAACGGTGATGACCGCCTCGGTGATCTTCTCCCGGAGGTAGGCCTCGGCGTCTGTCTTGAGCTTCTGCAGGATCATCGCGCTGATCTCGGGCGGCGTGTACGACTTGTCGCCCACGACGACCAGCACGCCGTCGCTCTTGGGATCCTTTGCGACCTTGTACGGGACGAGGTCCTTGGAGCGCTGAACCTCGGGGTCGTCCCAGCGACGGCCCATGAAGCGCTTGATCGAGAAGACGGTGTTGGCCGGGTTGGTGACGGCCTGGCGCTTGGCCAGCTGGCCGACCAGACGCTCGCCGGTCTTGGTGAAGGCCACCACGGACGGTACCGTGCGGCCGCCTTCAGCCGACGGGATCACGGTGGGCTCGCCGCCCTCCATGACCGCGACGACGGAGTTCGTGGTTCCGAGGTCGATGCCGATGATCTTGCCCATGTCTCCGGTCTCCTGGTTGGCTCTGGGGTTTCTGGTCGGTCGGTCAGTTGAGGGACGGGTCGGTCAGTTGAGGGACGGATCGGCCTCGTCGGCCGCCTCGACCCGCGCGGAGTCCTCGGCGGTGCCGGTCGGCGGAGGTGCCGCGACGGCCACCATCGCCGGCCGGAGCACCCGACCGCGGATCCTGTAGCCACGCTGCAGCTCGGCCGCCACGGTCCCTTCGGGGTGCTCGGTGCCGGGCACGCTCACGAGCGCCTCGTGCTGGTGCGGGTCGAATGGCGTTCCGGGCGTGACCTCGATGGGAACGACGCCCTCGCTGTCGAGCAGCATGCGCAGCTTGCGGTCGATGGCGCCCACTCCTTCGGCCCACGGATCCCCGGCCAGCGCCTCCGGCCGGGCTTCGATCGCCCGATCGAAGTCATCGGCCAGGGTCAGGACTTTGCGGAGCAGTCCATCCGAGGCGAGGCCGGCGTCGCGCTCGCGCTCATCCGCGGTCCGGCGCCGGTAGTTCTGGAACTCGGCACGCTCGCGCTGGAGTCCGGCGAGGTACTCGGCCGACTGCGCGCCGACGGTTTCCAGCTCGGACTTGAGCTGGTCGATCTCATGGAGCAGCTTGCTCGGCGACAGATCGATCTCGTCGATCCGCTGCTGGGCTCGAGTTCGTTGAGGCATGGCTGGTCTCGATCTGCTGGGGCTCACTGGGTCACGAATACATGTGGTCGACGAGCTCGTTCATCAAGCCCGACACGAAGCCGACGGTCCCCATCGCGTGGGAATAGGCCATCCGGGTCGGCCCCAGGACGCCTACGACACCGACCGCTCGGCCCGGTCGACCGTAGCTGGCCAGCACGAGGGAGACGTCGCGCATCTCCGCCGGCGAGTTCTCGTGGCCGATGAAGACGTGGATCCGGCCACTGCCGCTCATCGTCCCGAGCAGGTCCGCGAGGTAGGCCCGGTTCTCGAGGGCTGAGAACACGCGCCGGAGCTTTTCGCTCTGGGCGAACTCGGGGGCCTCCATGACGTTGAGCAGGCCGTCACTGTAGACCTCCTCGATCGAAGCGGCGTCCGACTCCCGGAGGGTCCGGGCGATCCGCTCGGCGACCCGTGCCACGAGCGCCGCCTCACGGGCCTGGGGCCCATCGTGGTCGAGGCCCGGCCGGGCAGATTCCGCGAAGTACGCGGGCACCCGCGCCTCGATGGCTGCGGCGGTCAGGTCGGCCAGCTCGGCGTTCAGTCGGTTGGCAACCCGCGACAGCTCGGATTGCCCGACCGGCCGATGCAGACTCAGCTGGCCCTGCTTGATGGTCCCCTCGCGGGGCACCAGGATGAAGCTGGCGAGATGGTTCTGGGCGACCAGGTCGAGCCAGCGCAGGCGGGCCGCCGCGGGCTTCGCGGCAGTCGCCAGCCCGGCCGAGCCGGTCATGCTGGCGAGGGTCGTCGCGGCCAGCCGGAACCAATGGTCTGTGGCGAACTGGACCTGGCCGAACTGGTGCCGGATCATCAGCTGCTCGACCGCCGGCAAGGTCGTGGAATCGGCCAGCGACTCGACGTAGAAGCGGTAGCCGCGATCCGTCGGGATCCGGCCGGCGCTGGTATGCGGATGGGTCAGCAGCCCGGCCGCCTCGAGGTCGGCCAGGACGCCCCGAACCGTGGCCGGGCTCAAGCCGAGCCGATAGCGCTCGACGAGGGCGGCCGAGCCGACGGGCGTCGCCGAAACGACGTATTCCTCGATGACGGCCCGCAGAATGGCCTGAGCTCGAGCGCCCAGGGGGCCGCTGGCGGAGCGACTGCGTCGCGCCAAGGGCGATGCTCCTCTCTGTTAGCACTCTTGAGGTGAGAGTGCTAACGATGTTGGTCGCATCGTAGCAGTCGCCACCTCCGAGTGTCAACGCTCATGACGCAGACCGCAGCAGCGCAGCAGCGCAGGCGACGTCCACCGTGGACAGGACGCCCGAGTCCCGCCGGTTCACACCAGCCGGGCGAAGATCTCGTTCGACAACAGTCGGCCATTGGTGGTCAGGCGGACCCGGCCGTCGCCAGTCTGCTCGACGAGTCCGGACGCATTGGCCCAGGCGAGGACGGCATCGAGTGGCGGCTCGAGGAAGGCCATCAGGGGCACCCCGGCGTCGAGGCGCAGACCGAGCATGATCGCCTCGGCCGTCGCGGCGTCCCCGGTGAGGGCCGGCTCTTCGGCTCCGGGGGGAAGCGCCGGGTCGCCACCGGGTCCCGGGCGAAGGGCCGCGACGTAGCTGTCGAGGCGTGCGGCGTTCCAGCGCCGAACGACCCCGTCGAACGCGTGCGCACCGGGCCCGACCGCCTCGACCGGTCGGCGCATCCAGTAGGCCAGGTTGTGGCGACCCTCATGCCCGGGGCGGGCCCAGTTCGACAGCTCATAACCCCGGAAGCGTGCCTCGGCCAGGCGGTGCGCGGCGAGGTGGTACATCCCCGCGGCGCGGTCCTCGTCCTGAGCCTGGCGCGCCCGCTCTCGCCAGCGGCGGGCGCCGATCGTCGTGGGCAGGTGATCCCCACCCGGCCCGGTCAGCCCATCGGCGTCCGGGTCGTCGAGGGTCAGGGCATACAGCGACAGGTGGTCCGGACCCAGGGCGACCGCCCGCTCCAGGCTGTCCATCCAGGTCGCCAGGGTCTGGCCCGGGACGTCGTAGAGCAGGTCGATGTTGATCGAGCCGATGCCTGCGGCACGCGCCGCGCCAACCGCATCGACGACGTCCACGGGTGTGTGGCGTCGCCCCAGCTGACTCAGCTCCACGGCATTGAAGCTCTGGGCCCCAAAGGAGATCCGGGTGATGCCGGCCTCGCGCTGGGCCAGCGGGTCGCCGCGCTCGTCCGGGCCGGGATTGGCCTCGAGGGTCACCTCGGCGCCCTCGGCCAAGCCATAGCGTCGCCGGACCCGCTCGACGATGGTCGCCAGCGCGTCGGGTCCCAGCAGCGACGGCGTGCCCCCGCCCAGGTACAGCGAGCTGAGCGGCGGTCGCCGACCGGTCCGCCGCGGCCGCCCGAGCGTTGAATCGAGTGAGTCGGCACGCAGGTCCGCCGCTCGACCCGGTCGCCCGAATCTGGCGTCGAGGACGTCAGCGCGCAGGTCGATCTCGACGAGCAGGGCGTCGACGAGGGCCTCGATTCGGTTGCGCGGTCCGCGGGTCTCCGATCCGGCCACCACGACGAAATCGCAATACGGACAGATCGAGACGCAGAACGGGATGTGCACGTACAGGCCGACCGGCGGCGAGGGTACGGACGCGACGGACACGGTCACGGCGCGATCATGCTCGCCCGCGGCCGGCCGGTCCAGCCTCGACGGCGCGTCGCGTGGCGAGGGACGTCCGCGGCGCAGGGTGGCCGGACGAGCCGCCGGAGTCCGGCTCAGCGGTCGATCGACTCGCGTGAGGTGCCGACCGTCGACCAGCCCTCGGGGATGCGGCGCTTCTTCTCGATCTCCTCTTCCTCCCGCCCGAGCGGGGCCGGTTGCCCGGCGTGGCCGGTGGCCACGAAGGTCGCGAAGCGGGCCACAGCATGACCCAGGAACGCCGCCCCGATGCCCCCGGTGCGCAGGGTTACGTACCCGGACGCCAGTCCGATCACGATCGACAGCACGAGCAGGTAGCGGTCCCGGCCGGGCGCCCCGAGCCGGGTGACCAGGCCATAGCCGATGGCCTGGAGAAGGATCGCGCTGCCGGCCGGAACGCCGATCAGGATCAGGTAGCCCAGGATCGCCCCGCGGAAGGCGGCCTCGTCGATGAACGCCGTCCCCAGCGAGTTGAGCAGCGCGACCGGGTACGAGGCCACGGCCGGCAGGCGCAGGTGGCGATAGCGGAGGAAGGCGAACGCCACGGCCTGGGCGATCCCGATGGCGCCATAGAGCAAACCGGCGACGAGGGCACCGGTCCGGTCGCCGAGGGTGAGGTAGAGCTGAGCTCCGGGATCGGGGACGGTGTACCAGGTGGCCACTACCAGGCCCAGCCCCACGACGTACCACGCCAGCCGACGCCGGAGCGGGGCCCGGCCGCCGTATCGGTCGATCTCGGCGTATTCGGCGGCCCCGAACCGGTCCGCCTCGAGACGGAGCATCACGAGCAGCCCGGTGAACCCGAGCGCTGCCAGCAGCCGGATCGGATCGAACCAGTGGTCCATGGTCCCCTCAGACGCGGTCGCCGGGCCCGGCGCGGCCCGTCACCCTTCGCCCATCCTGAGCACGGCGAGAAAGGCTTCCTGCGGGATCTCGACGGAGCCGATCCGCTTCATCCGCTGCTTGCCTTCCTTCTGCTTCTCGAGCAGCTTCTTCTTGCGCGTGATGTCGCCACCGTAGCACTTGGCCAGCACGTTCTTGCGCATGGCCCGGACCGATTCGCGGGCGATGACGTTGGAGCCCACGGCCGCCTGGATGGGCACCTCGAACATCTGGCGCGGGATGAGCTCCTTGAGCGCCTCGGTCAGCCGCCGCCCGATCGACTGGGCGCTCGCGCGGTGGACGATCAGGCTGAGCGCGTCGACGGGCTCGCCGGCAACCAGCACGTCGAGCTTGACCAGCGCTGCCGACCGGTAGCCGGCTTCCTCGTAATCCATGGATGCGTACCCCTGGCTGCGACTCTTGAGCTGGTCGTAGTAGTCGACGATCAGCTCCGCGAGGGGCATCTCGAAGGTCATCAGCACACGCTGTGGATCGAGATAGTGCATGTCCACGAACGTGCCGCGGTGGGTCGACGAGAGGTCCATCAGCGGGCCGATGTACTGGCTGGGTGCGACCACCCCGACCCGGACCCAGGGCTCCTCGATCGTCTCGATGTCCCCGGCGCTGGGCATCAGGGCCGGGTTGTCGACGGTCACCGATCCGCGCCCGTTGGTGAGGTTGACCCGGTACTCCACGGACGGGGCGCTGGCGATCAGGTCGAGGTCGAATTCGCGCTCGAGGCGCTCCTGGACGATCTCCATGTGGAGCAGGCCCAGGAACCCGCAGCGGAAGCCGAACCCAAGCGCGATCGAGCTTTCGGGCTGGTAGGTGAAGCTGGCGTCGTTGAGGTGGAGCTTCTCGAGCGCCTCGCGCAGGAGCGGGTAGTCCTCGCCACCGAGCGGGTAGATCCCGGCGAAGACCAGGCTCTTGGCTTCCTTGTAGCCGGGCAACGGTGAGCTGGCCGGGGCGCGGGCGTTCGTCAGCGTGTCGCCGACCTGGGCGTCGCGGACACTCTTCAGGCCGGTGGCCACGTAACCGACCTCACCGGCGCGCAGGACCGGGACCGGGACGAGCTGCGGCCGGAAGACGCCAAGCTCGAGCAGCTCCGACTCGACCCCTGACGCCATCAGCCGGATCGTGTCGTGGGCATGGAGCGTGCC
The DNA here is from genome assembly GCA_034666965.1 of Chloroflexota bacterium. Classification (GTDB taxonomy): domain Bacteria; phylum Chloroflexota; class Limnocylindria; order Limnocylindrales; family CSP1-4; genus Chersky-267. The sequence continues at coordinate 26,040 of JAXDKT010000052.1, read as the reverse complement.
CGCCGCCAGACGGACGTACACGACGACACCCTTGTACGGGTCGTAGTGGGAGTCGAAGATCAGACCCTGGAGCGGGGCGGCGGGATCGCCCTTGGGGCTCGGAATCCGCTCGACGATCGCCTCCAGGATGGCCTCGACCCCGATCCCCTCCTTGGCGCTGGCCAGGATGACCTCCTCGCGCGGGATCGCCAGGATGTTCTCGAGCTCCTCGATGACCAGATCGGGCTGGGCCGAAGGCAGGTCGATCTTGTTGACGACCGGGATGATCGTCAGGTTCTCGCGCAGGGCGAGGTGGACGTTGGCCAGCGTCTGGGCCTCGATCCCCTGCGCCGCATCGACCACCAGGATGGCGCCTTCGCAGGCCTGCAGGCTGCGGCTGACCTCGTAGGCGAAGTCGACATGGCCGGGCGTGTCGATCAGGTTGAGGCCGTAGGTGTGTCCATCCCGGGCGGGGTAGTCCAACCGGACCGCACGCGCCTTGATGGTGATGCCCTTCTCGCGTTCGAGGTCCATCGAGTCGAGGACCTGGCTCGTCATCTGCCGGGCGTCGATCGTATGGGTGAACTCGAGCAGCCGGTCGGCCAGGGTCGACTTGCCGTGATCGATGTGGGCAATGATGCTGAAGTTGCGCAGGCGGTCTTGCGGAATACTCACGGCGGCCGGAGTGTAGCGGACGGCCGGTCAGGGCCGATGAACCGGCAGGACGTCAGCGCTGGACGAAGCCAAGCGCGGCGACACCGAGGGCGATCAGGGCGATCCCGGCGATCTGCCGCCGGCCGAGCCGCTCGCGGAAGACCACGAACGCGGCGATCGCCGAGATCGGCGCGAACATCGAGGCCAGGACCGAGGCGACGGCAATCCCTTCGCGGGCGCCCAGGCTGAAGGACCAGAACCCGACCACCTCCACGATCCCGGTCGCGACCACATAGGGCAGGGCCGCCCGGGTCATCCGGAGGCGGGCGAGGACCAGCAGGGGCACGGCGACGAACGCCACGCCCGCGATGCGGGCGGGCAGGATGGCCCAGGCGACGGGCAGCACGGCGGCGGCCCGGCCCGAGCCGAACAGCGCGACCCCGAAGCAGGCCGCCGCGCCGAGGCTCAGGGCGGCGGCCCGCAGCGCTCGATCGCGCGAGATGACCACGCCCTCTTCCTCGCCGCCCGCCGAGGCCGCCAGGACCACACCCGTCGCGATGAAGGCCAGGATGATCCCCGCGCCGGGCACCAGGATCTCGCCGGCGGCGACGGACAGCACGGCCGCGATCGCGCCCTCGGTCGAAGCGATCGTGGAGATGATCCCGACGGCGCCGATCCGATACGCGGCGTAGGTCAGCAGCAATCCGACGATATTGCCCGCGCCGGCCAGCACGAGCCACAGCAGGGTGGTCCCACCGAGGTCCGGCACCGGGGCCGTGAGCAGGGCGATCGGCAACCCGATCAGCAGCCCGACGCTCATCGCCCCGGCCACCGTCGAGGGTGAGCCGATGAGCCGGCTGGCTCGAGCCGAGACGAGCACCGAGACGGCGAATGACAGCGCGGCACCAAGGCCGCCGAGCACCGGGATCATGTCGGCAGTGTGCCTGACCGAGGAGACGATCGGGCGGACCGCCGATCTGGCTCGCGGATGGGCCTTCTGCTACTATCGCCGTCCGCGTCGGCGGTTCGCCCGCGCCTTCCATCTGACGTCACGCAGAGGTTCCCACTTGGCCACCAAGCCCCGAGGCTGGACCGGCGCCAGGACGCCGTCCGCCCTGAAGCGGGTCCGCACCGCCGAGCGCCGCACGGAGATCAACCAGCCCCGGCGCAGCGTTGCCAAGACCCTCGTGTCCAAGGCCGTCAAGGTCGCCGCCGGAACGCTCGAGGGCGATCCGCTCGAGGCGCTGACGTCCGCGCTGAGCGCACTCGACCGAGCGGCCAAGGCCGGCGCGATCCACGCCAACGCCGCCGCCCGGCGCAAGTCCCGGCTGACCCGGAAGGTCAATGCCGCGCTGGGCGGGGCTCATGTCCAGACGAGCGCCAAGGTGACCAAGACGACCGGCAAGGCGGCCGCCGCCAAGGCCGCCAAGACCCGGATCGCCCTGGGCAAGGCGGGCAAGGCCAAGGGCGCCCAGACGGCGGCCGGCAAGGCCCGCGCCGCACTGAGCAAGACCGCCCGAGCCGAGGCTGCCGCGAGCGCCGCGGCGAACGCGGCCAAGGCGGCCGAAGCCACCGAATCCGAGGCCACGGCGACCAGGGCCCCGGCCAGGGCCAAGGCCGGGAAGGCCACGGCCAAGCCGTCGAGCAGAGCCACTGCCGCGAAGACGAAACCACCGGCCAAGAAGGCTGCCGCGAAAAAGGCCGACGGTTAGAGCCAGGCTCGCAAGGCGGCGCCACGAGCACAACGCCCCGGTACCACCGGGGCGTTTCGATTCGGCCCTAGGGGGTCTTTGGGCGGGTCAGGCCGTAGATCGCGCCACCGAGCGCCGACGTCCCGATCGAGAGGCCCAGAAGCAGACCCGCCGTGCCCAGCTGCTGCTGCCAGTACAGTCGCGTGAACGAGCTGACGTCGGTGACGCCCTGAGCGGCGAATTCGGCTCCCCGGCCGGCGTCCAGATAGCGCTGCATCACGCATTCCGCCCCGGGCTGGCAGGCGACCCTCCGTCCATCGCTGTCCTCCAAGGTAACGGACCCACCCTGCGACGGGTCGCGGAAGCCGTTGTCGGCGAAGAAGAAGAGGCCCTTGACCAGGAGCAGTGCCAGGGCCATGGTCAGGCCGGTGACGACGCCCGCATACAGGGCGTTGGCCACGATCCGTCGCCAGGCGCCACGAGGCGTGGCCGAGCGCTGATTGGCGTAATACCCGATGAGCAGCCCGGCCGGCGACGCCAGGAGCCAGTAGATCGGCTCGATCGGGATGACCAGCAGGAAGCTGATGGCCATGGTCACGGCCATCCCGACGCCGACCCAGCCCGCCGCGATCGCGCCCCGATCGACGATCCCTGGCCGTCGCGGCGCGACGGGGGTGACGACCTGGGGCGAGGCCGTCACGCCTGGCCGGCCAGTGCGGCCCGGCCGAGATAGCGAGCGGTCTCGCCCAGCTCACCTTCGATCCGGAGCAGCCGGTTGTACTTGGCGACCCGTTCCGAGCGCGAGGGTGCGCCGGTCTTGATCTGGCCGGTCCCGGTGGCAACCGCCAGATCGCTGATCGTCGTGTCCTCGGTCTCGCCGGAGCGATGGCTGACGATTGAGGCCCAGCCGGCGCGGCGGGCGAGGGCGATCGCCTCGAGCGTCTCGGTCAGGGTTCCGATCTGGTTGAGCTTGATCAGCACCGCGTTGGCGGCATTCGACTCGATCCCCCGCGCGATCCGTTCGGTGGCGGTCACGAACAGGTCGTCGCCGACCAGCTGGACCCGGTCGCCGAGGCGGGCGGTGAGGGCGGTCCAGCCCGCCCAGTCGTCCTCGGCGAGACCGTCCTCGATCGAGACGATCGGATAGCGCGCTACCCAGTCAGCCCACAGCTCGACCAGCTCCCCGGACGTCAGCGTACGATCCTCGGTCTCGAGCCGGTAGCGCGTCGGCGCGGCGTCGCCACCGGACCCGTCCACGACCAGCTCGCTGGCGGCGGGGTCGAGGGCGATCGCCACGTCCTCGCCGGGTCGGTAGCCGGCCCGCTCGATGGCCCGGAGGACCACCTCGACGGCCGCCTGGTTCGTGCCCAGGCTCGGAGCAAAGCCGCCCTCGTCGCCCTGGCCCGTCGCGAACCCTTCGTCGTGGAGGATCGTTCGCAGCGTCGCAAAGATCTCGGCGCCGGCGCGGAGCGCCTCGCCGTACGTATCCAGGCCGACCGGCATGACCATGAACTCCTGGAAGTCGGTCGAACCCTGGGCGTGCTTGCCGCCATTGAGGATGTTGAACATGGGTACGGGCAGGACCGTCGCGCCGACGCCGCCGAGGTAGCGATAGAGGGGCAGGTCGTGGGCGGCCGAGGCCGCGTGGGCGCACGCCAGCGAGACGCCGAGGATGGCATTGGCGCCGAGGTTGGCCTTGTTGGGCGTGCCGTCGAGGGCCACCAGCGCGGCGTCGATCGCCGCCTGGTCGGCGGCATCCTCGCCCTCGAGGGCCGGGGCGATCGTCTCGATCACGTTCTCGACGGCTTTCAGCACGCCCTTCCCGCCGAAGCGAGCCGGATCGCCGTCGCGCAGCTCGACCGCCTCATGGGCGCCCGTGGAGGCGCCCGACGGGACGGCGGCCCGGCCAACCGCGCCGTCATCGAGGACGACATCCACCTCGACGGTCGGGTTGCCGCGCGAGTCGAGGATCTCGCGGGCGTCGATGTAGGCGATGAACGTGCTGGTCATGAAGCGTCCGATCCGGCGGGGCGATCCTGGAGCACGGCGATGCCCGGCAGCTCGCGTCCCTCGAGGAACTCCAGGGAGGCACCGCCGCCGGTGCTGATGTGGGTCATCTGGTCGGCCAGACCCTGCTGCTGGACGGCCGCGACCGAATCGCCGCCACCGACGACCACGGTCGCGCCGGCGGCCGCCTTGTCGGCCAGGAAGCGGGCCATCGCCCGGGTTCCGTGCGCGAACGAGGGAATCTCGAAGACCCCCAGGGGCCCGTTCCAGAACACCGTCCGGGCCGGCTCGAGGGCTTCCTCCATGAGGGCCTGGCTCTGCTTGCCGAGATCGACGATGTGCCACGACGCGGGGATCTTCTCAGCGGGCAGGGTCTTGTACTCGGTGCCCTGGGTGACCTCCTTGGCCACCACGACGTCGACCGGCAGGACCATCCGGACGCCCTTGCCCTCGGCCATCGCCAGGATCCGCTTGGCGTCGTCCACCCGGTCGTACTCGGCCAGGCTCTTGCCCACCGACTTGCCCTGGGCGACGAGGAAGGTGTTGGCCATCCCGCCCCCGACGACGACCACGTCGACCTTGTCCATGAGGTTGGTCAGGACCTCGATCTTGCCCGACACCTTGGCCCCGCCGACGACCGCCGCAAACGGCCGCTCGGGGTTCTCGAGCAGGCCCGACAGGGCCTTGATCTCGGCCTCCATCAGCAAGCCGGCATAGGCCGGCAGCAGCTTGGCGACGCCCACGGTCGAGGCATGTGCCCGATGGGCCGTGCCAAAGGCGTCGTTGACGTACAGGTCGGCGTAGTTGGCCAGGGCCTGGGCGAAGGCCGGGTCGTTGCGTTCCTCCTCGATGTGAAAGCGCAGGTTCTCGAGCAGGAGGGTCTCGCCCGGGCGGAGTCGCTTGACCGCGTCTTCGGTGCCCAGGCCGAGAGCGTCGCCGGTGACCGGCACGTTGAGCCGGAGGAGCTGGCTCAGGCGCTCGGCAACCGGCCGCAGGCGCAAGCTGTCCTGGACCTTGCCATCGGGGCGCCCGAGGTGGCTGGCCAGGACGACCCGAGCCCCCTGAGCGAGGAGTGCCCGGATGGTCGGGATCGAGGCGCGAATGCGCGAGTCGTCGGTGACCTTGCCGTCCTGCAGCGGAACGTTGAAGTCGACCCGCACGAAGACGCGCTTACCGGAGGCGTCCACGTCGCGGATGGTCAGCTTGTCCATGATGGCGGGGCGGTCCTCCGCTCAGGCGACGCCGGCGGGGATCCGCTCGGCGACATAGCGGATCAGGTCGGCCACCCGGCAGCTGTAGCCCCACTCGTTGTCGTACCAGGCGATGACCTTGACCATCGTCCCGCCCAGGACCATCGTCGATTCGGCGTCGATGATCGAGCTGCGGGTGTCCCCCCGGAAGTCGGTCGACACCAGCGGCTCGTCGCTCACGCCGAGGATCCCCTTGAGCGGGCCGGCGGCCGCCTCTCGGAAGGCCGCGTTGATCTCGTCGGCCGTCGTCGGCCGAGCGAGGTCAGCCGTGAAATCGACGACGCTGACCGTCGGCGTGGGGACGCGCAGGCTGAACCCGTCGAACTTGCCTTTGAGTTCGGGGATCACCAGAGCGAGGGCTTTGGCCGCGCCGGTCGTCGTCGGGATGATGTTCTGGCCGGCCGCTCGGGCCCGACGCGGGTCCTTGTGGGCGACGTCGAGGATGCGCTGGTCGTTGGTGTACGAGTGGATCGTGTTCATCAGACCGCGCTCGATGGTCCAGCCGTCGTGGACGACCTTGGCCGCTGGCGCCAGGCAGTTGGTGGTACAGCTCGCGTTGCTCACGATGTGGTGGGTGGCCGGGTCGTAGCGCTCCTCGTTCACGCCCAGGACGATCGTGATGTCCTCGCCCTTGGCCGGGGCGCTGATGATCACCTTGCGCGCGCCGGCGTCCAGATGCGCCCGCGCCTTGTCCGCGTCAGTGAAGATCCCGGTCGACTCCAGCACGATGTCGACACCCAGGTCGCCCCACGGCAGCGTCGCCGGGTCGCGCTCCTTGAGGACCTTGATCTCGCGCCCATCGATGATCAGCGAGCTGTCGGTGTGATCGACCGTCCCCGGATAGGCGCCGTAGGTCGAGTCGTGCTTGAACAGCAGCGCGTTGAGCTCGGTCTCGACCAGGTCGTTGACGGCGACGATCTCGACCTCGGGCGCGCGCTCGATGAGCGCCTTCAGCGACTGGCGGCCAATCCGGCCGAAACCGTTGATCCCGACGCGAACGGTCATGGTGGCGGTCCTCCCTCTCCCCGCCGCCCCGCTCAGGGGCGGATCAGCGTTCGTGGAACGTGCAATGGGGTGCGGCCGCGGTCTGCCGAGCGGGTGACATCCCGCCGCGGTCGTTCCGTGCCGACGCCCCAATCGTACGACGGGATGGCCTCATCCGGCCATGCGCTGGCGCCCGCCGGCCCTGGCGCGTCCGATCAGCCTGCCAGACGGGCGGCCACGAGCGGCACGGCCCCGACCAGGCCGACGTCGTCGCCGAGCCTGGCCTCCACGATCCTGACCCGTGCCGCGGCCATCGGAAAGGCGAGCTCGCGCACGGCCGTCCGCGCCGGACCGAGGAGGCGATCCCCCTGGGCCCGGGCGATGCTGCCGCCGACGACGATGAGCTCCGGCGCGAACATGTCGACCAGACCGACCGCGGCGGCGGCGAAGGCGGCCCGAGCGCGCTCCATGATCTCGTGCGCGCTGGGGTCGCCCCCATCCTCGGCCGCGGCCACGTCCCGGGCGGTGAGCGCCTCGGGCGCGAGTCGATCGAGGAGCGCGCGCAGTCCGGGGGCACGGCCGGCCTCGATCGCCGCGCTGGCCGCCCGCGCGATTCCGGCACCTGATGCGATCGCCTCGAGGTGGCCGCGAGCCCCGCAGCCGCAGGGCGGACCGTCCAGGTCGATCGGCAGGTGTCCGAGCTCTCCGCCGACGCCGGCTCGGCCGGCGACCAGCCGGCCGTCGGCCACGATGGCCCCGCCGATCCCGGTCGACACGGTCAGATACAGGAAGTCGACGGCGCCCCGAGCGGCCCCGAACGTCGCCTCGCCGAGCGCGGCAACATGCGTGTCGCGGTCGATCGCGGTGGGCAACCCCAGGGCCTCGCCCAGCGGCCTGCTGAGGGGCACATCGTAGAAGGTCCGGGGCAGGTTGGGCGGCTGGCGGAGGTGTCCCGTCGCAGGGTCCAGCGGACCGAGGGCGCTGATCCCCAGGGCGTCGATCTTGGCCCGGATCGCGCTCGGCGCCTGTGCGCGCACCCGTTCGAGGAGGGCGATGGCGTCGGAGATGACCGCGGCCGGCCCATCGGCGGCACGTGTCGATCCGTCGGCGCGGACCACGATCGTCCCATTCGGTCGGACCACGCCGGCCCGGATCCGGCTGGCGCCGAGGTCGAGGGCGAGGATGGGCGACGATCCGGGCACGTCACGATCCTAGCAAGCGGATGGCCGAGTCGATTTCCGGGCGTGCCGGCGCGTCGGCGCGGCCCCGTTGAAGGCGCCCGGAATCGGCGACCCCCGCCGTTGCCGGCGGGGGTCGACCTGATTCAGGGGTCTTGGGCGGTCAGCCGCCGATCCTGAAGACCTTGCCACCACACTTGGGGCAGGTTCCTGAGAGGGCGGGCTTGCCATTCTTCATGGTGATCCGCTGCGGGTTCTGGACTTCGACCTTCATCTTGTCCTTGACGCAGTAGGCCTCGGCCATGGGTGGATGTCCTCCTCGATTCAGCGTGGCGTCACGGGACGAACGCCCCGCATCCGCTTGTCACGATCTCTTCCAGAGTGACGGCCGCCAGCGGTCCGTCTGGGCCTCGCGCTTCTGGCGCTCCATTGCGGCGAGGATCCGGAGTCCTTCGAGCCCGGTCTCGACGCAGGCCGCCTCTGCGCTGTCCTTGGCTTGTCCGACCACGAAGTCGCCGGTGGTCCGCTGCGCGTAGACCGCGCAGACGACTCCTGCTCGACAACCGGCCAGGTGGGCCAGGACGAGTAACGCCGATGCCTCCATCTCGAAGTTGAGGACGCGCTGGCGCGCCATCTCCTCGGCGAGGTCAGGGTAGCGGATGGGGAGCTGGGGGATCGGGCGCCCTTGCGCTCCGAAAAACCCCGGCGCCGTGGCCGTCACCCCGACGTGTGCTCGGTGCCCGAGCTCCGCCGCGGCCTCGACGAGGGCGACGATCGCTTCGTAATCGGCGATCGCTGGATACCCGTCGTGGACGAAGAAGCTCGTGGTCGCCTCGAGACGGACCGCTCCGCTCGAGATGATCAGGTCCCCGAGGCCGATCTCCGGCTGGAGCGTGCCACAGGAACCGACCCGGATGAAGGTCGGACGTTCCGTGATCGCCAGGATCTCCGCCACCACGATCTCGACGTTGTCAGTGCCGATCCCGGTCGACACAACGGATACCCGTTCGCCGCGATACATGCCGGTAACCGTCGCGAACTCCCGGTTGCGCCGTTCGAGCTCGATCGAGTCGAGACGAGCGGCGATCCGGGCGGTCCGGTCAGGGTCACCGGGGAGGAGGATGTACTCGGCCAAGTCGCCGGGGCCGAGTGAGATGTGGTACTGCCGTTCTCCGACCGGGAGTGCGACGCGGTGGTCCGCGTTCGGCAAGACCGTCCCTCGCTCCTCTGAAGCGCTCCGCTGGCGCGAAACTCGGCCGAGCATAGTCGTGCGTTCTCGCGAGCGTCAAGTTGGTTTGAGCGTGAGTCACGCTCGGGGCACGCTCGGCGGCCCGCCCAGCGCGGCCATCCGGGCCTCGATCCTGGCCTGGAGCACCCGGCGCACACGGCGCCTGCGGATGAGCGTGACGGCCAATGAGACCGCCGTCATCAGGCCGATCCAGCCGGCTCCGAGCACCGTCGGGTCGGGCAGGCCGCCGAGGCCGGCCTCGCGGGCGACCCCTCCGGGCGGTCCGCCGCCACCCGGAACGCCGTTCGAAGCGGGCGTGGTCTCGCTCGAAGGGCCTGCGGGGGTCGCAGCACCGAGATCGCCCGCACGAACCAGGTCGGCGGCGCGCTCCACGACCACTTGGGGCCCGTCGACCTCGACACCGGCCTCGACCCGCCCGGTCGCCTCGACCGCGTCGCCGGGCTCGATCAGACCCAGGAATTGGGCCGCCTCACCGCTCAACACGATCCGACCGGTCGCGCTGCCGTCGTCGAGCGTGAACCCGTCCGGGACAAGCTCGACCACGAGGCCGCCGACCCGCACGCGGTCGCCGAGGCGATCAATCAGACCGCTCAGTTCGGCTTTAGGTGCGGCCGTGGAAGCTGCGTCCCCGGTCGGAGGACCCGCCACCGGGCGGCCCGGGTTGGCGCCGCCTCCGCTGGTGCCGCCGCTCGTGCTCCCGGCGGGTGGCGGTCCATCGGCGTCGGTCCGCCCGACGGCAACGTCCGAGCGCGAGCGCGGCTCCACGGCAAAGCGCCGGTCGGCGGCCCCGGGATAGGGTCGCCGGACGATGCCCACGACCGTCGCCCGCCGCCCCTGGACCAGGGCCGTCGATGGGATCGCGGCGCCGGGCAGGCCGACGATCGGGACGCGACTGGAACCGACGCGCAGCTCGGCGCGCCAGCGATCGCCCAGGCGACGGACCTCCAGGACCGTCCCGACGACCCGCACCAGCCGCCACTCGAGTGCGAGGGTCGGCAGTGCGCTCAGCGCCCTCGGCACGGGCATCGCACCGACGCCGAGGTCGACGATGGTCTTGGCCAGGATCCGCGGTGCCTCATAGGCCCGCCCGACCTCGCCCACCACCCGGATCCGGCGACCTGGCGTCGGCGCGGCGGTGCCGCTGGGCACGCGGACCTCGATGGCCGCCGTGGCGTCCTGGATGACGATCCGCCGGCCGCTCGAATCGAGCAGTCGTGCAGGGATCGTGACGATGCCCTCGACCGAGACCTTTCGGCCGCCGAGGCCGAGCGCCCGGGCGATCGACACGACCGGCGGTGTCCCATCGCTGGGCGTCGGCGATGAGCTCGGACCAGCGGACGGGCCGGGGCCTGGGTTGCCGAGGCGGACAATGTCGGCCCGATCGCGAGCCCACAGCCGGTAGCCATCCAGAGCGCCCTTGTGCGACGCGCGTTGACCGACGATGCCGGTCAGGACGTAGCGCTGGCCAGCCAGCAGATCCCCCGCCACGACCCCAGACGGACCGGCGGTGAGGATCCAGGCCCGACCTCCGGCATCGTCCACCAGGATCGCGGCGAGACCGCCACCGCTCGTCTTGGTCGGGTTGTGCTCGATGGTTCCCGTGATCGCCGCCAGGCGGCCTTCGGTGCCCTCGCCCAGGCCGAGGGCCTCGGTGGCGCTCGCCGGCGGTAGTGCGGCGGAGGCCGATATCGGAACGATGCCGCCGGCACCCGTCCGGAGCTCGAGCTGGCCATACGGGTCGGCCAGCTTGCCAGTGGCCACCACGAGCGTGCCGCGCGCGGGGCCCGTGCTGCCCTCGGGCAACCGAACGAAGAGACCGCCCGTCGCGTCTCCGAGCACGATGAGGACGGCACCCCCGGCGCGGCCCCGCTCCGCGGTCACCACGCCCTGGAGGGTCACCGAGGTCCCGACCGCCAGTCCCCGGATCGTTGCGATGGGTAGATAGCTCGGTGCTGGCGTCGGGCTTGGAGACGGAGGGCTCGTGGGTGTCGGACCGGGAGTCGGGCTGGGCCCGAGGGTCGGCGCGGGGCTGGCGGTCGGCCCGTCCGATGGGCTCGGACTGGGTGGTTGCGTGGGGTCGACTGTTGGTGTCGGTTCGGGGATCGGGGCGGGCGTAGGCGTCAGTGTCGGCGTTGGCGTCGGTGTCGGCGCGGGGATGACCACGAGCTCGCCCGGGTTCGTCACGAGGATTCGATAGCCCTGGATCCCAGTTCCGGATGAGTCGTGCTGGCCGAGTGGGCCGCTGACGCTGACGAGGTCACCCCGAATGGGGCGTGCAGCACCGAGTGCGGCCGGAGCCACGATGGCGCGCAGGGGACCGCTGCCGTCGTCGACCAGCAGGCCGAGCCCGTCGGCGAACTCCGTGGGCGACTCGACGATGGAACCGACGACGGAGATACGCCGGCCCTCGGTCGGCTCGGCGGCCGATCCCGTCGAAAGGGCAAGCGCGTCGGGCAACGACGCCCGCCCGAGCTCGATCAGGTCGGCGGTGGCGACTCTCAGCGTGCGTTGCGCACAGCGGTCATCGACAACCCCCTCGGCGCGGACGAGCGTGCCGCTCGGGACGACGAGGCCGGCGGCGTCGAGATAGATGGCGATGCCCCCGGTCCCGTCCTGGAGGAAGCCCGACCGGCCGGCTTCGAGCGTCCCCAGTGGGGACGTGACCATGCCCTCGACCAGGGCCACCTGCCCGTCGGGCAGGACGCGGGCGGCGGCGATCGCGATGGGGCTCGGCGTCGGCGTCGGGCTCGGCGTTGGGGTCGGGCTCGGGGTCGGGGTCGGGGTCGGTGCGGGTGTCGGCGCGGGCGTCCGCGTCGGGCTTGGCGTCGGGGTCGGTGTCGGGCTCGGCGTTGGGGTCGGGGTCGGTGCGGGTGTCGGGGTCGGGCTCGGCGTTGGGGTCGGGGTCGGTGCGGGTGTCGGCGTCGGGGTCGGCGGGGACGTGGGCGTGGGCGTGGGTGTCGGGGTTGGGCTCGGCGTGGGCGTGTTCGTCGGGGTTGGCGTCGAGGTGGGCGAGACCGTCGGCGCCGGTGTCGGCGTCGGGGAGGCCGCGGTCGGAGTCGGTGTGGGCGAGGGAGTCGGGCCACCCGGGCCGGGAACGGGCGGAGCTGCCAGGTTCTGGGCCTGGGGCGACGCGACGACCGTCCAGTCGAGCGCGTTGTCGTTGGTGTCGGTAACGTTGCCACCGGATCCTCCCGGTCGGCGCTCGATGCTCGACCCCGCCGGCGGTGCGGGTGCCGCGCTGCCCTCGACGAAGGAATTGGTCGCGTCGCCCCAGCCAACCGCATCCGTCGCACTGCCCCCAATCGGGCGCACGGCGAGCGCCCCGCCCGTCGCCGACAGGCCGCCGCTGTAGGTGGCGTCGGCCGACGTCGCAAAGATCCCGCTGACGTTGGCCACGAGCAGGTGCTGACCAGGGTCGAGCGGCCGCGCGGCGGGCCAGCTGGCCTTGCGCGTCACGGTCGTCCCGGTCGAGGTCACATAGACGAGCTCCTGACCGGCCAGGTCGACGGTGGCCGAGGAGCGGTTCGTCAGCTCGACATACTCGTCGGAGGCGCTTCCGCCGCCGGTGACAACCTCGGCAACCACCACGGCCGGCGCGGCCGGCCAGGGCACGACTGCCAGCGGACGGGGCATGGCGACCGTCATCGCCACTCTTCGATCAGGCGGGGCCCCGGCGGCGACCGCGCCGAGGGATACGATGAGGACCAGGGCAGCAATCGCTGCCCGCCGGGCGCGAGCCATCGACGACCTCCCGGCGGGGATGAGTGGATGGCGGACTGCCGTTGTAGCAGGGCGGGCTCACCGGCCGCTCACCGGCCACGTATCTCGCGCTTATCCGGTCCCTTCGTCTACGATGTCCGGGCTGGCCCACATCCGACCAGCGCACCTTCACCAACCCCGCGTCGCTGGCGACGCAGCCGAGGACCAGGAGGCACCGTGGCCCGCGCCAAGAGAACCGACCGCTCCGAGGCGCGCCGCCGCGCCCGGCAAGTCGTTGCCGAGGCCCAGACGAGTGACGACGCCTCCGGCTCGGCCGACGTTGGCTCGGGTGGCGCGGCGACCTCGAAGGCCGGCGGCTCCGCAAAGGCCGGCGATCCGACCGCACGCCCCGGGATCCTCGATGCGTTCAGGGGATCGCTGCGACCGCTCGATCTGCGGGGCGACATCCGCCAGATCCCGTGGCTGATCACCAAGACTCCGGCCGTCTGGCTGCCCAGCCTGCTCGTCGTCGCCGCGACGGTCTGGTACTCGGTGACGCCGTCGGGGATGTCGAATTTCGCCTTCCAGATTTTCGTCTACCCGCCACCCCAGATGGGCGCCGCGTTCCTGGCCGGCATGCTCGCGAGTCGGATGAGCTACATGGCGGGCTTCCTAGTCGGCCTGGTGTGCGCGGCATCCTTCACGGTCTTCATGCTCCTCGATCACGGGGTGACCGCAACGCTTGATCCGGCCACGCGCTCCAGCTACATCCTTGCGGCCATCGGGATCTCGCCGGTCGGAAACCTGGCGATCGCGGCGTTCGCGGGCTTCTATCGGCGGTTCCTTCGCCGGGCGGGCCCCGGTGCGACGCGGCGCCCGCAACCGTCGGGCAAGGGCGCGAAGGCGGCGGCTCGCCGCTAGCCCATCCGGCGCATGCCCGCCCAGCCAAGCTGGCGAATGCCGGGCGGCCGAGCTGGCCCACCGACTTCGGCCGTGGCCTCGGGCAGTGGCTGGATCTGCTGGGCGATGATGTTGACGACTTCGCCGTCGCGCTGGAGCGTCCCGTCGACGAGCAGCAGAGCGTGTCGCCGGACCACTCCTCGCAGGCGGGCCCAGACGTCCGGCCACAGCGTGACGTTGACCATCCCGGTCTCGTCTTCGAGAGCCAGGAAGACCGTCCCCTTGGCGGTCATCGGATGCTGGCGGGTAACGACCAGCCCGCCGATCCGGACCGGACCCGGGCGGTGCTCGTTCAGCGCCGAGTTTCGAACAGCCCCGAGCCGTTCGAGGGATTCCCGGAACAGCTCGATGACCTGGCGACGGGCGTCGAGTGAGATGACCGCGTAGGCGTCGCCAAGCCGTTCGGTCTCGCCCATCGGCGGGAGCTCGGGGGCCGGGGTTGCCGGAAGACGCAGGTCGATCGGTCGTCCCGCGGCACGTTTCGAGGCTCGCGCGGCCGTGTGCGTGGTCCGGCCGTCGATCCGGCCGCCATTCGCGCCCATGACCTCGCGGAGCTGCCACAGGAGCTCGCGCCGGGGCCGCCCCAGCGTGTCCAGGCCACCGACCCGGATCAGCCGCTCGATGACCTCCTCGGGCAGGCCGGTCCGCTCCACGACATCGGCCAGGCTCCGGTATGGGCCGGCAGCAAGCTCCGTATCGAGCCGTTCCTCGTGGTCCTCGCCGATGCCCTTGACCAGGCCCAACCCGAGCCGGACACCCCAGCCGATGGCGCTCTCGGCGGACCATCGCCCCCGAGCCTCGTCCGACGGGAGGACGCAGGCCGGCGAGCGGATGGGCTCGGGCCGGCGGTCGATCCCGGCATCCGGCGGGAGCGGCGCGGGGTCGACTCCGACCCACTCGGTCGTCGTCCGGTAGGCACTGGCATTGACGTCGACCGGCAGAACGGCGACGCCATGGCGCTTGGCGTCGTTGACCAGGACCTCGACCGGGTAGAAGCCCATCGGCTGGGCGTTGATCAGACCGGCCAGGAACTGGGCCGGGTAGAACAGCTTGAGGAACGACGACTCGTAGGCGGTCCGGGCGAAGGCCGCGGCGTGGCTCTTTGCGAAGCCAAAGCTGGCGAACGCGGCGACCTGGCGGAAGAGCTCCTCAGCGGTCGGCTCGTCCATGCCCGGCTGGCGGAGGCAGCCCTCGACGAAGCGGCGATGGAGCTTCTCCATCTCGCGACTGGATCGCCAGGTGCCCATCGCCCGGCGGAATCCGTCCGACTCGGCCGGCGAGAAACCGGCCACCTCGATGGCCACCCGCATGACCTGCTCCTGGTAGAGGATGACCCCGAGACTGTCGCGGAGAACCGGTTCGAGGCTGGGGTGGAGGTAGGTCACCGGCTCGAGACCCTGCTTCCGACGCAGGTAGGGATGGACCGCGTTGCCCTGGATCGGGCCGGGCCGGATGATCGCGACCTCCACCACGAGATCGTCGAGACTGGCCGGGCGACTCTTCGGAAGGGTCTGCATCTGAGCCCGGCTCTCGACCTGGAAGACGCCCACGGTGTCGGCCGCCTGGAGCATCGCGAAGACCTCGGGGATCTCCTCGGGCAGCCGGTCGAGGTCGAGGCAGGTGGCGCAGTCGTGCTCGATCCGCTGGAGGGTCTCGTCGATCGCGGCGAGCATCCCCAGACCGAGCAGGTCGAGCTTGATCAGCTTGAGCGTCTCGACGTCGCGCTTGTCGTACTGGACCACGACTCGGTCCTTCATCGTCGCCCGCTCGAGTGGAGCGATGTCGATGAGCGGGGCGGCGGTGATGAGCATCCCGCCGCTGTGGATGCTGAGGTGGCGCGGAAAGCCGTCCATCCGGGCGCACAGCTCGAGCCAGCGTTCCCAGTCCGACAGGCCCACGAGGCTGCCGCCACGGGGCTGGGCCGAGACCTGCGGCTCGAACCGGGCAACGCTCGAGTGAGGCGTGTCGCGGTCCCTGTTCCGTGCCGGCTCATCGTTCCGTGCCGGCTCATCGTTCCGTGCCGGCTCGGCGGCGCGCGTCGCCGCTCCGGGCGCCCCGGTATCCCAATAGAGCGGCCGCCCGAGCCGGTCCACCCGCCGTTCCGGCGGGAGGAGCACGCCCGACTCCGGGTCGATTGTTCGGCCGTCGATCGTGCCCGGCGGCCCGTCGTTCCGGCGGGGCCGCCCGGCCCCGGGACCGAAGGCCGTGCCACGTTCCGTGGGCAGGTCCGGCCCCGGTCCTCGGCTCGATGTCGGCGAGTAACCCGTTCCGCGACCGGCCCTGAGCCAGGCCACGCTCGCCGGACTGTCGCCGGGGCCGCCCTCGTCGTCACCCGGTCCGCCGGCCCGGATCGACGGTCGCGAGCCGGCGGCCGTGGGCCAGGAGCCAGACCCCGGGTCGATCCCATTCCCTGCCCGGATATCACCAGCATTGCTAGCAGGTCCGTATGGCGAAGGTGACTGCGGCGTCGAGGCCGTACCTGACCACTCCCCGGTGATCCCCCCGTGCTCAGCGAGCACGCTCAGCGGCGGGATCTCCTGGTCCGAATCGCCGGAATGACCCCGAAGCGCATCGGCTAAGCGTGGTGGTGATATTCGAGACCTCTGGACAGCGGTGATCGTCGCCGTGTCGGCGGCACTTGCCACACCCGGCACGGCCGCCGCACCGGGCAGGGGCGCGGCACCGGGCAGGACCGCGGCCCCAGCCGCCGCCCCGGGCACGGCCGCCTCGCCAGGCACGGCCGAGGCCCCGGCCCCAGCCGCCGCCCCGGCCCCAGCCGACGCCCCGGGCACGGCCGCCTCGCCGGGCAGGACGCGTTTTCGCCAGATAGCAATCGGTGTGGTGTTAAGTGAGGCGGCCACCTCCTCGGTGGAGCACCGGGCTCCGTCCGACGCCCCATCCACGCTCGATTCCGATCGACCGGGAGGAGCTGCGAGCTCCGCCACCGTCGCGCCGTCACTTAGTACTACTGCTGTTGATATCTGGCGAAAACTGAGGTCGGCTCCGGCCGCCGCATCGGGCACGGCCGCCGCCCCAGGCACGGCCGCCGCATCGAGCACGGCCGAGGCGCCGGCCCCAGCCGCCGCACCGGGCAGAGGCGCCGCATCGAGCAGAGGCGCCGCATCGAGCAGGGCCGCCGCACCGGGCAGGGCCGCCAGTCGCCGCTCGTCCTCCGGCCGGGGCAACCTCCCGTCGCCGCGCTCGCCCGAGCCGGCGGTCCGGATGCGGCCGCCACGGGCATGGTTGAGCTGACCCATCCGGTCGGTGAAGCCGCGGTCTCCGGTCAGCGCGAGGACCGCGCCGGGATCCACCCCCAGCGCGCCTGGCGAGGTGGCCGCGTCGTCGGCGCCCGGTCGCCGGAAGAACTCGGCGAAGCCACCGTCCGCCTCGAGATCCCGGCGAACCATCACCGAGTCGTACGTCTCGAGCGCCTTCGCGACCCGGTCGACCAGCGGCCGCGGGAACCCCAGCGCGACCCCGACCTCGCGCACGACCGAGCGCGCCCGGTAGGTGACCACGTTGCAGACCATCCCGGTGTGCTCCGGGCCATAGCGCTCGTACACGTACTGGATGACCTCCTCCCGCCGCTCCGACGAGAAATCGATGTCGACGTCCGGGTAGGTCGTCCGACCCTCGTTGATGAACCGCTCGAACAGGAGGTTGTGGCGGATCGGATCGACCCGGGTGATGCCCAGCACGTAGGCCACGATCGAGTCGGCCGCGCTGCCCCGACCCTGGGCGGGGATCCCGCGCGACTTGGCGAAACGCATCAGGTCCCAGCAGATGAGGAAGAACTCGGCGAGGCTGGTCCGCTCGATGACCTCGAGCTCGTGAGCGAGCTGGCGAACGACGTCCGAGGTCATCGGGTGGTAGCGCCGCCGGGCCCCCTCGTGGCAGAGCTCAGCGAGGTACGAGAAGGGCGTCTCCCCGTTGGGCACCGCGAAGCCCGGGAAGCGGTAGGCCTCGAAGCCCAGGTCGACCTCGCAGGCGGCGGCAAGCTCGCCGGCGTTGCCCAGCCCTTCCGCCCATGACCGGCTCGTCCGCGGATCGTCGGCAGCCGTCGCGACATCGCCCGGTGGAAGCGCGGCGAGCTCGGCCGCGGACTTCAGGTATGACTCTCCGTCGGGTCGGCGGAGATCGGCCAGCGTCCCCACGGCTCGGCCATGGCGGATCGCCGTGACGACGTCCTGGAGCTCGCGACCCTCGGGCAGGGCGTAATGGACGTCGTTGGTGACCACGACCGGCAGGCCGAGCTCCTCGGCCAGTCGAGCGGTTTCGGCCACCAGCCAGTCGTCGTCGGGCAGGAGGTGATGCTCGAGCTCCAGGACGAAACCGGCCGCGGCCACACCCGACGGCCGCCGACCGCCCGATACCCCGCCGCTCGAGCCGAACATCCTGGCGTAGCCCTCGGCGACGAGCCGCGCGCCTGCGCGATCGCCGACCCTCAGCCGCCGGGCGATCTCCCCGTCGCGACAGCCGGACAGCGCGACGAGCCCCTCGGTGTGCTCGGCCAGGAGTGCCTGGTTGAACCGGGGGACGCCCTTCGTGCCGGCCAGGTTGGCTCGGCTGACGAGTCGGCACAGGCTGCGATAGCCGGCCCGGTTACGAGCCAGCAGGATGAGATGCGGCCCGCGCGACCCTTCGCCGACCCCGCGGAGATCCTCCTTGACGGAGGCCCGGTGGCCGGGCAGACGTGCCCGATCGGGTCGGGGCCGGAGCGGGGCTCCCTCGGTCGGCGAAGCCCCGTCCAGCGAACCGCCACCACCCTGCGGGCTGCCCCAGGCCAGCGAGTTGCCCCCGCCCAGCGGTGGCCGTTGGCCACCCCGCCGGACGGGTCGACGAGCCGGCACGACGATCCCGGCCGGATCCGGGGCGAACGCGTCGAGCAGCTCCAGCTCGAGGCCGACGACCGGATGGATCCCCGCCTCGCGCGCGGCGCTTGCGAATCGGACCACCCCGTAGAGACCCTGGTGGTCGGTGACGGCCAGCCCGGAGAGCCCCAGCTCGACGGCCCGATCGACGAGCTCATCGGCCGCCGAGGCGCCGTCCAGGAACGAGAAGTTGGTGTGGCAGTGGAGCTCGGCGTAGGGTCGCGGAAGAGTCGATGGGCCGGGCATCTCAGGGTTCCTGGGACAGAACGGGGGCCAGGCCAATGATGGTAGAACATCTGTTCTGTATGGACAACCCGACTGCGGCCGGCATCCACCAACGGGACCGGCGCCGAGCCGGACGGTCCGTCCGATGGAACCCCCGCTGCTGGCCCCAAGGTACGGCTGGTCATCCGTGGTACGGTGGCGTTGAGTATCTCCATGCACGACCTCTCCGCCCCGGGGTCGCGACCCACCGGCCGGATGACAGCCCTTGTCGCCGCCGTGTGCGCGTCCGCCCTCCTCGTCATCACCTCGCTGGCCCCCGGTCCACTCGCAGCGCCGGTTGCGCGCGCAGCGGATCCGGGCATTCAGCCGCGGGTCAAGGGCATCGCCCCGCTCCAGAAACAGGTCTACGGCTATCTGCCCTACTGGCGCCTGGATTCCGGGACCGCCGGCCGGCTCGACTACAACCTTCTCTCCACGGTCGCCTTCTTCGGCCTGGGAATCAAGAAGGACGGCAACATCGACACCGCCTGGCGAGGCTACAAGGCCTATGTGTCGGACGACGCGGTCGCGGTGACCAACGCCGCCCATGCCAAGGGCGTCCGGGTCGTACCGACGTTCCAGCTCTTCGACTCGGGCACGCTCGCCAAGATGAAGGCCTTCCTCCACAGCAAGGCTGCTCAGTCGCGCTTCATCAAGCAGGCCCTGGCCCTGATGGAGCGGCGCTCGGCCGACGGGGCCAACTTCGATTTCGAGCCGATGCCCCAGGGGCTGTCCCTCGACTACGCCCGGTTCCTGGCCAAGTTCAAGGCGGCGATGCGCAAGCAGATCCCGGGCTCCAAGCTGGTCGCCGCGACCTCAGCCGGAGCGCCGTACACCCTGATCGACGGGATCGAGCCGATCGTGGACCAGATGCTGGTGATGACCTACAACTACCGCTGGTCGGGATCGACGGTGACCGGTGCGATCGCCCCCCTCGACAACACCGCGCGGACGGTGAAGCTCCACATCGCGCGCTACCTCAAGAAGGTGCCGGCGTCGAAGCTGATCCTGGGTGTGCCCTACTACGGCTACGACTGGCCGGTGACCAGCGAGGCCCCCAATGCCACCGTCAGGAAGCCCACCGCCAAGTGGGGCGGGGTGTGGAGCGTGTCCTACTTCTCGGCCAAGAACTTCCTGGCCGCCCATCCCGAGGTCGAGCTTCAGCACGACCTGGCCGAGGGCAGCGCCTACTTCACCTATTGGGACCCGGACAAGCTGACCTTCCGCCAGGTGTATTTCGAGGACGAGCTCAGCGCGGCCGCGAAGTACGACTACGCGATCGCGACCGGCCTGGCCGGGGTCGGCATCTGGACCCTCGACAACGACCGCGGCTACACCCAGCTGTACGACGTCCTGCGGGCCAAGTTCTACAACCCCACCCAGCGCGCCACCGTCGGCGCCGTGGCCACCAAGGTCACCCGCTCGGCCGGCTCGGTCAGGGTGACCCACGTCGAGCGAGTCAAGAACACCGGCAACATCCCCCAACGGGGCAGCATCGTCTGGCGGATCTACGACCCGCGCGGGCGGCTGGTCAAGAAGGGCTCGTTGACGGTCACGATCTATCCCGGCAGGACCAGGAAGCTGACCACGACCACGGTCATCGGAACGCCGGCCGGCCTGCGCCCGGGGACCTATCGGCTCAAGGTCCAGTTCGTGACCAGCGCCGGCATCTGGAAGTCTCCGACGGACACCTTCAGGCAACCCTACTGACGCCCTCTCGGTCGTCGGCAAGAGCCACGAAACACCGGGCTGCTCAGCGGCGTCTGAGCCCCGTCACCTGATGGCTGTGCGTCTGGGGGCGCGCGCCGAGGTAACGGCGTCGGTCGACCTCGTTGGTCGGCCCGACGACCCGATCGTCGGCCCGGTGAGCGGGCGGACGATCAGAGGGGCCCCGTCGCATCGCGGCGGGGCCCCGGCATGTCCGCTAGAGTCGGGCCGAACCGATCGGAGGGTTCGACCGTTGATGACCCGTCCCGCCGCCAGCCTGCCTGCCGCCGCGGCACTCTTCCTCGGAGTTGCCGTCGCCCTGGCCGGTTGCGTCGGTTCCGGAGGGGGCGCGAGCGGCACGCCGACCGGCGGCACGGCAACGGCGTCCGCGGCCGGCTCGAGCGCGGCGACGCGCAGCGAGCGTCCGGGGCCCGTGACCCCGACACCCGGCGGTAGCGCGGTCGCGTCGCCACCAACCACGACGAAGACGGCCTGGGGCCGGATCTGGGACGCGCTGCCCGCGACGTTCCCGACCTACCCGGGGGCCGAGCCGGCTGACGGGGGCGCGGGTCCGGCGTCGGCGGTCCTGGCCGTCCCGGCCGACGTCGCCACGGTCGTCGACTGGTATCGCCAGGCCCTGGGCGCGGCGGGCTACTCCATCGAGGCGCTGGCCGGGCCGATGGAGGACGGCAGCACGGTCATCGACGCGGTCGGGCTCGAGCCGGCCTGCCGGGTCCAGGCTTCGATCGGCCCGCGCGGCAGCCATACCCTGATCAGCATCCTGTTCGCCGCCGACTGCCCCTTCCGCTGAGCCGGGCCAACCCGGGGCGCGTGTCGCCGTTGGCGGTCAGTCGTAGATCCGTTCGAGGTGCCAGGTCCCGTCGAGCCGGTCGAGGTAGACCAGGGCCAGCCAGCGTGACCCCACGACCTTGAAGTAGTCGCGCGCGATCGGCTCGCGCCACCAGCCTTCGTCGATCCGCCAGCGGTTGCAGACCTCGACCGGCTCGCGTCGACCGGCCCAGCGAACGGCCACCAGGCGACCGGCGTCGTCGAGCTCGACAGCGATCGACGGATGCTCGCGGAGCAGCCGGGTCACCGCCCGACCTCGGGGACGAGCGGCCGGAACCCGCCCTCAGAGCCGGAGCCGATCGGCAGCCGACGCCAGCGCGCTTCCGCCAGGGGCGCCTCCGGGTCGACCAGCTCGACCCGCCCGATCCGATCCTCGCCGAAGGCAAGGGCGAGCCGGGCGAGCTGCCACCCCAGCCGAGCCGCGCGGGCCGCCTGGGGCACGAACAGGCCGAGTTGCTGGCCGACCGCCGGAGCGACCTCGGTCAGCTCGAGCTCGAGCCGGGCGACCGCGGCAGGTGGTGGCTCCCGCTCGAGCCGGACGAGGAGGAGCCGCTCGATGGCCTCGCCCTCCGCGGTCGGCTCCGGAAAGCGCTGCTCGATGACCAGCCCGGTCGGTGTCCCGCGCCGGGCGAAGGCGGGATCGAGAACCAACCGAAGCTCGACTCGGCCGGCCGCGGCTCCCCGGGCCAGCAGCTGGTCGGCGAGCGCTCCGGCCAACCGGTGGAGCACGAAGCGGAGCGGCTCGAGATCCTCGATCGGCGGCTCGAGACCGAGACCCAGGACCAGTCGCTCGGGGGTCCGGTGGGGTCGGAACGCCGCGATCTCCTGGCCGTTCGCCCGGGCGTGGACTCGCTCACCCTCCGCCCCGAAGCGAGCGACCAGCGCCGAGCGCGGCAGCCGGGCGACCGCCTCGATCCGGCGCAGTCCAAACCGGCTGAGCCGAGCCCGGACATCGGGGTCGGGGGTGAGCAGCGTCGCCGGCAGCGGGCCAAGGAAGACGACCTCGCCCCCGGGCTCGACGATCCACGGCCGACCGGGCGCCTCCGCCGCTCCGGCCGCGGTGGTGGCCGCGAAGCGCGTCCCGGCGATCCCGACCCGGGGCGGCCCGGGCAGGATCGGCCCGAGTGCGGCGACGATCCGCTCGACGAGGACCGGCTCGGGGCCCCACAGTCGCTCGAGCCCGTCGACCTGGACCTCCAGCAGCCCGAAGGCCGGGTCGGCCGGATCGGTCATCCCGGCGACCCCCGGGCTGAACGCGGCGAGTGCCGCCAGTGCCCGCTCGATCGTGGCCGCGTCCGCCGCGAGATCCGGATCGAGGAAGGTCGCCTCAGGAGCGAGCCGGTGGGCGGACCCCAGGGCCATTCCCCGCCGGACGCCGAGGTCGCGGGCCGCCGGGCTCGCGTCGATGACGGTCCCGTCCGTCCAGGGCTGCCCGCCGAGGACGAGCGGGCCGGGCGGGAACGAGCCGGAGCTCGGGTCGGCCGTCGCGCGCGCCCGGGCGATCCGGAGGGGGAGATGGGGCCAGAGGAGGTGGAGCAGTCGCACGATGGTCGATCCGTGGCTGGAGGATGGTGGGGGCCTCGATCAGGAGCGGCTCGCGGAGGAGACAGGCATCCCGACCGCCGCCCTCGGCGTACAGGATCCGCAGCTCCGCCCGCCTCCCCGGCGGGCCGGATCGGTTGCGGACGACGACCACCTCCGTCCGCTGGCCGACGACATCCCGGCCGAGCCGGATCCACGCCCGCTGGGCCAGCTCCAGCCGGAGCCCGGCCGACTCGGCGATCGCGCGCGAGATCGGGCCGGACAACCCTGCTGGCTCGAGGACGACGAGGAGGACACCTGCTCGGCGGGCCAGCGCCGCGAGCCGGCCCAGCCGGTCCCCGAACGAGGGCGGCCGCCGGCCATCGCGCCCGGCGAGAGCTCGAGCGGGTTGGCCCGAGGCGACGCGGTCCGGACGTCCCCGGTCGCTCGGCAGGTCGACGATGAGGAGGTCCACCGACCGGCCCGAGACGAGCGCCCCGGCCATCGCCAGGGCCTCGTCCAGGGAGGTCGGCTCGAGGACGACCAGCCATTCGAGCCGGATCCCGCGGGCGACCGCCTCGACCGGGTCGAGGCTCCGGGCCAGATCGACATAGGCCACGATCGAGCCGGCGGCCTGGGCCTCGGCGGCAAGCCGCAGAGCCAGGGTGGTCTTGCCGCTCGAGGCATTGCCCCGGACGGCCAGCGCGGTCGAGCGCGGGACCCCACCCGTGCCCAGGATGGCGTCCAGCGCGGCGAACCCCGTCCTGACCACCCGCTCGTCGTCGAGCGGCCGGGCCGGACGGTCGTCGATCTCGTCGGGAAGTGGGACCGTGGCGAGCGCCCCAACGATCGCCCCGGACCCGCCGAGCGCCTCTCCACCGATCCGTGGTGCGGCCTCCCCCCAACGCGTCCGGAGGGACGCCAGGGCCGCCGTCACGTCCGAGGAGAGGATCGTCATCGGACGGCTCACGATAGAACGAATGTTCTAAAGAGTCAAGGGCACGGAGCGTCAGATCGGGAGGGCAATGAGACCGAGCCCCAGGGCGATCGCCAGCAGCCCGAGCCACTGGGCCGGACGCAGTCGTTCACCCATGAACCCGACCGCGACGAGGACCGCGACCGCCGGACCGAACGAGCTGGCCAATCCCACGATCCAGGCCGGCGCGATCCCCAGGCCGATGGCGAAGGCGATGAACCCGAGGACGTCCAGAAGACCGACGAAGACGACCATCCCGAGGAGCCGCCGGTCGGGCCCGTCGGGCGGCCCCAGGAGCACCGTCGAACCCCGCGGGCGGAACCGCCGGACGAACAGGAGCAGGGTCCAGGCCACCGCACTGTTGGCGCACCGGGCGACGAACACGACGTCGAGCCAGCCCGCCTGACGGATCGGTCCGGCCATCCCGACGGTGACGCAGGCGAACAGGACGAGGGCCACCGCCGCCAGGACCACACCGCCACTGACCGGCCGCGTGCCCCGGAACGAACCTTCGAAGCGGAGCGCGGTGAAGGCCACGCCGACCGTTCCCATCGCGGCGCCGGCCCACTGGTGGGCGACCACGACCTCGCCCAGGACGACCACCGACAGGATGACCGTCAGGCCGCCATACGCGGCGACCGCGGGACTGACGACGGAGACCGGCCCGATGGCCAGCCCGGCGAACATCGCCACGTAGGCGACCGAGGCCATGACCCCATACAGCGCCGCCTGGCCCGCCACCTCGGGGGCGATCGGCAGCCGACCCTCGGTTGCCAGGCCGATGACGAGCAGCACCACCAGGCTGGTGGCCTGGGCGACCGCCAGGGTCGGCAGGCTGCCGAAGCGACGGCCACTGATCGCGGCCGTGACGTCGGTCAGGCCCCAGCACAGCGCGGCGGTCAACCCCAACAGGAGCCCGGTGGTCATTGCCGGATGGTAGGTGCCGGCCGACCGGTCGATGGCCTTGCGTCGGAGGGTGGGACGCCAGGGTCGGGTGCTACACTCTGCCCTCGGTCCCGGGCGCAGCGCCGCGGCGCCACCCGGTGCGACCCCTCGTGGGGATGTAGCTCAGCTGGAAGAGCGCCGCGTTCGCATCGCGGAGGCCAGGGGTTCGAGTCCCCTCATCTCCACCAACGCTCAGCGGCGGCACGGCCAGAGTCTGGTCTTGCTGGGGGCTAGTTCGCCGGGGCGTCCGACAGGGCGGCGTGGAGCTCCACCGAGTGCTCGCGCAGCCAGCGCCGCCAGGCGACGTGATCGGGGACCCGTGACGCCACGAGGGCCCAGAATGCCTGCCCGTGACCGAACACGCGCAGGTGGGCCAGCTCGTGGACGACCACCGTCTCGAGCGCCTCTGGCGGGGCCAGGACCAGCCGCCACGAGAAGGCCAGCCGGCCGGTCCGTGCGGCACTCCCCCAGCGCGTCCGCGGGTCGCGGATCGAAACCCGGACCGGGCTCACGCCGAGGGCCTGGGCATGGCGCTCGATGGCGTCGTCGATGTCGGCGATCGCGCGCTCCCGGAGCCAGGTCTCGAGGACGACGGCCAGGGAACGGCGATCGGCGGGCGCGACCCGGACGACGATCTCGCGGACGCCCCAGTCGAGGCCGTCGCCGGCCATCGTCGCCCCGGGCGCCGTCCAGCCGGACAGGACCGCCGAGCGGCGGACGCCGGGTCCGGCCGGCTCGACCCGAAGCGCGTGGACCACTCCGCGGAATCGGAGCCGGGCACCGTCGACCAGCGCCTCGGGCGCCGAGCCGGCAACGGTCGCGCGCTCGCGTTCGTGGTTCGACAGGTGGCGCCGGACCCAGACCTCGCGTTCGCGCAGGAACGGCTCGACGTGGGCCGCGGCGTCGCGCGCTCCGGGCCGCCCGGCCGGGATCGTGACGATCACGCCCCGGATCGGGTCGACCACCAGGCGCAGCCGGCTCGCTCGCCGTGACCGCCGCAGCGTGTACGCCAGCGATCCGCCGGGCAGGTCCACGCGCTCGGCTGTCTCCGAGGCGATCGGGGAATGGCGCGTGCAGCCGATGGCGGTCAACCCGCTCATCCCGCCCGCCGCAGCAGTCGTCCTGCGTGGCGACCGGTCTCCCGGCCATCGAGAATGGTCACGACGCCATTGACGACGACGTGCTCGATCCCGGTCGGATAGCGATGCGGATCGAGATCGGTCGCCTCGTCCCGGACCGCCTCCGGATCGAAGACG
>JAXDKT010000051.1:0-45745 GCA_034666965.1 Chloroflexota bacterium | reverse complement strand
GACCTGACGTGGTGGCGGCGGCTGCGGGGTCGTCCGGAGGGTACGGCGCCGACGGGCGATCAGAGTCCGTAGACCCCCTCCGAATTGCGCCACAGGATCCGCTCGGCCCAGTCGAGCGCGGTCCGCTCGTCGATCGCCCCGTCGGCGATGTGCTCGTCGAGGACGCGGCCAAGGGCTCGCCGTCCGAGCCGGGCGCCGACCCAGTACAGCTCGGGCACGAGCGACGCGTCAGTGCTGAACAGGATCTTGCTGGCCGGGGCGAGCCCCAGCAGCTCGCGGGTGATCTCGGTCGCCTCACCGGCCGCGAACATGATCGCCTCGCCCATGTCGGCGTAGACGTTGGGATACATCGCCGCGAGGTAGGCCAGCGACCGGACATACGGGTAGCCGCTGTGCAGGAGCACGATCGGCGCCGCCCGGAAGCGGTCCAAGAAGATCAGCCGGAGGGCCGCCGGATCGACCTTGGTCAGGTCGAGATCCGGGTCGCCGAGGCCGGTGTGGAATTGGATCGGGACGCCCTGGCGGGCGGATTCCTCGACGGCGATGACGACCAGGTGGTCGAGCAGCGGCTTGGACTCGATCCGGAGCCGGCCGTCGCGCCGGGCAGCCTCATGGACCCCCGCAAACGCGGCGGAGGCCGTCGCCCGGTCGACCGCCTCGAGCTGGAGCCCGGTCCGGTAAGCCAGCACCGATTTCAGGCCGACGATGCCGCGCGCCCGCAGGTCGCCGAGGGCGGCCCGGTAGGCGTCCAGGAAGTCGTCGAAGTCGGCCGCGTCGACGATCAGTCGCTCGATCAGCGGCTCGAGCCGGACGATCTCCTCGATCCGGCACGGCGCCAGTCCGCGGAGCTCGTCGAGGCCGAAGGTCGTTTCGGCGCCGTAGCCGGTGTCGATGAGCCAGGTCTTGAAGTTGCCCCGTTCGACGATCTGGCGGGTCAGCCATTCCAGCCCGCGGGCGCGCCGCGCCGTATGGACCGCGTCGGGGGTCGGCTCGCATTCGAGCAGTACGGCCAGCTCCCGGATCGTCCACTGATAGAACAGCGAGTGGGGGGCGTGGTCGCGAGCGATCTCCGGGAAGTACGACTCGGTCAGGTGGATCCGGAACGCCTCGTCGTCGGCCGGCTGGTCGCGCAGGAGCGAGTGACAGTGGTTGTCGACAATGGGGATGGCCGTCAGGTCGAGGGGCATGGGATCGGCCGGTCAGTACTTGAAGAAGTGCTGCTCGAGCTCGTAGGCGGTGTCGTTCTCGGCATAGGCGGCCGCCTCGGCGCGCCGAACCTTGAGGTACTCATTGCCCAACGGCGCCCCCAGCGCGGTCATCAGGACCTCGTCCTTCTCGAGCTCGGCGAGGGCCTCGGCCGCCGTTTCCGGGAAGCGCCGGATGCCCCGCTTCGCGCGCTGGGCCTCGGTCAGGTTGCCCGGATCCTCATTGACCGGCTCGCCCGGGTCGAGCTCGCGCTCAATCCCGTCGAGGGCGGCGGCCATGACCCCGCCCAGGGCGATGTATGGGTTGGCGCTGGCATCGCTGGACTTGAGCTCGAGGTTCGCCGAGCCGGCTTCGTCGTCCCAGTAGCGGCTCGGAACCCGGACGGCCGCCTCACGGTTCTCGATCCCCCAGGCCGTGTAGGCAGAGCTCCAGTAGTGCGGTTGGAGGCGCCGGAACGAGTTGACACTCGGGGTCGTGAGGCCGAGCAGGCCCGGCAGGTGGGCCAGCACGCCGGCGATGGCGCTGCGCGCCAGCGGGCTGAGGCCGTCCTTGCCCCGGGCGTCCGCCAACCGGTTGGTCTTGTGACCCGTATCCCAGATGCTCCAGTGGAGGTGTGCTCCGCTGCCCGCCTGATTGGCGAACGGTTTGGGCGCGAGCGACGCGATCAGCCCGTGCCGAGCCGCGACCGCGCGGACCGTCTGCCGATAGGTGATCTGCCGGTCCGCGGCGGACAGGGCCGGACCATGCCGGATGGACAGCTCCTGCTGCCCCCAGCCGAGCTCCGGGTGCGACAGCTCCACCGTGACCCCCTGATCGGTCAGCGCCGCGACGATGTCCTGGATGACCTCCTCGGTCGATTCCATCCCGATCGCGCTGAAGCACAGGCTCCGATCGACCGGTTGGTACCCATCCTCGGTCTTGAGCGCAAGGTAGAACTCGTTCTCGAACGCGGCGTCGAATACGAGCCCTGCGTCACTGGCCCTGGCAATCATCCGCTGGAGGAACGCTCGGGGATCGAGCGCCCAGGGCGAGTGGTCCAGCTCGAGCATGTTGACCAGCATCTGGGCACTGCGCGGGGCATAGGGCAGGACCACGAAGGTGTCCGGATCGGGAACGAGCCGGATCTCGCCGACCGGTCCATAGGTCGCGTCGGGGGCGAGCGTGTCCAGGCTGGTGAACGATTGCATCCCCTTGACCAGGCCGATCCCGCTCTGGATCCGCCGGGCGAGCTGGCCCACGTGGGTGCTCTTGCCGCGGATGACCCCACCGTTGTCGCAATACAGGAAGCGGACGAGCTGGACTCCCTGCGCCTCGGCCTGGGCGACGATCTGATCGGGTGTCATCGGCGTGCCTCGATGCTCTGGGGTGGACGGCGAACCGCCGGTCCTGGGCGAAGCACCCGCGGACCGGCGGTCGGATCTGCTCCGCGGTCGCTTACGGGGCGGGGACCTTCTCGGGAACGACCTCGCCACCGAGGGTGAGCTTGCCGCCCTCGATGTCGATCACGGTCACACCCTTCTGCGGGACGTGGCTTCCCGGCGCGAAGGTGATCTTGCCGGTGATCCCGGGGAAGTCCTTGGTCGCTTCGATGGCCGTCTTGACGGCCGCCGAATCGGTGCCGCCCGCGCGCTTGATGGCGTCGGCCAGCAGGTACACCGTGTCGTAGCCGAGCGCGGCGAAGGCATTCTCCGGGTCGTTGCCGTACTCCGTCTTATAGGCGGCGATGAACTTCTTGATCCCGTCGGTCCCGATGGTGGCATCCATCAGGGCATGGGTGGTGAAGAAGACATTGCTCGTGGTCGGGCCGGCCACCTTGACCAGGTCGGGGGTGTCGTAGCCGTCGCCACCCACGATCGGTCCGGTGATTCCGGCGTCCCGGAACTGCTTGACGATCGGCCCGATGTTGTAGGGCATCGCCGCGACGTAGTAGAAGTCCGGCTTGGGGTTGAGCG
Source organism: Chloroflexota bacterium (assembly GCA_034666965.1). Taxonomy (GTDB): domain Bacteria; phylum Chloroflexota; class Limnocylindria; order Limnocylindrales; family CSP1-4; genus Chersky-267. Next base: position 42,587 of record JAXDKT010000051.1, on the reverse strand, counting down.
CCTTGATCTTGGTGATCTGGGCCGAGAAGTCGGTCGCCTTGTCCTCGTACGAGTCTTCGAGGGCGAGCGTCCCGCCGAGCTCGAGGAAGCGCGACTTGAAGTAGCCGCCCAGGAGGGTCGTGTACTCGACCCCCTTGTCGATCAGCAGATAGGCGTTCTTGCCGAACTTCTGGGTCGCGTACTCGGCCCCGACTGCGGCCTGGACGTTGTCGCCGAAGCAGGCCAGGAAGAGCATGTCGCCGATCTGGCTGGGCAGCCTGGGCGAGGTGGCGCCGACGGTGATGAATGGGATCTTGGCCGTCTGGAAGGTGGGGCCCGATGCGATGACCGAGTCGCTGTCCGTGTAGCCGATCATGAGCGGGACCTTGTCCTGCTCGACGAACTGCTTGGCCGTCTGGGCAGTGACGTCCATCTTGTACTGGCTGTCGTGGATGATCAGATCGATCTGGCTGCCGAGCACGCCGCCCGCGGCATTGATCTCCTTGACCGCCAGCTTCGCCCCATTCGCGGCCGGCAGGTCGAGAGCCGACTCGTCGCCGGTCAGGGCGAAGCCGCCGCCGACCTTGATGGTTCCGCCGGTTCCACCGCTGGCCGCCGGGCTGCCCGTGCCGACGGCCGTCGGGGCCGTCGAGGAGCTGGAGCCGGCCGGCGTGCTGCACGCCGCGACCAGCCCGATCACCATGGCGAGCGCAAGTCCGCGCGCTACCTGGGTGCGCATCAAGGCCTCCTCAACCCCATGCCGGGGTCACTCTCTGAGCGAACCGAGGCAGCGTAGCGCAGGACGTCGGTCGAGACCAGTCCCCGGTGACTGGTCCGGGACAGAGCGGCCCGGTCTACGACCTCAGATCGCGCCGGGACAGGCCCCAGGCACCGACGACCACGCCGCCCGCGGCGAGTACCAGGCAGGCAACCATGCCGGGGACATCGAAGGTGCCGATGATCGGCTGGCCGAGATGCTTGATCAGCGACACCTGGAGGATGGTGTCGGGCAGGCGGAGCGCGCTGCCGAGCACGTCGAGAAGGAAGAACCCCAAGGCCAGGCCGCCGGTCACGCCGGCGCCCAGACCGGGACCGACGAGCCCGCCGACGGCGACCCCGATCCCGGTGAGCGCCGCGGCGTAGAGCCCGATCACCACCGCCCCGACGAACGGCCGACCGGGATCGTCGCCCTCGAGCAGCGCGCCCAGGGAGACCAGCACGGCGGTGATGAAGGTCATCACCACGACCGCTCCGAGCAGGCCGGCACCACTGGTCAGGACCCAGCGGGCCCGCGAGATCGGGCCGGCCAGGATGATGTCCAAGCGGCGCTCGCGCTCGTCCGAGGCCCAACCGCCGACCAGGACGGCCACGCCCAGCCCCGCGAACAGGAGCGCGTAGGTGTAGAAGGCGAGTTGGAGGACGCCGCCGGCGGACCGCCAGTCGATACCGGGATAGAACGCCTCGATCAACCGGGCGATGCCCGGGATCTGCGACAGGGCCGCGCTGAAGCCGGACGCCGACATGGCGATGAACAGGCCGTAGACGCCGATCCCCAGCCCCCAGGCCAGGGCCGCCGGCAGCCGACCGGCAAACGATCGCGCGGTGGGTCCGCTCAGCCCGCCACCGAGACCGGGCAGTCCGAGCGACGGCAGCGCGACCGTCGACCCGACATCACGGCGGACGAAGGCGAGCACACCGGCCCCGAGGAGGATCGCGTTGAGGGCGGCCACGCCCACCAGGGAGCCCGGATCGGAGACGCCTGCCATCGGACGGTGACCGGCGGTCCAGCCGAACCAGGACAGGCCTTCGATCGACGCGAGGCTGGGCAGGACCGGGGCGTAGCTGTTGATGACATACGCCGCGAACAGAGCGATGGCGCCGATCCCGGCCGCCGCCGACCGGCCCAGGATGGGGGCCAGCGCGAAGGCGATGGCCCCGCCGACCAGGCTGACCAGGCCGACCCCCAGGAACTGCGACAGGGCCGCGCTCAGGCTGATCTCGTCGCCGGGCAGCCGGCCGAAGGCGACGCTCGACAGCCAGGCGGCGAGCGCGAGCATCAGCAGCGCGATCGTCAGACCTACGATGTGGACGAGCGCCTTCTCAGACGCCAGGCGGGCGCGCGAGATGCCAGACGTGCCCAGGAACTCCAGGCTCCCGCGCGCGGCCTCGCCGGCGAGCGTGTCCGACAGCGCCAGCACCGACCACAGACCGATCATCACCGGCAGGAAGTTGACCAGGCGCCAGCTGAGGAACCCACCCAGGCGATCGATGTTGATGGGCTCGCCGAGCAGGCCCCGGATCATCGCCGGCAGGCTGGTCATCGAGTTGGCCAGCTGCTGACGATCGGTCTCGGTCGGAAACTGGATGGCGATCTGGCTGGCGGTGACCACCACGATCAGGCCGATCCCGACGCCGACGCCGATGACCGCGCGGCGGCTGTCCCGCAGGCCCTTGGCGAAGACGCTGCCGAACCCGTAGATGGAGCTCAGACGACCCCACCGGCGGCCGGCGATCGACGACTCAATGGCCATCGGGTTCCTGGCCGTACTCCGCCAGGAAGACCTCCTCGAGGTTGGGCTCCCGGCTTACGAAGTCGGCCAGCTCGAAGCGGGCCGCCTCGCGGACGACCGGCGCGATGGGGCCGCTGACCTGCATTCGGAGCACGTGGTCCTCGGCGGTGACGTTGCTGACGCCTGGGATGGCGCTGAAGACCTCGACCGGCACCGGGCCGGTGAAGCGGAGCTCCACGTGATGGACGGCCAGGTCGCGCAGCGCGTCGACCCGGTCGACTCGGGCCAGCCGCCCCGCGCGGATGATCGCCGCGCGATCGCAGATCCGCTCGACCTCGCTGATCACGTGACTGGAGAAGAACACCGTGCGACCTTCGCCGCGGGCCTCCAGGACGAGCTTGAAGACCTCCTGCTGGACGAGCGGGTCAAGGCCCGAGGTGGGCTCGTCCAGGATGAGCAGCTCGGGACGATGCTGGAGCGCGATGATCAGGCCGACCTTCTGCTTGTTGCCCTTCGAGTACTCGCGGTAGCGCCGGCTGGGGTCCAGATCGAGGCGCTGGATGAGGGCGGCCTGATAGGTGGGCTCGACGCCACCGCGCAGATTGGCGAAATACTCGATCGTCTGGGCGCCGGTCAGCCGGTCATACAGGCTGAACTCGCCGGGCAGGTAACCGACCCGGCGGTGGATCGCGACCGGGTCGGCGGTGCTCTCGATCCCGAACACGAGGGCGCGGCCTCCGGTCGGGCGGATGAGGTCGAGGATGGTCCGGATCGTGGTCGTCTTGCCGGCTCCGTTCGGCCCCAGAAAGCCGAACACCTCGCCTTGCTCGACGGTCAGATCGACTTCGACGATGCCACGCTGCGAGCCATATGACTTGGTCAGTTGCTCGGTCTGGACGATCGCCGCCATGGCTCCAGTATCGCTCCGTGACGGGACGAGCGCCACGACCCCACGGGGCAGCCGCCGCCGACCCGCGACCCGTCCGCTACGCCCGAGCCGGGGTCGCGGTCAGTGCTGGCGCTCGGTTCCTCGCGCGCCCGGGGACAGCTCGGCGCGCTTGATCCGATCGACCGCGCGGACCCACGCCAGCGTCGCCGCCGCGGCCGCTTCTCGCGACGTCGCGGCGGACGTCGCCCGGCGGTACTCGGCCCAGGCGGCCTCGCGGGTCATGGGCATCGGAAGGGCCACGGGAGTGACCACGGTCTCGGCGACGACCGATGGCGTCGGCTCGGCCGCGGTGACCGGCACGGGTTGGCCGCCGGTGGCTGCCGCCGGCGGATCCACGACCGCAGGCGACCCCGGCTCGACGGTGGGTGCCCGCCTCGGTTCGGCGACGACTGCCGCGATGGGTCGGACGAAGACCGGCGACCTGGGCACGACCACCGGTGCCGGTTCCGCAATCGGTGCCGTCGCGGCAGGCTCCGCCGCCTGCGGCGACAACGTGCCAGGGCCGACGTCCAACCCGCCGGCTTCCATCCGCTGAAGAGATCCGACCGCAGGCCCAACGGCCGTGCCGGATTCAGCGGGCTGGCTCGCGACCGCCGCGGCCGCGCGCCGCCTGGCCGACCGCCTGGGCATGATCATGGCCAGGAAGACCAGCACGATCAGCCAGGGCAGCACCGGCAGCGAGGTCTGAACGGCGTCGCTCGCCAGCTTGAGCGACCCGAGCAGACCGGTGGCCGGGTTGTTCACGCTGAAGTTGAACGCCATGACCCCGCTGCCAACGCCCGCCGGCACGGTCGAGTCCGAGCGCATGAACAGCCGATGGACGCCGTTGGAGAGCTTGGTGGTGTCGATCGCGATCGGGCCGACGTACGGCCCGGCCTTCTCGAAGATGACGTTGCCCCGGTCGACCGGGTCGAAATGGAAGTGCGGATCGACACTGACCAGCACGTGGTCGACGGGCGTCCCGCCCGAGCCCGGGGCAAGGCTCACGTTGAACGTCCAGGTGCCCTGGAGCGGGCCCGACGGCAACGGCGAGGTGAACCGCGCGTTCTCATACTCGGTGCCGGTGTACCAGCCGCGCGCCTCGATCCAGGGCGGCTTTCGGTAGTTCTGAACCGGCCGACCGCCGTTGGCCAGGACCGCCTGCCAGCCCGATGAGGTGTAGCCCACGGTTCCGTCCGGGCTGGTCACCTTGGCGTGGAAGCGGAACTCGAGCGCCCCGTCGGCGGGGACCTTGGTCGTGTCGTAATCGAGGTGGTACCAGAGGTCGCACTGCGCGGTCGGACAGGTGAAATTCGGCTTGGCGGCTACTTGCGACTCGCTCACGCTGTTGCCGAACACCTGCAGGTCGACGACCGTGAGCACGCCCGGGTTCATGTGCAGCTGGATATGGATGTCGAAGGGCACGGTGCCCTTCAGCGTCTGGTCGAGCGGGAAGCAGGTCGCCAGGTGGATGTGCTGGCTCATGCCTTCGACCGCGTTGCCTGGTTTCGTCCACCAGTCCTGCGTCTCGAGCGACACGCGCGGTTCCGCGTAACCGGTGCAGTTGACCGGATCCGGGCCGCCGCCGGGAGTTGGAGCGGGCACCACCACGGGCGTGGGCGTCGGGTCCGGGGTCGGCGTCGGTGTCGGCGCCGGAGTCGGGGTTGGGATCGGAGTCGGGGTGGGCGCCGCCGGGTCGATGACCAGCACCTGGTTCGTGACGGATCCCGTCCCGCCGTCGCCAGTCACGGTCAGCGTCACCGGATAGGTGTCGGGTCCGGCGTACAGATGCTCCGGACTCTGGCGCGTATCCCCCGAAACCCCGTCGCCGAAGTCCCAGGACCAGCCCGCGGCTCCGGTGGAGGTATCCGTGAAGCGGACGTTGGTCGTTCCCGATTGCTGGGCGGCCGAGAAGCTCGCCACCGGCGGCGCGGGGGTGGGGGTTGGACCAGGCGTCGGTGTGGGGGTGGGTATCGGCGTTGGGGTGGGCGTCGGGGTGGGCGTCGGGGTCGGGGTTGGCGTCGGTGTCGAGCCGCCGGTCGTCAGGACGAGCTCGGGTGGGTTCAGGCCCTCTCGACTGGAGAAGATCGCGCTGTTGGTCCCGTTGTTGGTAACGGCCAGGCTGTAGGAGCCGTCCATCGTGAACGATCCCGGCAGCAGTGGGATCTCGACCCACCCGGCGTTGACGGCGCCGAAGGTACCCAGCTGGGTACCCAGCGGCGGGGCGGTCCCCCAGGTGACCATGGTCTCCGTCCAGCGGCCCGGAATCTCCAGCACCTTTCCGCCGTTTGGGCTGGCATCGGTCACGAACAGGCGCAATTTCGCCGCGCCTGCGGGACCGGTCAGGCCCGCCACGGTGAACCGCAGGTAGGTGCGATATTCGGGTGAGGGCGAGCGCGTCTGGAGGGTCTTGAGCAGACCGTAGTTCTGGCTCGCGCTGGTCGACTTGACCTGCGCGTCGCCGCTTGCCTTGAAGGTCAGAGTCGCCGCCGCGAGGGCATCCTGAGTGGCGCCCGGAAGCACGCTCCACACGATCAGCGCGGCCGCGGCAACGGCTGCCGCCAGGCCGGTGACGCGTTGGAACGGCTGGCTGCGCGCTCGGGGCTCGTGCGGGGACATGAGCCTCCCCCTCTATTCCAGCCTGAACCGAACATTAACACAGCATTTCTGCCAGGACTCCACGGCTCTCCTCACCGGGTGAGCGCGCCCGGGGATCGCCAGGCCACAGCGATCGAGCTGGTCGTCGACGCTCCCGGCGATTTGACCGCGCACGAATGGCGCATGGACTGGACCGCTTGCGACGGGCACCGAGGTTCCCCACGTACGGTTACGTACGCCGCGGAACCGAGGTCTGCGTCGTGAGCCTTGAAGTTGAACCGGAGGTGAACCAACGCGCGGCTACGAGCCGGCCACACCGGCCCTCGGCCGCTGCTCTGCCCACGTCATGTCCAGTTGGCGTTCCCGGGGGCTTCCGGTGGGCTGACCCGCACCTCGGGCGTGCACATCGACCACGTCCTGGAAAGGAACCGCTGGCTTGAACTTCCGGCGGCCGGAATTCGCCGATCGAGCCTCGTCCGCCTGCGCACCGGGGTCCGCCTGCGCACCGGGGTTCGCCTGCGCAACGGGGTCCGCCAGCGCAACGGGGTCCGGCCCGGGAACGGCGCAGCGAGGAACAGCGGGCCGTGGAGCGCTGTCCGGCGGCCTGTTTCGGGTGCGGCCCGGGGTACGCGGCCGGCCGCCGACCGCGTTCGCCGGCTAGCGGGGTAGCCTACCGGAGCGTGTCCGGGCCGCCCTGCGTTCCAAGGCGGGCGAGCTCGGCGCTCGTCGGCAGGCCCGATTGGTCCCCTTCGGCCGCGACGGCTGACGCGCCGCATGCGTTCGCCCAGGCCAACGCCGTGGCGAGGTCGAGTCCGGCAAGACGGCCGGCGATGAACCCGGCGCAGAACGCGTCTCCGGCGCCGACCGGATCGACGATGGTCGCGACGGGAAGGCTTCCGACCGACACGCCCTTCTTCGCGTCGCGCTCGAAGGCGAAGCCACCACGATCGCCCAGCTTGAGCACGGCCAGCCCAGGCCCCAGCGCAACCAGCGCGGCGGCCAATGCCTCGTGCCCGGCGCTGCGCGGCGTGCCGGTGACGACCGCCGCCTCGTCCGTGTCGGCGATGACGATGTCAACCCGGCTGGCCAGATCGCCAAGGATCGTCGCCGCCTGGGCTTCCGTCCACAGGCGGCGCCGGAGATTGACATCGAGGCTGATCGTCAGCCCGGCGGCGCGGCTGACCGAGACCGCGAGCTCGACCGCCTCCCGACAGGACGCTGAAAGGGCCGGAGTGATGCCAGTCAGGTGGAGCCACACGGCGGCATCGAAGATCCCTCGGCTCTCGGCCTGCTGGACGTCCACCGGGCCGAGGCGTGAGCCGGCCGATGCCGTCCGCGCGTAGTGGACCTCCGCAGGACCGAGCGAGCGCCGATCGCGAACCATGAGGCCAGTCGGTCCGTCCTCGTCGACGACGAGAGCGCTGACATCGACACCTTCGCCGCGGAGCGCTCGCGCGATTCGCCGGCCGAGCCCGTCGTCGCCGACACGCCCGATGAACGCCACGCTTCGACCCAGGCGCGCCAGGCCGACCGCCACGTTTGCCTCGGCGCCCGCCGGATGCGGATGAAACGTCGTCGCCGCCGTCAGCGGCCCAAGATCGCCAGCCACAAACGACACCAGGCACTCGCCCAGGGTGACCACCTCGGGTCCGAGAGGCATCGGCTGTGCGACCGTGCTGCGCGGCTCGTTCACGCGTTCATCGTAGCGGGGCGGATGTGCCGTCCGGGGGCGCCAACGTCACGCTCATGCACGCTGGCGGAGCGGGATTGCAAGGTGGGCCGCCTAGACTTGGGGCGCCGCCGCCGATCGTGCGTCGGGCGCAGGGAGGTGGCCGTGGCCGAGGCAGGGTCCGACGAATCCGTCAGCGTTCGCCTGTTCGATGCGGACCGGACCGATCGCGAGCTGACCGTCGAGGACGCCCGCTCGATCAAGGTCGGGAACCGTCAGCTGTTGTGGATCGACGTCGTCGGACGATCCAAGGAGCAACAGACCCAGCTCGACGAGCTGCTGGCCAGGTTCGAGGTGACGTCGCGGACTCGGCGTTCGCTGGCCGATCCGGAGCGGACCCCGTCGCTCGTCGTCCACGGCGACTACCTGCACCTGCGGGTGGCAACGTTCGCCGCGGCGGGGGACCTCGAGGCCGTGGATTGGCTGGATATTCTGGCCGCGGAGAACCGGGTGATGACGGTCCATGACGAGCCGCTCGAGTTCCTGGAGGGGATCGACGAGCGGATCGAAGCCGACGCGGACCTTGGCCGGATCGACGCGGCGGAGTTCGTGGCCGTCCTTCTCGATGCAGCGGTGACGACCTACTACACCGCGGTCGATCGGATCGAGGAGATCGTCGACACGATGGATGCTCGGTCGCTGCGCGAGGATGCATCGGTCAATCTGTTGCCCGAGCTGGTCGACGTCCGGCGCCAGATCGCCCGCCTCCGGCAGCTCCTGGCCGGCCACCGTGAGGAGTTCGCCGCGCTCGCCCGCCCGGACCTGGTCGTCGCCACCGAGATCGGCGATTTCAGCGTCTTCCCGGCCGTCGCCGAACGCTTCGAGCGGGCCATCTCAGCGGTCGAGAACAGCCGTGACCTGCTCCTCGGCTCGTTCGAGGTGTACATGACCCGGACCGCGCAGCGCACGAACGACACGATGAAGGTGCTGGCGCTGCTCTCGGCGTTGCTGCTGCCGGGTTCGCTCATCGCGGGCCTGCTCGGGATGAACATGCCCGGCCCGTTCGCTCCGGACGACCCGCGCGCCTTCTGGATCGTCGTCGCGCTGATCGGCGTGCTGTCGGTGACCACCCTCGTCATCGCTCGGCTGCGCCGCTGGATCTGACCCTCGGGCCGGGCGGTCGAGACGGCCCGCGACGCTGCTAGCATCGCGGCAATGACCAGCGCGTACGACTTCGTCATCGTCGGCGGCGGCTCGGCCGGGAGCGCCCTGGCCAACCGGTTGAGCGCCGACCCATCAAACCGGGTCCTGGTCCTCGAGGCGGGCCGGCCCGACTACCCGTTCGACGTGTTCATCCACATGCCCGCGGCGCTGACCTTCCCGATCGGGAGCCGCTTCTACGACTGGAAGTACGAGTCGGAGCCCGAGCCGTTCATGAATGGCCGGCGGATCTACCACGCGCGGGGCAAGGTCCTGGGCGGCTCGAGCAGCATCAACGGGATGATCTTCCAGCGGGGCAATCCGCTGGACTACGAGCGGTGGGCGGCCGACCCCGGAATGGCCAGCTGGGACTACGCCCATTGCCTGCCCTATTTCAAGCGGATGGAATCGTGTCTGGCCGCAGCGACCGACGACGCCTACCGCGGCCACGATGGACCGCTCGGGCTCGAGCGCGGCCCGGCGACCAACCCGCTCTTCGGCGCCTTCTTCGAGGCGGTCCAGGAGGCGGGCTACAGCCTCACCGACGACGTCAACGGCTACCGCCAGGAGGGGTTCGCCGCGTTCGACCGGAACATCCGCAAGGGCCGCCGGCTGAGTGCCGCGCGGGCCTACCTCCATCCGGTCATGGGCCGCGCGAACCTGGAGGTCAGGACCCGCGCCTTCGTCACCCGGATTCTGTTCGAAGGCCGCCGAGCGGTCGGCGTGGAGCACACGACCCGCAGGGGCTCGACGCAACGGGTCCGGGCCGGGCAGGTGATCCTCAGCGGCGGCGCGATCAACTCGCCCCAGCTGCTCCAGCTGTCGGGAGTGGGCAACGCGCCCGAGCTGGGGGCGCTCGGCGTCGACGTGGTCCACGACCTGCCCGGGGTCGGCGAGCATCTCCAGGACCACCTCGAGGTCTACATCCAGTACGCCTGCACCCAGCCTGTCTCGATGCAGCCGTCGGCCACCCAGAAGTGGCGCCGGCCGTGGATCGGCTTCCAGTGGCTGTTCTTTCGACGTGGCCCGGGAGCGACGAACCACTTCGAGGGCGGCGGCTTCGCGCGGAGCAACGAGGATGTCGACTATCCCAACCTGATGTTCCACTTCCTGCCGCTGGCGATCCGCTACGACGGTTCGGCCGGCGCGGCGGGCCACGGTTACCAGGTCCACATCGGGCCGATGTACTCCGATGCCCGCGGCTCGGTCAAGATCGTGTCGACCGACCCGCGAGTCCACCCTGCCCTGCGCTTCAACTACCTATCGACCGCCCAGGACCGGCGCGAGTGGGTCGAGGCGGTCCGGGTCGCCCGGCGGATCCTGACCCAGCCGGCGTTCGACGCGTACAACGGCGGCGAGACGTCGCCCGGACCGGCGGTCGGGACCGACCAGGAGATCCTCGACTGGGTTGCGCGCGACGCCGAGACGGCCCTCCATCCGTCGTGCACCGCGCGAATGGGCACCGACGACGCCTCCGTCGTCGACCCGCTGACGATGGGCGTGCGGGGCCTCGAGGGCCTCAAGGTCGTCGATGCGTCGGTCATGCCCTACGTCACCAACGGCAACATTTACGCCCCGGTGATGATGGTCGCCGAGAAGGCCGCGGACCTCATCCTGGGCAACAGTCCGCTGGCCCCCGAGCCGGTCGAGTTCTACCGGCACCGCCGGAGCTGATGGCCGATGCGGATCCTGGTCGTCGAGGATGAGGCCGCGATCGCCAGCGCGATCCGGTCCATCCTGGCCTCGGCCGACTACGCGGTCGATCTCGCCGCAAGCGGCCCGGAGGCGATCACCTGGGCCGGGACCTACGACTACGACCTCGTCGTCCTCGACATCGTCCTGCCCGGCCTCGACGGCTTCGAGGTCTGTCGCCGGCTGCGATCCGCGGGATTCGAGGCCCCGATCCTGATGCTGACCGCCCGAGATCAGGTGGACGACCGGGTCACCGGGCTGGATGCCGGCGCCGATGACTACCTGCCCAAGCCATTCGCGGCCGCCGAGCTCCTCGCCCGGGTGCGCGCCCTGCGCCGGCGCGGGTCCGCTCCGCGCGACCCGGTCCTCCGCGTCGGCCCGCTCGCGCTGGATCCGGCGTCGCGTGACGTGCGAGTCGGTGACCAGCCCATCCATCTGACCGCCAAGGAATTCGCCCTGCTCGAGGTGCTGGCCCGTCATCCCGGCCAGGTCTTCGCCCAGGATCGGTTGATCGACGCGTTGTGGGACGCCGACTTCGCGGCCGAGTCGAACATCGTCGAGGTCTACATCCGGAGCCTGCGGCGCAAGATCGACGGCGGACGTCGCGACGGCCTGATCGAGACGATCCGCGGCGCGGGCTACCGCCTCCGCCCCGACGGTCCGGGTCCGGGCTGATGTTCCAGCGCGCCCGGCGGCGGCTGGCCCTTCGCTACCTGGCCGTCCTGATCGTCGTCCTGGGCGCGTTCAGCCTGGTCTTCCTGCTGACGATCTCGATCGTGCTCCGGCCGGCGTTCGACGTGGTCGAAGACGCGACCACGGACGAGGCCGTCCGCCACGCCTATGAGCGGGCCGTCCAGCGGATCGGTCTGGCGCTGGTCGTCGCCGATGGCGCGGTCGTTGTCCTCGTCGGGGTCGCTGCCTACTTCCTGGCCGACCGGACGATGCGTCCAATCCGTCGAGCGCACGAGCGCCAGCGCCGGTTCGTGGCCGATGCGTCCCACGAGATGCGCAACCCGCTGGCGGCGATCCGCTCGACGGCCGAGTCGACCCTGACCGGTCCCCCCGATCCGGTCGAGCAACGGGCTGCGTTGGGCGTCATCGTCGACGCCGCCGAGCACCTGACCGTCCTGACCGACGATCTGCTCTTGCTCGCCCGGAGCGAGCAGGGGCTGCTCGAGCCTCGACGGCAGCGGCTGGACCTGTCGGTCGTGGCCGCCGAGATGGCCGAACTGGCACGCGCCGCAAGCGGCCGGCCCGAAGCCATCGTCGTGTCCCTGACCGCCGACCTGGAGGTCGAGGCCGACGACGAGGAGATCCGCCGGATCGTCTCGAACCTGATCGACAACGCGCTGCGCCACGGTCAAGGCGGACCGGTGCGGGTCCGCACGCATGTCGTCGAAGGCCAGGCGGTCGTCGAGGTGGCCGATCGCGGGCCGGGCATCGCCGCGGCGGACATCGAGCGGATCTTCGAGCCGTTCTATCGCGTCCGGGCCGATGCGTCCGCCAACCCGGGGAACGGTCTGGGCCTGGCCATCGCCGCCGAGCTGGCCTCGCGCAACCGCGGCCGCCTGACGGTCGAGTCGCGGGCGGGCCAGGGCGCGACCTTCCGCTTGAGCCTGCCCCGAACCCGCTGACGCGCCGGCGGGGCTGGCTTCAGGTGACGTTCAGCTTGGTCGCCGATCCTCCGACCAATGAACTCGGTCTTGCCCCGCCGGAATCGCAGCGTTGGGATCGTCGCCGCGGTCGTGGTGCTCGGTATGGTCGCCGTCGTCGCCTGGTTCGGGGCTCGTTCCACCGCCAAGGCCAGCCTCGTCCGAACGAACCTGACCCCGACTCCCTCAGGACCGGCGGCCCCCGTGCCGCAGTTCAGTCACGTCTTCACGATCGTGCTCGAGAATCGCTCGTCGGCGACGGTTCTCGACAGCGCCCAGGCACCCTACCTCAATGAGCTCGCGGCCAAGTACGGCATTGCCGACGCCTACCAGGCGGTGGCCCACCCTTCGCAGCCGAACTATCTGGCGCTGTTCAGCGGCTCGACCCAGGGCGTCACCGACAACGGCCACTATGACCTCGGCGCGCCCACCATCGCCGACCAGCTCGCGAAGGCCGGTCGCTCATGGCGGGTCTACGCCGAGAATGTGCCGCCGGGCTGTTTCACGGGGATGACGGCCGATGGCGGTCCCGACGGCGCCGGGACGTACGCCCGCAAGCACGAGCCGGCGATCAGCTTCACGTCGATCAGCGGCTCGCCCACGAGCTGCGCCAACATCCAGCCGATGTCCGCCTTCGACCCGGCCGGCGCCGACTACTCGTTGATCGTCCCGAACCTGTGCAACGACGCGCATGACTGCCCGCTGACGGCCGCCGACGCCTGGCTCCAGAAGCACGTTCCGCAGATCCTCGACTCGCCGGCCTGGAAAGACGGAGGCGTCCTGTTCATCACCTTCGACGAAGCCGACAGTCAGGATCGCCAGGACAACCGGGTGGTCACCATCGTGATCGCCCCGTCGGTCAAGCCGGGTACCCGCTCGGCGGTGCCGCACTCCCACTTCTCGCTGCTGCGCACGGTCCAGGATGGGCTTGGCCTCGACTGCCTGGCGTTGAGCTGCCAGGCCAACACGCTAGGCGAGTTCTTCCACTGATCGCCGGACCGCCTCGTCCGTGGCTGGAGCCGTCGCTCATCGATGGATCGACACCTTGTCCGACCCGGTCCGAGCCCCTACCGTATCCAGCCTCACCTCAGTCAGGGCGTGGAGGAGGCGGCAGATGGCCAACCCGGCAAGCGGCAGTGGGACCAAGGCCGACCCCTGGCGGCTGAAGACCCCACCCGGAACGTCCGACTACCAGATGTACCGCGACGAGACGTCGGACCCACCGAGTCTCGTCTGCCAGGTCGGCGGCACGCAGCTGCGCTACGACCTGCGCGCGATCGACGACCTCCACACGATGCTCAAGGCCCACGGCGACTGGCTGCCGCTGGGCAGCGCCGATGAGCAGAAGCCGCCCGTCGAGGGCACGGTCGAGGCCTGGGGCCGCTCCCCGGACAACCCGGTCGGTGGCTGGTACGGCCTCAAGAAGGGCCTCCGCGGGCGGTTCGGGATGTATCTTCCGCCACTGCTCGAGGCCCTTGGCCTGGCCGAGCTCACCCACGACCCCAAGAACAACCGGATGCGCGCGCTGTAGCCCGAGCTCGATCCATCAGGCGAGGGCAAGATCGGCAAAGGCAGCCATCGTCGGCGCGCTGAGGTCCGGCTCGGCGCTGGCGGGCGGGGTCGCCCCGAACCCCGACCGGTCGTGGCGGCGGTCGATCCAGGCCGTGGCCAGCCCCAGCGCCTTGGCCGGCACGTGATCATGAAAGAGGCTCTGGGCCACGTGCAGGATCCGCTCGCGGGGTAGTCCGATCCGCTCGAAGGCGAAGGCGAAATTGGCCGGGTCGGGCTTGTACGAGCCGACCTGCTGGGCGGTCACGATCCAGTCGAAGGCGACGCCCAGCCGGCGATTTGAAGCCGCGAACAGGTCGTCGTCGCTGTTGGTGATGACCCCCAACTTGAAGCGGCCGTGGAGGCGGGCGAGGGCAGCGGACGAGTCGGGGAACGCGGGCCACTCGGCGACCGATCCCGAGAATCGTGCGACCTCCTCGGCGGTCGGTGCCACGTCGAGGTCGGCGCAGACGCCACGCACGGAGCGGGCCAGGACCTCCCGATAGCGGACGTAGGGGCCGCTCTCGACCAGCGCCTCGTGGCTGGCGTAGCGCTCCAGGAGGTCATCGTCCGCGGGCCGCACGCCCGAGGGCTCGAGGACCGCCCGGAGCGCGGCCAGGATTCCGGCTTCCCAGTCGATCAGGGTCCCGTAGCAGTCGAACGTGAGGGCGTCGAAGCGGCGGAAATCCAGGTCGGGCACGGGCGGCTCCTGTCGGCTCGGCGGTGCCACTCGACACCGTTGTGATTCGCCACCCTCGTGACCATGCGGTCGGCCTTGCCGATTTCGATGGTCCGGATGGCTGGGGGTGGCAGTACGATCGTCCTGGTTATCGCTCATCGCAGTCATCATGCCGCGTCATTGCGGTCGGGGGGTTGGGGGAAGTGCGCGCGTCCATTCGATTCGTTCGCCGGATGGCGATGTTGTCCGCTTGTCTGCTGGTCGCGGGGTCCATGGCCCCGGCTTCGGCCGCAGCAGCTCCGCCGGCAGTCGGGGTCAACCGGCCCGGGATCGCAGGTGCGATTCAGTCGGGCCTCAGCAGCCCGGTTGGTCAGACCGCCAGGGCGCTGGTCGCATCCAACGCGCCGGTCGACGTCGGACAGTGGGGCGGCGTGCTCGACTGGGGCTTCCAGGGCAAGCACATGGTCGCCCTGCCCACCGGCAAGGTCCTGGTCTGGTCGACCGGTGACAACGCCCGGGTGTGGGATCCGGCGACCGGCGCATTCAGCCCGGTGCCGGCGACGTTCGGCGATCTCCACTGTGCCGGGCAGTCGACGCTGGCCGACGGTCGGGTGATCGTCGTGGGCGGCCAGAACGGCTCGCCCCACAACGGAACGAGCGTGACGGCGCTGTTCGATCCGTGGAGTCAGACCTGGACCCAGGGCGCCTCGATGCAGTACCTGCGCTGGTACGCCACGAGCACGACCCTTCCCGACGGCAAGGTCCTGGCGACGTCCGGCGACGCTCCCGACGGGACCCGCGCGCCAAACCCCGAGATCTACGACCCCGTCAGCGACTCGTGGACGGTCCTGACCGGAGCGCCCCGAGCGCAGGGCCTCTATCCCTTGATGTTCGTCCTGCCCAACGGCAAGGTGTACGAGTCCGGGCCGGGTACCGGAACGGCCACGCTCACGACGAGCGGCACCGGCAGCTGGACGGCGGGGCCTTCCAACAGCTACTCCACGAGCGGCTATTCCGAGTCGGCGGTGATGCTCAAGCCCGGTGTCATCCTGCGCGCCGGAGGCGGCGACCCCGCTCTGGGTCACGCCGCGATCGTCGACATGAACGCCGCTTCGCCGTCATGGCGGGCGGTCGCGCCGCTCAACTTCCCGCGCCGTCGGATGAACCTGACGATCCTGGCCGACGGCACGGCGATCGCCCTCGGTGGCACGCGCGCGGCCGACGACGAATCCCAGGCCGTGCTCGACTCCGAGATCTGGGATCCGAACACCGAGACGTGGACGACCGTCGCCCCGATGGCCGAGGCGCGGATGTACCACTCCTCCGCGGTGCTCCTCGACGACGGGCGGGTGCTCGTCGCGGGCGGTGAGGCCGCGGGCCGCCTGCGCGCGCAAATCTATTCGCCGGCGTACCTGTTCAAGGGCGCCCGGCCGACCATCGCCACCGCGCCGGCGACCATCGGCTACGGCAGCACGTTCCGAATCGACACGCCCGATAGCGCCTCGATCGGCTCGGTTGCGCTGATCCGCGACGCCGCGGCGACCCACGCCTTCGATCAGAACCAGCGCTACGTGCCTCTGACGTACTCCGTCAGCGGCGGTGGGCTGTCGGTGACCGCGCCGGTCGACGGCGGCACGGCGCCTCCGGGGTACTACCTGCTGGTCATCAAGAACAGCGCCGGCGTTCCGTCGATCGCGCGCCACGTGCGCGTGGATACCGGCGCCAACAACCAGCCGGCGACGATCCGGGGCACGGTCACCGACGCGGCGACCGCACAGCCCGTAGCCGGAGCCACGGTGTCCACGCCGGGTGTCGCGTCGGCGACGACGGGCAGCGACGGCGCGTACACCCTCAGCGGGCTGTCGGCCGGCGAGCACCAGCTCGAATTCGGCAAGGCGGGCTACGCCACCCTGACGCGCAGCGAGACGGTCGCCGGCGGCCAGACCCTGACCGTCGACGCCACGCTCTCCGCGCCGGGCACGGTCAGCGGTGTGGTTCGCGAGAACGCCGCCGGCAACCCGGTCATCGCCGGTGCCACCGTGACCTACCCCGGCGGCTCGACCACGACCGACGCGAACGGGGCTTACACCGTCGCCGGGCTGCCGCCCGGCAGTCAGTCGATGTCGGCCGCGTCGATCGGATTCACGAGCGCCACAGCCAGTCCCACGGTCGTGTCCAACAGCACCGTGACCCAGAACTTCGTCCTCGATCGGATCGCAACATACGTCACCGGCGAAGTCCGCGACGCGTCAACCGCGACGACGATCGCCGGGGCCACGGTCGTGATCGGGGCCAGATCGACGCTGACCGACCCCCAGGGCCGCTACCGGATCGACGTCCCGCCCGGGACCTGGGACGTGACGGCATCCGCGTCGGGCTACGCCACCGCAACGCAGAGCGTGGTGGTCACCGCCGGAGCCTACGGCACGTTGGACTTCTCGCTGCTCCGCAACGCTGCGCCGACGACGCAGGTCTTCACCGCCGCGGCCGATGCCTATGTCAAGGCCGACAGCGCGACCAAGAACTACGGCAACGATGCCGCCCTCCGGATCCGGAGCGGCACTCCGACCTACTCGAGCTACGTGAAGTTCAACGTGAGCGGCCTGGCCGGCCGGCCGGTGACCGGCGCCCAGCTCCGGCTGTTCACGACCGATGCCAGTCCTGATGGCGGCCACGTCTTCGTGGCTGGCAGCGGCTGGACCGAGACGGCCATCACCTGGAACAACGCCCCGGCCACGAGCGGCGCGCAGATCGGCGCGTTCGGCGCCGTCACGGTTGGGTCGTGGGCCGTGCTCAACATTCCGCCGGCGCTGTTGAGCGGTGACGGTGCCTACACCTTCAAGATCGTCGGCCAGTCGACCAACAGCGCCTATTACTGGAGCCGCCAGGGGGCCAATCCACCCGAGCTCAACGTCACCGAGGGCACGGCCTCACCGAGCGCGCCGGTGGCCGGGATCACGGCCTCGGCCACCAGTGGGGCGGCGCCGCTGACCGTGACCTTCACGGACGCATCGACCGGTGGGCCGACCGGCTGGGCCTGGGATTTCGGGGACAGCACGACCTCGACCGCGCAGAATCCGCCGCCGCACACCTACGGCACCGCCGGCAGCTACACCGTCAGCCTGATCGCCTCGAACTCGACCGGTCCATCCGCTCCGGCGACCAGGTCGATCACGGTCGGATCCGCTCCGCCACCGCCACCGCCGCCACCGCCGCCGCCGCCACCACCGCCCGGCGGCAGCCCAATCAAGACGATGACCTTCGAGGGCGCATCGCTGACCGATCCGGTAACCGGTGCGGATTCCGTCTCGGGTGCGCTCGTCCGTGAGACGGCCAGCCCGATCCTGGGCGGTGGCTCTGTCCGCGTCCCGAACCTGTCCGCGGGCTACCTCCAGGAGGGCTTCACGGCGGTACCGGACCTGTTCGTCGCCTTCGACCTGCGGCTGGCCGCCCGACCGGCGACCGCGTCGCGGTTCCTTCTGATCTCAAATCAGGGCACGACGCTCGGCAACCTTCAGCTCCTGCCGACCGGCCAGCTCCGGCTGCGCAACGTGTCCACGAACCTCGGCGATTCCACGCCTCTGGTGGTGGGCACCGTCTACCGGGTCGGCATCCACCAGCGCCGGAGCACAGCATCGAACGGTGTCCTGGAAGCCTTCCTCGCACCCGCGAGCACGGCGTTCGGCAGCCCGTTCGCCAGCCTGGCGACCGGGCTGTGGACGACGTCGGCGGACCGGATCCGGTTCGGCGCGACGGCCGGTGGCGCGCTCGACGTGACCGGCGACAACATCGCCCTCGACGCGGGCGCGATGCCCACTCCGCCGACCGCCTTTGGCGGCTCGACGACGGTGCTGGTCGCCTCGACCCTGTGGGCGCCGGCCGTGGCCCAGACCGGCCTGCCGTTCGACTGCATGATCCCGTCCGCGGCCCCCGGCACCCAGGCCCTGGCCGTCCCGCTCCGTCCGGCCGCCGGCCAGGGGAGTGGCTAAGCGAGAGTCAGGACCGGCCCACGGGTAACTTCTTAGGCGGCAGGCTGGCGACGTAGCCGGTCGCTCGATCGACCCAGGTGCCCGCGACCGCCGGGTCGTCGGCCATGCCAAGGGGCAGGACGGTGTAGCCCCGCATCGGGCGGCCGGGCATCGGCTCGAAGGGGCCACCGCCGGCGGCCGTCAGCTCCGCCGCATCGGCCCCGGACAGACGGACGAACCAGCCCTGGCCATGGAGGCCGGTAGTCATATATCCGTTCACGAACGCGGCCGGAGACCCGAACATCTGTCGGACCGAGGCCGCCGGCCGCTCGGCCATGACTCTCGCGAAGCGCTCGACCAGGTCCGCCGGCGGCTTGCTGAAGGCGGGCATGGCGGCCTTGTCGGGCATGATCATCCTCGCTGGTCGCGGCATCGTCGTCCTCGATTGGTCACGGTGTCAACGGTCCGCTGTTCAGCAGCGGCGTCAAACGGTTCCGCCGCCTAGACCCGGTCGAGTCGTTCCAGGACCGGTGCGAACTCCTCGAGCGAGGCCAGGCTGATCGGGTCGAGCACGAGCTGGACGTGACCGATGCCCTCGCGGGCGTAGGCGCGCAGCCCAGCGGCGAGCGTCTCGGGGTCGCCCTCCAGGGCCGGGCTTTCACGCTGGGCGAAGTCGCCCTGGACGCGGCCCTGCCCGCCGGTCAGCCGAACGAGGACGGCCACCGTCCGTTCGATCGCGGCCGGGTCGCGACCTGCCGCCCGGGCCGCGGCATCGACCTTGGCCCGCAGCGGAGCGACACCTTCGGGACGGTTGCCCGTGTCGGCAAACCATGAGTTCCAGCTGTCGATGTACGGGGCCCCGATGGCCAGCATTCGGTCGCCGTTCGAGCCGAGCAGGATGGGCGGCCCGCCGGGCCGGCTGCTGCGCGGCCGGAGCTCGCAGTCGCGGACCGTGTAGTACCGGCCCTCGAAATCGATGGCGCCATCGCGCAGGAGCGTCCGGATGATCGTGAACGCCTCCTCGAACCGGCTGATCCGATGGTCGAACGGAAAGCCGAACGCCCGATACTCGGTTTCGTTCCAGCCGGCGCCGAGGCCCAGGACCAGCCGGCCGCCGCTGATCTCGTCGACGGTTGCGGCCTTCTTGGCCAGCATCGCCGGGGCGTGGAAGCTGGTCGAGGCAACGAGCGGGCCGAGCTCGACCCGGCTGGTCGCCGCAGCCAGCGCCGCGAGCATCGTCCAGCACTCCCAGGGCCCGCGCGGCTCGGGGTCGCCCGGTCGGCGGTAGAGCAGATGATCGCCGTACCACAGCGAGTCGTAGCCGAGCTCCTCGGCCCGACGGGCCAGGTTCAGGTACTCCGGCCAGCGCACGTCGCGCTCGACCTCGGGCAGCTGGACGCCGACCTTGAGCGGGCGACCGGGAAGGCGAGGCTGGATCATCTCCGCAGCCTAGCGGCTCGCCACCGGCTCGGCAGGCCGACTGTCGCCAACGGCGCGGGGTCCACGTCATGCGCAGCCCGGGACGTGCCCGTCCGGTACCGCCCGGGCCGTCTACTATCGGGCCGGCGGCGCAAGGATCGGGCTCGGCCCAGGACCGGCGGCAGGCGCCCAGCGCGGGAGATCAGCGACATGCGGATCCTGGTGGTTGGCGCCGGTGGCGTGGGCAGCGCGGTCGCCCCGATCGCGGCCCGACGGGAGTTCTTCGAACGAATGGTGATCGCCGACTACGACGCCAGCCGGGCCGAGGCCGTCGTCGACCGGCTGGCCGACCCGCGCTTCGTGGCCGCCCGGGTCGACGCCTCCGACGCCGGGAACGTCGAGGCCCTCGTCCGAGAGCATGACATCAGCCACATCCTCAACGCCGTCGACCCGCGCTTCGTCATGCCCATCTTCGACGGAGCCTTTGCGGCCGGAGCCGACTACCTCGACATGGCCATGTCCCTCAGCAAGGCCCATTCCGACCGACCCTACGAGCTCACCGGCGAGAAGCTCGGCGACGCCCAGTTCGCCAAGGACGCCGCGTGGCAGGCCGCCGGCCGGTTGGCCCTCGTCGGGATCGGCGTCGAGCCCGGCCTGTCGGACGTCTTCGCCCGCTATGCGGCCGATCATCTGTTCAGCGAGATCGACGAGTTGGGCGTCCGCGACGGCGCCAACCTGGTGGTCGAGGGCTATGACTTCGCGCCGTCGTTCAGCATCTGGACGACGATCGAGGAGTGTCTCAACCCGCCGGTCATCTGGGAGGAGGGCCGCGGCTGGTACACGACGGCCCCGTTCAGCGAGCCGGAGGTGTTCGACTTCCCCGAGGGGATCGGCCCGGTCGAGTGTGTCAACGTCGAGCACGAGGAGGTCCTCCTCATGCCGCGCTGGATCAAGGCCAAGCGGGCAACGTTCAAGTACGGCCTCGGCGACGAGTTCATCAACGTCCTCAAGGTCCTCCACCAGGTCGGCCTCGACCGCACCGCCAAGATCCGGGTGGGCGGCGTGGAGGTCTCGCCGCGGGACCTCGTCGCCGCGAGCCTGCCCGACCCGGCCACGCTGGGCGACCGGATGACGGGCAAGACCTGTGCCGGGCTGTGGGTCACCGGCAAGGGCAAGGACGGAGCGCCGCGCGAGGTGTACCTCTACCACGTGGTCGACAACGCCTGGTCGATGGGGGAATACGGCTCGCAGGCGGTCGTCTGGCAGACCGCCATCAACCCGGTCCTCGCGCTGGAGCTGCTGGCGAGCGGAACCTGGGCCGGTGCGGGCGTCCTCGGACCGGAGGCGTTCGACGCGGTCCCCTTCCTCGAGCTGCTGACCGCCTACGGCTCACCGTGGGCGATCGACGACCGGACCGGTCGCACGTAGCTCGGCGGCGGCGAGCCGACATCGACACCTGTCAACGGCCCGACGCCCTCCGAATGCACCCGTCCCCTCCAGACCCCGGCTCACCGCGCGGACCAACGGTCGCGCCGCCCTGACCTTCGGGCCGTGACGGCCACGAGCGCCCGCCAGCGAGGATGGCCTCGTCATCTGAACCGAGGGAACCAATGCTCGTCGACTTCACCGGTTTCGCCGGCGACTGCCTGATCACTGGCCGCCTCGACCTGCGGGCCGAGCGTCTGACCGATCAGCTCAACGCAGAGTCGGAGCTCCAGCTCACCGATGTCCTGCTCGAGGGACTCCTCGATGGGCGCCAGGTGTCCACCCCGACCTTCTCCATCGCCCGGGCGGACCTGTGCGCCGTCAAGGCCGGTCCGCCGCGCGGGTCGCCTCGTCTGCGCGCCTCCCGGGAGGTGCACCGGCTGCAGGCCCAGATCGGCCCGTACACCGTCCTCGGCCGCCTCCACGCACCCCCCGGCAGCGAGCCACTCCGGTCGATCCACGAGCGCGAGATCATGGTTCCGCTGACCGACGCGACCATCGCCTATCTCATCGCCGGCATCCTCGAGGTGCGCGATGTGCCGACGGTGATCGTCAACCGCGAGCTGGCCAGCTGGCTGCGCGATGCCGATGTCGACCCGGCCGGTCCACCGACCCTCGTGCCGATGGAGCCGAGCCAGGCCTGACCGCGCATCAAATCCCGGGGCATCGCGCCCGGATATCGCCCGGCCCGGCTAGATCCCCGCGATCGAGTGCGGCACCATCCGGGGTCCACGCCGGGCCGGCCCAAGACCACTCGCTTCGAGGAGGCGGACCACCCGTCCGCGCTGGCCGCGATAGGGCTCCAGGATCTCGAGCATGCGCGCGTCGTCGGCGTGGCGCTCACCGGCGAGGGCGAACGCGACGAGGCTGGGCAAGTGGTAATCGCCAACACTGACCGCGTCGGGATCGCCCAGGGCGCAGCGAGCCACCTCACCGACCGTCCAGGGACCGATGCCCGGGACCGCGCCCAGCCGGCGATGGGCCGCCTCGAGCGGCAGGCCGGCGGTCGTCTCGAGGCGCACCGCCAGCTCGCCGACCCGCTTGAGGGTCTCGGCTCGCCGGCGCTCGAGCCCGAGGGGGTGGTAGGCGTGGTAGGGCAGGGCGGCCAACCGTTCGGGCGTCGGCTGGAGACGCAATCCGAATGGTCCCGGCGCCGACTCGCCGTGGACCCGGATGAGGGCGCGGTAGATCTGGCGAGCCTCCTCGCCGCTGATCTTCTGCTCGAGCACCGCCGGGACCAGGGCCTCGATGACTCGACCCGTGCGCGGCAGCCGGATCCCGCCGAATCGCCGCGCGAGCTCGACGACCAGCCGGTGCGGCGGGCGGAGCGCGTCGAGGGCCGAGGGATCGTCATTGAGTCCCAGCAGGTCGGGCGCCTGCGCGACGGCCCAGTCCGCGCCCGGTCCCCACGACCGGACGATCAGCTCGGTTGCCGACTCGCGGATCTCCAGCGTCGCCGGCCCGAGCGGGGTCCTCGTCGCCCGGAGCGCCCGTCCGGTCTCGAGCCGGATGGTCGGGTCGCCGTTCCCGTGGCGGAGCGGTGACAGGGTCCTGACCAGCTCGTAGCGGGCGGGTCGGGCCAGGCGCAGCTCGAGGCCGGGTGCCTCCGCTGCGATCACGCCGTACCCCCGTCCGGGTTGTCCGACGATCCCATCTCAGGCCGGGATGGGTGTGAACGTCGCGGTGAAGTGGCGCAGTGCAGGCGGCTCGTCGACGATCCGGTAGCCGCGCAGGTCGCTGGCCCGGGCCGCCACCGCGAGGACGACCTCGATGACGTAGTCGACGTGGCTCTGCGTGTACGTCCGGCGGGGGATGGCCAGACGGACGAGGTCCATCGTCGCGGCGGTCTCGGTCCCGTCCGGGTGGCGCCCGAACATCACCGTGCCGATCTCGCAGCCGCGGATCCCGCCCGTCTCGTACAGGGCCACGGCCAGCGCCTGGCCGGGATATTCGAGCGGCGGGATGTGGGGCAACAACCCCCGGGCGTCGAGGTAGACGGCATGACCGCCGATCGGCCGTACGACCGGCACGCCCGCGGCGTGGAGCGCGTCGCCCAGGTACGCGGTGGACCGGATCCGGTAGCGCAGGTAGTCCTCGTCGACGACCTCGCGCAGGCCCTGGGCGATCGCCTCGAGATCGCGTCCGGCCAGCCCGCCGTAGGTCGGGAAGCCCTCGGTCAGGATGAGCAGGTTGCGGCAACGCTCGGCCAGCGTGTCGTCGTTCATGGCCAGCCAGCCACCGATGTTGGCCAGCCCGTCTTTCTTGGCGCTCATGGTCATTCCGTCGGCCAGCGACGCGATTTCCCGGACGATGTCCGGGATCGACCGATCCCCCTGGCCGGGCTCGCGTTCGCGGATGAACCAGGCGTTCTCGGCAAAGCGGCAGGCATCCAGGAACAGCGGCACTCCGAATCGGTCGCAGATCGCACGGACCCCGCGCAGGTTGGCCAGGCTGACCGGCTGTCCGCCGCCGCTGTTGTTGGTGATCGTGACGAACACGACCGGCACGTTGGCGGGACCGCGCTCCTCGATGAACGCCTCCAGCGCGACCAGATCCATGTTGCCCTTGAACGGATGCTCGAACGACGGCTGGCGCCCTTCGGCGATGACCAGGTCGACGGCTTCGGCACCGGTGTACTCGACGTTCGCTCGAGTCGTGTCGAAATGGGTGTTGTTGGGGATGGCCAGGCCCGGTCCCCCGATCGCGGAGAACAGGATCTTCTCGGCCGCCCGGCCCTGGTGCGTGGGGATGACGTGCTTGAACGGAAACAGGACCTGGACCGCCTCGAGGAAGGTGAACCACGACGGGGAGCCGGCGTATGACTCGTCGCCACGCTGGATGCCCGCCCACTGGTCGCGCGACATCGCCCCGGTCCCCGAATCGGTCAGCAGGTCGATGAGGACGTCGTCGGCGTGGAGCGCGAACAGGTTGTAGCCGGCGGCCTCGACGGCGGCCCGGCGCTCGTCCGCGGTCGTGATCCGGATCGGCTCGACCGAGTGGATCCGGAACGGCTCGATGATCGTTCGGAAGGTCTCGGGCATCGCCGTCGAGGATAGTCCTCCGGACCTCGGTCGACCTCCGTTCGGTCGATGTCCGGTACCGCCCGTCGTGATCCGGCGGTACCCTGCGCACATGTGTCGAAGCATCAAGACGCTGCGCCGGGCGGATGAGCCGGCGACGGACGAGGAGATCGCAGCCGCCGCGCTCCAGTTCGTCCGCAAGGTGAGCGGCTATCGGGTCCCGTCCCAACGCAACCGGAACGCGTTCGATGAGGCGGTCCTCGAGGTCGCCGAGGCCTCGCGCCGGCTCCTCGACACGCTCGCTCCCGCCCGATGACCACGGTCGGACCCGCGCCCGGCGTCGGGTCGGGTACCGACCACGGCTCGGTCGCGCCGGAGGGAGCGCCGCCCGGCGGGAGCTGGTGGATCCGTCCGGGACTGGAGATCCGCGCCGGCCGGTTGAGGATCGCGGGGCGGGATGCGGAGGGCCTCGCCCGCGAGCACGGCACGCCGCTGTTCGTCTACGACCTCGAGCGGGTGGCCGAGAACGCTCGCGCGATCGTCGGGGCCCTCGGCCGGAGCGGCGTCCATCACCGCGTCCGTTTCGCGCTCAAGGCCAATCGCCAGCCGGAGGTGCTGGCCGCCCTGCGCGGGCTCGGCGCGCCGGGCTCGCCGCGGGCCATCGGCATCGACGCCTGCTCGCCGGGCGAGGTCGAGCATGCCCTGGCCAGCGGCTGGCGCCCGGAGGAGATCAGCTACACCGGGACCAACCTATCCGAGCGCGACCTCGATGCGCTCCTCCCGACGGGGGTCCACCTCAACCTCGACGCGATCAGCCAGATCGAGCGGGTCGGGCGGCGGGCAGCCGGCCGACGAATCGGGCTGCGGGTCAACCCCGGTGCCGGGGCCGGCTACCACGAGGGCCTCACCTACAGCGGCGAGCGGCCGACCAAGTTCGGGATCTACGACGAGCGGCTGGCCGAGGCGGTCGCGGTCGCCCGCCGCCACGACCTGACGATCGACACCGTTCACTTCCACGCCGGGTCGGGTTGGCTGGCCGACGGCCTGCCGGCCTTCGAGGCCGCCCTCGCCTCGGCCGCGCAGATGGTCGATCGGCTCGTGGAGCTGGGCTGCCCGATCGACGAGGTCAACGTCGGCGGCGGGCTGGGCGCCCCGGCCCGCCAGGACGAGCGCCCGGTCGACCTCGACGCCTATGCGGCGATCCTGGCGCGGTATCTCGGCCCGCGCGGGGTCGCGGTCGCGGTCGAGCCCGGCGACTACATCGTCAAGGACGCGGCCATCCTGCTGGGGGAGATCGTCACGATCGAGGACCGCCGCGGGACTCGTTTCGTCGGGCTCGACCTGGGCTGGAACATCGATTGCTCGTACTTCATCTACCGCTTCGCCCAGGAGGCGGTCCTGTGCCGGGCTGCCGCCGCCGAGCGGACCCAGCGAGTGACTCTCGCCGGCCACATCAACGAGGCGGGTGACGTCTTCGCCGAGGACTACCCCCTGCCCGACGTCGCCGAGGGGGACATCGTGGCGCTGCTCAACGCCGGCGGCTACAAGCAGGCGATGAGCTCCAGCCACTGCCTGCGACCCTTGGCGCCGGCGTTGTTCCTGGACCGGGCGTCCGAGTGACCGCCGTCACGCCCCCCGAGCCGAACGTGCCGCACCCGCCGGATCGACCGGCCCTGCCGACCCGCCGCATGACCACGGCGCGGGTGCTGGCCGTCCGCGGCGCCTCGTCCGAGACCCGCGACGACGCGCTCGTGGGCGAGGAGCCGCTCGAGATCCGGGCGGCCGGTCCGGGGCAGGAACCGGTCGCGGTTGCGGTGACGATGCGGACACCCGGCTCCGAGGCGGAGCTGGCGGTGGGCTTTCTGCGGACCGAGGGCCTCATCGGAGACCGCGACGTGTCTGGCGTGGAGTTCGGCGATCCCGTGCGTCTGTCTCAACCGGACGACACGGTCGTCGTGCGACTTCGCCGGGCCTTCGATTCCTCGGTCGTGGCCGAGCGGCATTTCGTCGCCACGGCCAGCTGCGGGATCTGCGGTAAGGCCTCGCTCGACGAGATCGAGGTCCGCTGCGAGCCGATCCCGGCCGGGCCGGTCGTCGATCGGGCGACGATCCTGGGGCTGCCCGCCGCCTTGCGCGAGGCCCAGCGCGTGTTCGAGGCCACCGGTGGGCTGCATGCGGCCGGGCTGTTCGACTCGGATGGCCGGCTGGTCGCCGCGCGCGAGGACGTCGGCCGCCACAACGCGCTGGACAAGCTCGTTGGCTGGGCCGTCCTGGCCGGCCGGATGCCGCTCAACGGCCTGGTCCTGATGGTCAGTGGTCGGGTCAGCCTGGAGATCGTCCAGAAGGCCGCGGTCGCCGGGATCCCGATGGTCTGCGCCGTGTCCGCCCCGTCGGACCTCGCGGTCGAGGCCGCCGGGCGATTCGGTCAGACCCTGATCGGCTTCCTCCGCGGCGACGGCTTCAACGTCTATGTCGGGGCGGAACGGGTGCGGCTGTAACCGTCCCCTCGCGTTCGGGACCGGGGGGCCTGGGCCGCGGCGCCGGCCCGTGGACGATCTTGAAGCCGGTCGAGTTCGAGATCACCTCCATCCGGTCGCCTTCCAGGCGCAGGTCGGCCGAGCCTTTCCCGGCGCGGAGGTTCCGGATCGTGATGGCGGGCAACCAGTCGGGCAGGTTGGGGTTGACGAAGATCCGCCGTTGGCTGCCGGCGGCATGGATCCCGCACAGGATCGCCACGAACCGGAACACCGAGGCCGCCGCCCAGGCCTGCGGAACGTTGGCGCCCAGGTACTGGACCGGGAACGCACCGCGCTCACGCGGAAGCCCGGCGAAGAGCTCCGGCAGACGGTACGACTCGAACCGCTCCGCGGCGGCGAAGATCCCCTGGGCGACCCGCTGGGCCTCTTCGCCGCGTCCATAGCGCCGGAATCCACCGGCGATGGTGGCGTTGTCGTGCGGCCACACGGAGCCAAGGTGGTACGAGTAGGGGTTGTAGCCGGGATGCTCGGCCGACAGGGTGCGGATCCCCCAGCCGCTCCACATGTCGGGTGCCATCAGCCGATCGACCACTCGGTCGGCACGGTCAGCCGGGACGATCCCGCTGGCCAGGCAGTGGCCGGCGTTCGAGGCGACCGTCCGGATCGGCCGCTTGTGGCCGTCGAGACCGAGGTAGTACGTCCCTTCGCTCTCCCACCAGAACGCGTCATTGAACCGATCGTAGAGGCGGCCCGCCCGCGTCCGCAGGTCGGCGGCGCCTTCCGGATCGTTGAAGACGTCGCGGATGGCAGCCATCCGGAGCAGCGCGTCGTAGACGTAGCCCTGGAACTCGCACAGGGCGATGGGTGGCGCCGGGATCGTCCCGTCCTTGTGCTGGATCGCGGCGGCGGAGTCCTTCCAGCCCTGGTTGAAGAGCCCGTGCGTCGACCGGGTGGCGTACTCCTGGAAGCCGTCGCCGTCCCGGTCGCCGGATTCGAAGACCCAGCGGAGCGCCGCCTCGGCCGCGGGCAGATAGCGTCGGAGCAGCCGCTTGTCGGCGGACCACTCATACGCGTACGAGAGCACGACCATGAACAGCGGCGTTGCATCGTGCGTTCCGTAATAGGGCGCGAACGGCAACAGCCCCAGCTCGGCCAGCTCGCCGAAACGCAACTCGTGGGGAATCTTGCCGGGCTCCTTGTCCTGCTCCGGGTTGTCGTCGGTCGCCTGGAACGCCGCCAGCCTGTCCAGGGCCCCCAGCGCGAATTCCGGAAAACCGCTCATCGACTCCATCGCGACGACGAGAGAGTCGCGCCCGAAGAGGGTCACGTACCAGGGGATGCCCGCGGCTGGCACGAACACGCTGCGGCGGAGCGCGAACTCCTGAATGCGCAGCGCTTCCATGTCGGCCACGGCCTGGCGCCAGATCGCGGGCAGTGTTCCGTGGTCCGCTTCGATCTCGACCGGCGGCAGCACCTTGGTGTCGAGCTTGGCGTCTCCTGGCACCAGGGCGCTGCACTCGAGCACCCGTGCCCGGCGTCGGTCGATCACGGGCAGCCAGTGGATGCAGGTGTGCCAGGTCGCCTTCGGATCGAGCTCCACGGCGAAGACGAGATGGCCATTCGCGTATTGAGGAGTGGCGGAGGCCTTCGCGACCTTGACGACGAGGTCTCGCCTGAAGGTCCCGTTGCGATAGGTCGTCCGGAGCTCGCCCGCCTTGGGCCGCCACGTCGTCTGGACGTCGCCCCGCCGCACGAGCTGCTTCCAGCGCACGTCGAAGATGTCGGCGAAGTCGGAATCGACCTCGACCTCGAGGACGAGTCGAACCGGCACGGCCGCATAGCTCACCAGGTCGTAGTCCTCGTGGACGCCCTCGCGGATCGTCCGATCGAGGCGGAGTCCGACGGAGCGAGACGGCAACGTCACCGCGCTGGGGCCCAGCGCGCCCGTCCCGAGCGGGAGCTCGGGTGTCGTGAACTCATGCCGGGCGGAGAAATGCTCGATGTTCGAAGCATTGAGCAGGAGCGGCGGGCGGCCGTTGACCGTGACGTGGTGCGCCGAGACGAACCGCGTGTCCTGGGCGAAGAACCCGACGTCGTCGCCCGGCGCGAGCGATGCGTCCGGTTGTGCGATCAGAAAGCGGTTGTTGTGATTGATCGTGATCGTCGAGGGCCCGACGATAACCGGCACTGCCTGCCCTCCCCGTGACCTGGTCCTGCCCGATCGGCGCTCAATCAGCCGTCGGCCGGCGTTTCCCCCGGTGGCTCGCTCGCGCCGCGGTTCTGGACGAACTCGAAGCCGAAGCGGCCCTTGATGCAGAGGTGGCCTTCGGTGACCGCCGAGTCCATCGGCGAGGTGACCTTGACGATGTCGTTGTCCTGGACATGCAGCGACAGGGTGCAGCCGACGCCGCAGTAGGGGCAGATGGTGTCGGTCACGGTCTGGGCCGACTCGTCCCAGGTGCCCGCCTCACGCATCTCGTGCTCGGATCGGAACATCAGCGCGCCGGTCGGGCAGACACCGATGCAGTTGCCGCAGTAGACACACGCGGAATCGGGCAGCCCGACGTTCCACTCGGTCGAGATCCGCGCGTCGAAGCCGCGCCCGGCGACGGCGATCGCAAACGTGTTCTGGGCGTCGACGCCGCACGCCTCGACGCACTTGTAGCAGAGGATGCAGCGCGAGTAGTCGCGCACGTACAGCTCGTTGTCGACCTTGACCGGCTGAGCCACGGTGGCTGCGCTGGGATCGCCGCCGGCCGGGTGGTGGTGGCCGGCCTCGCGGGCGTCGCGTTCCCCGCCGGTCGCCGGCGCCGCGGGCGGCCCGAATCGGGTGGCATCTGCCCCATAGCGCTGCGCGTACGCGGCGATCGAGCCGTCGGGAACCACCGGCCCGGTCAGCTCGACGTCAACCGACGAGCCGAGGAACTCGAGCACCAGCCGGCGCGAGTGACGGACCCGCTCAGAGTCGGTCAGGACGTCCATCCCGGCCTCGACCCGGCGCGAGCAGGCCGGCGCCAGGACCCGGGCCCCGGCGATCTCGACGACGCACACCCGGCAGACGTTGACCGGGGTCAGGCTCTCGACGTAGCACAGCGTCGGGGTGTCGATGCCCTGAGCCCGGCACGCGTCGAGGATGGTCGAGCCGGCGGGCACGGAGACCGCCTG
Organism: Chloroflexota bacterium; assembly: GCA_034666965.1. Lineage (GTDB taxonomy): Bacteria > Chloroflexota > Limnocylindria > Limnocylindrales > CSP1-4 > Chersky-267. The sequence goes on along the minus strand of JAXDKT010000051.1, from coordinate 12,598 downwards.
GCCGTCGATCGTCAGCTCGACGGTCTGGGGCTCCGGCTCCGGTGGCGCCTCGGGCGTCCGGCTGGACCGTGCCGGCGGAGCGAACAGGATCGGGTCGACCGTCACAGGCCGACCAACTCTGGCTGGCGGAAGGCGCTCTCGATGGCGCTGCTCGCGGTCTGGCCCAGACCGCAGATCGAGGCATCGCGCATGGCCTGGCCGACGTCACGCAGGAGGGCCAGCTCGTCGGCCGCCGAGCCGCGCGGCCGGCCGCTGACGAGGCGGGCCAGGATCTCCTCCTGGCGGACCGCGCCGACCCGGCAGGGCACACACTGGCCGCACGACTCGTCGCGGAAGAACGCTGCGATCCGGCGCAGGGCGCCGATCAGGTCGGCCGTCTCGTCGAAGACCATCACCACGCCCGAGCCGAGGGTCGCCCCGATCGCCCGGGTGTCCTCGAAGGTGAGCGGGGTGTCGAGCGCTTCGGCGCCGACGAAGACACCCGCCGCGCCACCGAGCAGGATCGCCTGGATCGGCCGCTCGCCCGGCACGCCACCACCCAGCTCGAGGAGCTGGCGCAGGGTCGTCCCGAAGGGGACTTCGTAGGTGCCCGGCCGGATGACGTGGCCGGAGAGGCAGAACAGCTTCGGTCCCGCCGAGCCCTCCGTCCCGATCGCGGCGAAGAGCGCTCCGCCATCGAGCACGATGGCCGGGATATTGGCCAGCGTCTCGACGTTGTTGACGGTGGTCGGCTTGTCGAACAGGCCGACCTCGACGGGGAACGGCGGCTTGTTGCGCGGCTCGCCGCGCTTGCCCTCGATCGACTCGAATAGCGCGGTCTCCTCGCCGCAGATGTAGGCCCCGGCCCCGCGCCGCAGCTCGATGTCGAAGGCGACGCCCGAGCCGAGGACGTCAGCGCCGAGCAGTCCGGCGACACGGGCCTGGCTGACCGCGCCCGACAGCCGCGCCTCGGCAAGCGGGTACTCGCCCCGGACGTACAGGTAGCCGAGCTCGGCGCCGGTGGCAAACCCGGCGATCGTCATCGCCTCCACGAGCGCGAATGGATCCTCCTCGAGCAGGGCCCGATCCTTGAACGTGCCCGGTTCGGATTCGTCGGCGTTGCAGACCAGGAAATGCGGCCGCGCGGGCTGGGCGGCCACGGCGGTCCATTTGCGGCCGGTCGGGAACGCCGCCCCGCCGCGGCCGACGAGCTTCGAGGCCGAAACCTCCGCGATGACCTGGTCCGGACCGATCTCCAGGGCGCGGGCGAGGGCCCGGTAGCCACCGTGGGCGCGGTAGTCCTCGAGGCTCGTCGGGTCGACCCGACCGACCCGGGCGAGCAACCGGAGCTCATCCTCACCCGCCTGGGGGACCCAGCGCCGGACAGCGGCCAGGCGATCCGCCGGCGAGACGGGCTCCGCGGACGCCTCGGATGAGGGCGGTGTGCCGGACCCGGTCGACGTCGCGGTCTCGAGGCGGCGCACCACGCCGGCCGCATCGATCGGGGCGACCGCGGCAGCCGTTGGCGTCTCGCCGGCCAGGGTGAACAGGGCGGCCGGGGCTCGCTCGCACTGCCCCAGGCACGGGCTTCGTAGCCAGGTCACCCGCCCATCGAGCGCCGGTTCGCCGGCCGGCCCGAGCGATCGAGCGAGCCCGGCGCATAGCTCCTCGGCGCCGGCCAGCCGGCAGGCGATGTCGTCGCAGACGTGGGCCACGACTGGCGGTCGGGGCGTCGTCGCCAGCAGCGCATAGAACGTCGCGACCCCGTACGCCTCGGCTGGCGGGATCGTCAGTCGTCGACAGACGTACGCGAGGGCCGGCTGGCTGATGAACCCGATCCGCGACTGGACACCGTGAAGTGCCGGCAGAAGCAGGTCCCGGTGCGAGCGGGCCTCGTGGCCGCCGCGGGCGACATGGCCCTCGGCCGCCATGTTCCGCGTGCCGCCCCGCCAGCCGCTGACAGGCGGTCCGATGCGCGGCGTCAGCACGGCGTCGACCGCCTCGCGCTCGGCCGGCGATGCCAGCGGCGCGACCACGTGGAGATCCATCGCGGCCAGTGTAGGAGTCCGGCCGTCGATGCGTCGTCGACGTTCCCGCCATTCAGGAACTGGAGGCATCCGGGGATTCTGCATTTGGGTATTGCCACCACTATCCGAGGTGGCTATCCTGGCGCGAATGACACCACGAACGGTGGTGCTAAGAGGAGGATCCGATGACGACCTCTGGCGCTCGCCACTCGGCGCGGCCTCGCGTCCTGGCGACCATGCTTGCGATCGCCCTGATGGTGGTCGCGTCCGCGATCCCGGGCCGCGCGCCTGCGACGCGCGCCGTTGGGGCAAACCTGCCGACCGGGCTGTCGGCGCTGCTGGCGTCGGCCAGGGCCGGAACCTCGGTCCGCGGCATCGCCACGTTCGACGCCGTCCCGACCGCCGCCCAGCAGGCTGCGCTCGAGGGCCTGGGGCTTGCGGTTCAGCGAATGCATCACGTGCCGCTCGCGCTGGTCAGCGGACCGGTCACTGCCATTCAGGCCGCGGTCTCCGGAAACTACGCCAACGACGTCTACCCCAACGAGCCCATCCAGCTCTTCGACACGGCGTCGTCGGACGCGATGGGCACCGCCGCGTTGCGAGCGTCCGGCCTGACCGGCAAGGGCGTCACGGTGGCCGTGGTGGACAGCGGCTGTGACGCCAGCCATCCCGACCTGGCCAAGCGCGTCGTTCACAACGTCAAGCTCTACAGCACGGAATACGTCAACGGCCGGCCCGACTCGAGCAACACGATCGTCGTGCCGACCGAGATGGGCCCCTACCAGAACTCCGATCTCGGCAGCGGTCACGGCACCCATGTCGCCGGGATCATCGCGGCCGACTCCACGACCGCTCCGAACGGCAGCCGCTACGGCGTGGCGCCCGCCGCCAGCCTGGTCTGCTACTCGATCGGCGAGGTGCTGTTCACGACTGCCGTCGTGACCGCCTACGACCACATGCTCGACCAGCCCGACATGTGGGGCATCGACGTGGTCAACAACAGCTGGGGCAACTCGTACCGCCAGTTCGACCCGAACGATCCGGTCTCGGTGATCACCAAGGCCGTGGCCGACCAGGGCGTGGTCGTCGTCTTCGCCGCCGGGAACTCCGGCTCGGAAGACGCCGAGATGAGCCTCAATCCGTTCAGCGAGGCGCCCTGGGTCATCAGCGTTGCGGCGGGCACGCTCGACCACCATCGAGCCGAGTTCAGCTCCAATGGACTGACCCACGACAACTCGCAGCCGACGGGCATCGGCGCGGGCGGCCACTCCGTCTACACCGGCGATCGGATCGGGGTCTACCACCCCGATGTGACCGCACCCGGCGACAAGATCAGCTCCACCTGCGACACCGCCGGAACGGTCGTCGGGCCCTGCCCGCCACCCAACTACGGCAACGAGACGGCATCGGGCACGAGCATGGCCTCGCCTCACGTCGCCGGTGCCGCGGCCGTCCTGCTCCAGGCCAACCCGGCGCTCAGCCCGACCCAGGTCCGGCTCGCGCTCCAGGCCACAGCCACGCCGGTCAAGGCGGCCGACGGCAGCGCACTCCCGTTCTGGGAGGTCGGCTACGGCTACGTGGATCTGAACGCGGCCGCAGCCCTGGTTCGCCGGTCGTCGTGGTCGAAGGACCTCGCCAAGGCCGCCACGAACGCGGACGCCCGGGTCCTGGCGGCCGACGGCTACCGGGTCCAGCGTTCGGACATGTGGACCTATGACTCACCGCGCGGGACCGTGGCCGGCAGCGACCACCGGACCTACGCCGTCAACGTCCCCACCGGCATCACCCACCTGAAGGTCTCGCTGTCCCATCCCTCGCTGGCCGTCGTCGGCATCAACGGGACGAGCTACACCGTCACCGTCCGCGACGCCAAGGGCCAGCTCCTCGGGACGACGACCGAGTCCCTGACCGAAGGGGCGGGAACCGCCACGGTCTTCGTCGATCTGCGCACGTTCCAGAACCCCAAGGTGGCCTATGGAGCGTTCACGTTCGACGTGTCGGGCGACTACGCGGCATCCGACCCGGACACGCTTGACAGCGATTCACTCCTTGGCCGGATGGTCACCCTCCAGGTGGCCCAGGTGACGCTCGGTCGCTGACCTCCTCGGCCCGAGCTCACGGCGCCGGTCGCGTTTCGCACGCGGCCGGCGTCGCCTTGTCTGGGTGACTGCGGTCAGGCCGGGATCGGTGCCCGAAGCTTCTCGATCCGGATCGCCGTCGCCTTGAACTCGGCCGTGCCGGACTTGGGGTCGGTCGCGTCGATGGTCAGCAGGTTGACCGCGACGTCGTCCTGGAAGTGCATGGTCATGAACGTGAGGCCCGGACGGAGCGACGGATCGACCCTGATCGCGACCTCGACCTGGCCGCGGCGGGACACGACCCGCACCCGCTCACCGTCGACCAGCCCGTAGGCCTCGGCGTCCTCGGGCGAGATGTCGAGCGACTCCCCGCGCCGGAGCGGTGAGGTGTAGCCGCCCGACTGGACCCCGGTGTTGTAGGAGTCCAGCCGCCGCCCGGTGGTCAGCCGGATGGGGTAGTCGGCATCGAGCTTGTCGACCGGCGGGTCGTGGTCGACCGGAACGAACGGGACCCGATTGCCCGGGACGGGGTCTTCCCACAGCCGCGAGTGGAGGAACAGCTCGCCGGGATGGGTCTCGTCGTAGCACGGCCACTGGAGCCCGCCCTCGGCATCGAGCCGGGCATAGCTCATCCCGGCATGGACCGGGGACAGGGTCCGGAGCTCGTTCCAGGTCGTCTCGGCATCGGCTGGCCCCCAGTCGTGGCCCATCTGGCGGGCCAGGTCGTAGATGATCCGAAGGTCGTCGCGGGCCTGACCCGGTGGGTCGAGTGCCTTGCGCATCCGCTGGACCCGTCGCTCGGAGTTGGTCACGGTGCCGTCGCTCTCGGCCCAGGCGGCGGCCGCCGGCAGGACGACATCCGCGAGCTCGGCGGTCGCGGTCAGGAAGATGTCCTGGACGACCATGAAGTCGCGCGTGCTCAGGAGGTGCCTGGCCCGCTTCTGATCGGCTTCGGACTGGACCGGGTTCTCGCCGATGACGTACAGCGCCTGCAGCTCGTCGCTCTCCATCGCGTCGAACATCCCCGACAGGTGCAGCCCGCGCCGGGGCGGCACGGGCACGCCCCAGGCCGCGTCGAACTTGGCCCGGAGCGCGTCGTTCTCGACGTGCTGGAAACCCGGCAGCCGGTCGGGCAGCGCGCCCATGTCGCCGCCGCCCTGGACGTTGTTCTGGCCACGGAGCGGGTTGAGGCCGCTGCCGTAGCGCCCGACGTGGCCGGTCAACAGCGCCAGGCTGATCAGGGCCAGCACGTTGTCCACGGCGTTGTGGTGCTCGGTGATGCCGAGGGTCCAGCAGATCATCGCCCGATCCGCCTTGGCGAAGGCATGGGCGGCGTCGCGGATGGCATCGGCCGGGACGCCGGTTTCGCGCTCGGCGTACTCCAGGGTGTACGGCTCGACCTTGGCCCGGTAGGCCTCGAAGTCGGTCGTGGCTCGCTCGATGAACTCGCGATGGTGGAGACCTTCGTGAATGATCTCGCGGGCCATGGCGTTGGCCAGGGCGATGTCGCTGCCCACATCGAGACCGAGCCACAGGTCGGCCCACTGGGCCGAGCTCGTGCGGCGCGGGTCGACCGTGATCAGGCGGGCACCGCGGTTGACCCCCTTGAGCAGGTGGTGGAAGAAGATCGGGTGGGTCTCGCGGGCGTTGCTGCCCCACAGGAGGACGAGATCCGTCTCCTCGATCTCACGGTATGAGCTTGTGCCGCCCCCGGCACCGAAGACGGTCGCCAGACCGGCGACGCTCGGAGCGTGTCAGGTGCGGTTGCAGCTGTCGATGTTGTTGCTGCCGAGGACGGTCCGGGAGAACTTCTGTGCGGCGAAGTTCACCTCGTTGCTCGCCTTCGAGCAGCTGAACACCCCGAACGTGGTCGGCCCGTGCTGGTCGCCGGCGGCGCGCAGGCCGGCGGCGGTCCGCGCGAGCGCCTCGTCCCAGGTCGCCGGTCGCAGGCCGCCCGCGTCGCCGCGGCCTCCCTCACGAACCAGCGGCTCGGTCAGCCGGACGTAGTTCCGTGGCATGGGCTCGATGCCCTCCGCTGTCGCGGCCGCAGGCGCGGCCGAACGGTCGCCCGAGTGTACCGCCACGGGACGAGCGTTGGCCGGGGGTTGCCGGCCCTGCCCCGGCCCTGCCCGGCGTTGGAGCCGCGGGCCCGGCTCTGGCGCTGGGGGCCGGGCGTTGGCGCCGCAGGCCCTGCCCGCGCTTCCTGAGGCCGGTCACTCTGCCAAGTGCTCACCAGGTGAGCGCTGGACAACAGATCGCCATCGAGAAACCGGCCCCTCGCAGATTTCCATCCCGGCGCACGCTCGGGCCGGTACAAACTCGCAAGCTCGACGGTCCTGACGGGCACCCGCCGTCGCCGAACGTTCCCCCCATGAGCATTTGGCAAGAACTCCAGCCTCGTGGCAAGAACTCAGCCTCGCTCGGCCGTCCCGAAGGCTCGTCGCGCTGGCGGCTCCCCGACACTCCACTCGTAGACTGTTTCGATGAACCTCATGTGGTCGCTTTCCTGGTTGGTGCAGAGCTTGGTGGCCGGGGTCATCGCCCTCGTCGTCCTGTCCGTCCGGGCGGCGATCGAAGGCCGGGCGGGGGTCACGTTCGGCGATCTATGGACGGCCCTGGCAGTGGGTCTCGCCGTCGGCATTCTTCCGTTCGCCCTCGCCAGGATCGTGTGGTGGCGCCGGAGACGACGGGGGGACGGTCAGCGATGGTCGTCGACGTCACACCCGAGCGACGCTCGATCAGGCGCTCAGCGGCGGGGCGGGCGGACCAGAACCATCCGGAGTGGCATGGACCGTTTCGACAAGTTCTCGGATCGTGCGCGCAAGGTCCTCACCCTGGCGCAGGATGAGGCCCAGCGGTTCAACCACAACTACATCGCGACGGAGCACCTCCTGCTCGGCCTCATCCGCGAGGGCGACGGAACGGCCGCGCGTGTCCTCGAAAACATGAACGTCGAGCTGCCCAAGGTTCGGATCGCGGTCGAGTTCATCATCGGGCGGGGCGATCGGCCGGTCGTCGGTGAGGTCGGCCTGACGCCGCGGGCAAAGCGGGTCATCGAGCTGGCCATCGACGAGGCCCGCGGCCTCGACCACCACTACGTCGGTACCGAGCATCTCCTCCTCGGCCTGGTCCGCGAAGGCGATGGGATCGCTGCCGGCGTCCTCGAGTCCCTCGGGGTCAACCTCGACAAGGTGCGCCACGAGGTCATCCGGGTGATCGCCAGCGGAGACGACTCGGGATAGGCGACGTCGCCGACCGATACGCGCCGCGGGCGGCGATTGGCGCGTACCCCGGTCAGTGGAGGGCGACGCCCGCTTCCGTCGCGGCTTCGACGCGGCCGACGCGCCAATGCGGGACGGCGGCGTGGTCGAGCGCGGCTTCGACGGCGGGCAGGGCGCCCGGCGGGATCGCCGCAAGCAGCCCCCCGCTCGTCTGGGGGTCGTGGGCGAGAGTGACGAGCTCGGGCGAGACGTCAGCGTCGACCGCCAGCGCCGCGGCGACGAAGCGCCGGTTGTGCGCCGCACCGCCGGTTTCGACACCGGCCCCCGCGAGCTCGAGCGCGCCATCGAGGAGCGGCATCGCCGCGGCCTCGAAGACGAAGCGGGTGCCCGATCCGCGGGCCATCTCGAGGCCGTGACCCAATAGCCCGAATCCGGTGACGTCGGTCGCGGCCCGGACACCGGCCGCCACGAGGACCTCCGACGCGGCTCGGTTGAGGGTCCGCATCTGCTCGATTGCCGCGGTGAAGTCGGCCTCCGCGGTTTGACCGTGCCGTCGCCCACTGACCAGGAGGCCGGTCCCCAGCCGCTTGGTCAGGAGGAGCACGTCGCCGGGAGCCGCGCCGCCCTTGCGCAGAAGCCGATCGGGATGAGCGGCGCCGGTGACCGCCAGGCCGTACTTGGGCTCGGGCTCGCGGATCGTGTGGCCGCCGGCCAGGACCCCGCCCGCTTCGCGGACCTTGGCCGAGGCCCCGGCGAAGATCGCGCCGAGCGTCTCGGTCGGCAGCTCCTCGGGAAAGGCCGCGATCGACAGCGCGAACAGCACTCGGCCGCCCATCGCGAAGACATCCGACAGGGCGTTGGCCGCCGCGATCTCGCCATAGGTGAACGGGTCGTCGACGATCGGCGGGAAGAAGTCGAGCGTGCCGATGATCGCCAGGTCGGGCGCGATCAGCCAGGCCGCGGCGTCATCCGGTGGCTGGAGGCCCGCGATCAGCTCGGCCGGTGCGGCCTCGGCACCGAGCCCGGCCAGGGCCTGTCCCAGCAGGTCGGCGCCGAGCTTGGCGGCGCACCCGCCGCAGGTGGTCAGCTCGGTGAGCGGCAGCGGGGTCGGCGACGCGATCGAGGGGGACGAGGCCATGACCCGATGATACGACCGGCAGCCGGGACATCCGCGCGGCTCCCGGAGCGCCCGGCCGCTGCAGCACGTGCCCCGATGCGATTCAGCGGGAGGCAGTCGTCCTCGTCGCTCGGCGATGGCGTCGTCGACGGTCCAGGAAGACGATACCGATAGCGCCGAGGACAGACCCAGTCAGCAGGGCGACGCTCCAGAGCGGGAGTGAGATACCGCCCTCGCCGGGGGTCTGGTCGATGCCGGTCAGATCGGCCGTGGCGCCCATGCCCTCGGCAGTCGGCGCCGGAGTCTCGGTGACGAGCAAGGTTGCCGTGGCATCGGCCCGGGCGCCTTGGGCGGCGTCATTGAGGGTGAGGTGGACCGTGTAGGTGCCGGGCAGGAGAAGCCCAGCGAGCGGAATCTCAACGAACGTGTTCGTACGGGCGTAGAACGTGTCCATCGGCACGCGCGTATGGCTGACCTGGGCTCCGACGGCATCCCGCAGGGTGAACGTGATGATGGGCTTGAGCCGGACGTTTCCGGTGTTCTCGACGGCGATCGCAACGATCGAATTCCCAGCAACGACCGTGTGGGTCGCTTCGCCGATCAAGAGGCCGGGGGATCGCCTTCCCGGCACCGTGACCACGACCGCGACCGCTTGTCGAACGATCCGACTGAGGGCGACGGCCCCACGATCGGTGATCGGCTGGTCATTCTCGAGGACGAGGCTCGTGATGTACTCACCAGGCCCCGTAGTGGCAGGAACGGCGACCGCGAACGAGCGACGGGTGCCCTTACCTACGTCGAGCCGAGTGACACCGGTTGGGTAGGACAGCCACGTTGTTGTTCCGGTCCGGGGCTCGTCGCGCAGGCGCGCTCCGAAGCCACCATTGATGATCGTGTAGACGTCAGCCGCATAGGTCCGCACCGCGACGGTGGCGTCGCCGGCGTTGGCGATCTCGACTTCGAGGGAACGGGTCTCGCCCGGCCGCATCGTCAGGTCGAAATACGATCCCGGCTGGTCAACCGCCCGCAGCGCGAGCTTGATCCGACCGTTGTCGGCGAAGGTGACACTCGCGGCCACGAGCGTGACGAGCACACTGAGCACCGTGAGCGCCAGTCGAAAGCCGCGCAAGCGACCGGCTCGGGACGATCCCCGTGATGCTTCCGGGAGGCGGGCCGAGCTACGCGGCGAGGTCAAGACCTTAGGGGGCCGACGTGATGGTGGTCGTGAGCGTGCCCGTGTACGTGCCGACGCGACTCATTGCCGGGATCGTCAGGGTGACGCCGAGCGCCTGGGTATACGTGCCGGCGCCGTAAGCGGCGGTCGCCGCGAGGGTCTTGCGCGGGGTGTCGAGCGTGCCAAGCGGGGACGTTGGCGGAACCTGAGGGCCGGTGGCCGCCGCCAGGCTGATGGCCTGACCTGCGGTCACGGCCGGTGCGGCCGCGGAGGTCAGGGCGAACTTGACGGCCGGGATGTCGATCCCGCCATTGGCCGTGCCGACCCACACGAACGCCGACGATTGGATCGTCACGTTCCATCCCGCTCCAGAGCCGGTGCTGTCGTCTGCGGTCAAAACCATGGTTCCGGTCACGTCGTGAGCCGCGTTCTGATAGGCGACGCTGGGAAGCGTCAGGTCGGCGACGCTCGCGGTCAGGCCACTTCCAGTGATGGCCAGGGTCACGGTGTCGGCCGCGAGGGCCGGGGCGGCACTGGCAGCGACGAGCAATGCGCCCGTGCTGAGTCCGACAGCCATGCGTCGATACGAGCTGATCGTCATGGGGCATACACCTTCCGAGGTCGTCGAATGCGGTTGGGCTCGGGAGCTCCCGTGGCGCCCCACTGCGCTCAGAGGTGTCCGCTTCAGCGCCCTTGGGCTGCGCGTAGTGCGAGTTTGAGGGCCCGCCAGTCAGCGGTCTATAGGAAGCACGGTGGCGTCATACGGCATTCGGCTGGTCCCGTGGCATGACGAACGGCGGCGCTCGTACACTGGCCGCCTCGGGAGCGGAGGGGTCCCGGTGGGTCCCCCGGTCTTCAACACCGGTGGCGCCACGCTCGCGTGACGCGGTGGGTTCGACTCCCATGCGCTCCCGCCAACCGCTGGACCGCCGGCGTGCGACGATGCCCGGATGAGCCGGCGAGCGACCCCGGGATGAGCCAGCGAGCGAGCGCCGGACAACCCCGCGCCAGTCGTCCGCCCAGCGTCGAACGAGTCCTCGCGGCGGCGCGCGGCGCGCTCGGCGAGCGCGAGCACCAGGCGGTCGTGGCCGCGGCGCGGGAGATCGTCGCGGACGAGCGTGAACGACTGGCGCGCGGCGAGGATCCGAGGATGGCCTCGGACCTGGCCGCGGCCCTCGTCATGCGCCTCGATGGTTTCGCCAGTGTGCAGGGAACGGGGCCCGCCAGCGTCATCAACGCGACCGGGGTGATTGTCCACACCAACCTGGGCCGGGCCCCGTGGCCAGCGGCCGCAATCGAAGCCGCCCGAGCCGCCGCCGCCGAGCCGCTTCTGCTCGAGATGGATCGCGTCAGCGGGCGGCGCGGCGCGCGCTTCCGGATCGCCGAGGACCACCTGGTGGCGCTGACCGGTGCGGAGGATGCACTGGTCACCAACAACAACGCCGCGGCACTCGCCCTTGCGGTCGGCCTCGCCGGGCGCGGTGGTGGCGTGCTCGTGTCGCGCGGCGAGCTCGTCGAGATCGGCGGTGGCGTGCGAATCCCGGAGATCGTTCGCCGGGCCGGTGCGCGGTTGATCGAGGTCGGGACCACCAACCGGACCCGGGTGGCCGACTATGCCGGACCGCTCGAGGAGGGTCGGGCCCGCCTGGTCCTCCGGGTTCACCCCTCCAACTTCCGCCAGGATGGCTTCGTCGAGGCACCCCAGCCGGTCGAGCTGGCGGAGCTGGCCCACCGTCATGGAGCGCTCGTCATCGACGATCTCGGCAGTGGCGCCCTGCTCGACACCGCCACCTACGGGCTGGCCCACGAGCCGACGCCATCCGAACGCCTGGCCGCCGGGGCCGACGTCGTCACGTTCAGCGGCGACAAGCTCGTCGGTGGGCCGCAGGCCGGGCTGGTCGTCGGGCGGGCGGACCTGATCGCCCGTCTGCGCAGGGACCCGCTGGCGCGTGCGACCCGGCCGGACAAGACGACCCTGGCGGCGACCGCCGCGACCCTGGGCCTGTACCGGGCCGGGCTGGCGGCCCGCGAGATCCCCGTGTGGCGGATGATCGCCGCCCGGACCGAGGACCTCCGGGCGCGGGCGGAGGCGCTGGTTGCTCGGCTCGACGACCCGGCCGCGGGCGAGCTGCCCGTCGCCCTGGCCTCGACCGTCGGTGGCGGCTCGCTGCCGGGCGAGACCCTCGCGTCATGGGGGATCGCGATCCCGGGTTCCGACGCCCTGCTGGCCCGGCTGCGACGCGGCGAGCCGCCGGTGATCGCCCGGATCGAGGACCGCCGGGTGCTGCTCGACCTGCGGACGGTCGACCCGGCCCACGACGCGGCGCTGGCCCGCGCGATCGCCGCGGCACTCAAGGCGTCGAGGCCACCGCGGCTGGGCGACGCGCCATCGAGGGCGGGTGACGGGCCGAGGGGGACATGACGGTCGTCGTCGGGACGGCCGGCCACCTCGACCATGGCAAGACGACCCTGCTGCGTGCCCTGACCGGGATCGACGCCGACCGGTTGCCCGAGGAGCGCCGGCGAGGGATGACGATCGACGTCGGTTATGCCCACCTGGCGCTGCCCGACGGGACCGAGCTCGACTTCGTGGACGTGCCCGGTCACGACCGGCTGGTCGGGAACATGCTCGTCGGGGCTGGCGAGATCGACGCCGCGCTGCTGGTCGTTGCCGCGGACGATGGGCCGCGGGCGCAGACCCTCGAGCATCTCGAGCTGCTCGACGCGCTCGGGATCCGGCACGGGATCGGGATCGTCACGAAGAGCGACCTGGCCGGCGAGACGCGGACCGCGGCGGTCGCCGGCGAGGTGGTCGAGCTCCTCGGCCGGTCGACCCTGGCCGGCTCGCGAGTGCTGGCCGTCTCGTCGTCGAGCCGTGCGGGCCTCGATGTCCTCCACGCGGCTCTGCTCGACATGCGCGACCGCGTCATGGCCGACCGCGCCGACCGCCAGTCCCCCGGCGTCCGGATGGCCATCGACCGGGTCTTCTCGGTCAAGGGCCG
>JAXDKT010000050.1:0-45414 GCA_034666965.1 Chloroflexota bacterium | reverse complement strand
TTGAGCTCCAGCTGAAGACTCTTGCGCAGCTTGAGGTCGAGCGCCCCCAGTGGCTCGTCGAGGAGAAGCACGTTGGGCCGGTTGACCAGCGCCCGCGCGAGCGCCACTCGTTGCTGCTGGCCGCCCGACAGCTCGTTGGGCTTGCGCTTGCCGTAGTCGCCAAGATGGACCAGGTCCAGCGCCTCGGCCACGCGGCGCAGGACGTCGGGCTCCTTGACGCCGTGGCGGCGGAGCCCGAACGCGACGTTGTCCTGGACGTTGAGATGGGGGAACAGGGCGTAGCTCTGGAAGACCATGTTGACGGGGCGCTTGTCCGGCGGCGCGGTCGTGACGTCGACGCCGCGGAGCTCGATCGTGCCGGCCGTCGGCAGCTCGAAGCCGCCGATCATCCGAAGGGTCGTGGTCTTGCCGCAGCCCGACGGTCCTAGCAGCGAGAAGAATTCCCCCGACCGGATCTCGAGCGAGATGTCATCTACCGCGCGCACGTCGCGGAACCGCTTCGAGAGGCTCGACAGGCGGATCTCGGCGACCGACCCGGAGACCGTCATGGCGGGCAGCCTACGGGACCGCTCTCGACGCGTGCGCGACCTGTCCCGTCAAGCGCAACCTCGCCCCAGCGTGGCCCGGCCCGCAGGACCGGCCGGTCATCGGCGAGTCGGCCGGGTGCGGGCCGCGATCCGCGACAGCGCTCCGTCCCAATCGGCCTCGAAGGGACGCCCCGGCGTGTCCAGGTCGATCACGAGCGGGGCATGGTCCGACGGGATTGGCGGGCCCTTGCGCGCCTCCCGGTCGATCTCCGCCCAGACGACCCGCTTCGCGAGCGGTGGGCTGACCAGCAGATGGTCGATCCGCATCCCGAGGTTCTTGTGGAAGTTGCCCGCCCGGTAGTCCCACCACGTGAAGCGCCCGGGCTCGGAGCGCAGGAGCCGGTAGGCATCGACCAGCCCGCGGTCGAGGAGCGCTCGGAACGCCGCCCGCTCCGGCTCGGAGACGTGGGTGCCGCCGTGGACCGCAGCGGGATCCCAGACATCGTCGTCGGTGGGCGCGACGTTGAAGTCGCCGCCAACCACCAGCGCGTCGTCGGCCTGGGCCGATTCAGCCAGCCAACGCTCGAGGCGCTCGAACCAGCGCAGCTTGCCGGCAAAGAACGGCGATCCGACCACGCGTCCATTGGGGCCATACAGGCTCACGACCCGAATCGGGCCGCCGGCGGTCCCGTCCGGATCGACCAGCGCGGACACCATCCGGGCCTCGTCCGACGGGTCGAAGTCCTCTTCGCCGACCGCAACCGCCGCTCCCGGGCCGCTGTCGCGGACGGGACCGTCGCCGAAGTTGGTGACGACGTCGGCGACCCCGAGTCCCTGGCGGACCGCGATCGCCACGCCGTTCCAGCGTCCCTCGCCGTGGTGGACCAGGTCGTAGCCGAGCATCGCAAAGGCCATCACCGGCGCATCGTCGTCGCCGAGCTTGGTCTCCTGGATGAGCAGGATGTCGGGCGCGGCGCGTTCGAGCCAGCCGGCGACCTTGTCCTGGCGGGCCTTGAGCGAGTTGACGTTCCAGGTCGCGATCCGCATCGAGCTCGCCCTCGCCTCAGAGCCGCCGGCCGCGCTGGCGGGCCAGATCGAACGTCGCCGTATCGGCGATGGCCATCACGGCCATGGTCCCGGCCTGGACCGGGTCGGACACGACCAGGTCCACGGCATCGGTGATGGAGCCGACCATGTTGAGGGCGATGATCGGGATGCCATGCTCGCGCAGCTCGCGCGCGGCCCGGGTGATGTCGCCGCCCATGATCGAGCCGGCCAGGACCAGCAGCCGCGCGCGGGGCAGGTCGGCCACCGCGCGGACCGCCGCCGCGATGTCGTCCTCGCCCACCAATGGGATCGTGTCGACGCTGATCCGCTCCCCGCGCAGGTTGTGGCGGTCGGCCTCGCTCACCGCACCAAGGGCGACCTGGGCCACCTGCGCGCCACCGCCGACCACGATCACCCGCTTGCCAAAGACACGCTCGAGGCTCCGGGTCAGATCGTGGGCCCGGATGCCCGCCAGCCCGACCACGGCCCGACTCAGCCCGTCTTCGTCAAGACCCTCGACCTCCAGCTCGATCTCCACCCCCGGCGGCCCGTCGCCGGCCGGCTCGAGTCTCCGGACCGTGCTCAGGTTGCGCAGGATCCCACCCGCGTCTCCGACCCGGCCGATCAGCTCGGGGATCACCGCGGGCGCGTCATCGAGGCTGAGGCGAATCGCGACGGAGCTCGATCCGGGGACGCGGCGGCGGGGCATCGGGGGCGGGCTCAGCGGGTCTCGGTCGGCTCGGTCGGGGCTGGTCCGGTCAGCCGGCCGAGCCGGAGCGCTCGGCCGCGGCCATGTCGGCGACGGTCAGTCGGTCAGGTTCGACGCCACCCGTGGGGTCGTGCTCCTCGTAGGGCAGCGCCAGGCCGTCGAAAGCCGCCCGAGTCGCGGTCGGGTCGCTGGTGGTCAGCATCAGCGCGCCGTCGGTGTCTTCGGCCACGCCCACGATCCCGGTGATGTTCACCCCGCGCTCGCCGAGCGCCGAGGCGACGCGGCCGAGCGAACCGGGCCGATCGTCGAGCTTCACCGTGAACCAGACCGTCACGCGGACACCTCCTGGGCGGATGGTAGCCGGTTCGAGCCGCGTCGCGGCCGATGAACGACCCGTGGACCGCGGCAGTGTGGCGCAGTTCGCCGCCATGGTCGACCATGACCTGACCGGCCCAGCCGTCATCTGACCGCCTGGGCAACGAGACCCCGAACCGGAGGACACGCCCATGCGGTTCCGGACCACCGTCCTGCAGGGCGGCAAGACCGCCACCGGTATCCAGGTTCCCGAGGAGATCGTCACCGCCCTGGGTTCGGGCAAGCGGGCCAAGGTCCGCGTCACGATCAACGGCTACACCTACCGCAGCAGTGTCGCCCCGCTGGGTGGGGTGTTCATGATCGGCGTGAGCGATGAGGTTCGCCGCAACGCCGGGGTCGCCGGCGGCGACGACGTGGACGTCGACCTGGAGCTCGACACGGCGCCCCGCGAAGTCACCGTCCCGGGCGACCTGGCGGCCGCGCTGGGGGCGGAGCCGGAAGCCCAGCGCACCTTCGATGCGCTGTCCTACAGCAACAAGTCCTGGCACGTGTCCTCGATCGAGGGCGCCAAGACGGACGAGACGCGCCAGCGCCGGATCGCCAAGTCGATCGAGGCCCTGCGCCAGGGGCGGGTGCGCTGAGCCGAGCTGGAAGGGACAGCCGCCGGCATCGGCTCCGGCGGCTACCCTGTCGGGATGCCCGCGCCTGCCCCGCCTGTCATCCAGGTCTTCGGTCTGCCTGACGACCGGGCCACGCGCGCCGCGCAGCGGTTCTTCAAGGAGCGCCGGATCGCGATCCACTTCGTCGATCTGCGACGCAAGCCCATCGCCGCCGCGGAGCTCCGCCGCTTCATCGAGCGCCTGGGAGCGGCGGCCCTGCTCGACACCGCCGGCCGGGCCTATCGCGACGCCGGGCTGGCCTACCTGCGGATGGACGAACGCGAGATCGTCGAACGGTTGCTGGCCGACCCGGGCCTGCTCCGCCTGCCGTTGGTCCGCCACGGCAACCAGTGCAGCGCCGGTCCGTCGGACGAGACCTGGAAGTCCTGGATCGCCCCGGGCTGACCCCGTCTCGAGGGCTGCGCCGCCACCTCGGCGGTGGCATCCTACGGACGTGACCGATCCCACGACTCGAAAGCCCCGCGTCCGCCATCGCAGCGGCCGGGTCACGATCAAGCCCACGGCGGCCGAGCATCTCGCGCCCGACGCGACGATGACCGAGGACGAGAAGCTCTTCGCCCGCTCGACCCGGCCGGCCTTCCTGAGCGAGGATCCCTGGCGCGTCCTGCGGATCCTGTCCGAGTTCGTCGATGGCTTCGACGCCCTGGCGGAGGTCGGCCCGGCCGTCACCGTCTTCGGTTCGGCCCGGGTACTCGAGGGCTCGCCACTGTACGAGCAGGCCCGCGACATCGGCCGCCGCCTCGCCCGCGACGGCTGGGCGGTCATCACCGGCGGGGGCCCCGGGATCATGGAGGCTGCCAACCGCGGCTGCCAGGAAGCCGGCGGGCTGTCGATCGGCTGCAACATCGAGCTGCCCCACGAGCAGTCGGTCAACCCGTACGTCGACCTGGCGGTCGAGTTCCGCTACTTCTTCGCCCGCAAGACCATGTTCGTGAAGTACGCCGATGCGTTCGTGATTCTACCCGGCGGCTTTGGCACGCTGGACGAGCTGTTCGAGGCGCTGACCCTCATCCAGACCGGCAAGATCCGACACTTCCCGGTGGTCCTGGTCGGCACCGAATACTGGGCCGGGCTGCTCGAGTGGGCCCGCAACCGGATGGTCGCGGATGGCAACGTGAGCGAGGAGGACCTGGCCCTCTTGACCCTGACCGACGATCCTGAGGAGGCCTGCCAGGTCGTCCGCGAGTTCGCCCGCGCGGAGCACATCGGCCGCCCGACCAGTCCGGGCTAGGCGGGCAGCGCGACCTCGATCCAGCCGTCGACGATCCGGACCGGGTAATAGCGGAACCGCCGCACCCGGGTCAGCCGGCGTGCCTCGGCCTTCTTGCCGGGTGGATCGATCTTGGGCGCGCTGCCGGCGGGCGACCAAGTCGGGTGGTATCGCCCATCGGGGTCGAGCCCGCCCGTCGTGGGCATCCGGACCGGCTCGCCAGTGCACAGGTCGAACAGGCCGTCGTGGAGCGGGCAGGCGACCACGCATCCGTCGAGCTCGCCGATGGACAGCGGCGCCGCCATGTGCGGGCAGCGGTCGTCGACGGCCACGATCCCACGCGGGGTCCGGGCCAGCAGGATGTCGAGGTCGCCGTGGCTGGCGCGCCGGAGTCCGCCCGATGGCAGCTCGGCAAGCGGCAGGAGGCGGTGGTAGGGCGCCCGATCCGTACCGGGCGCCACGAGGTTGGGCGGGAACGCGACCGGCCGGTCGTCGGCCGTCCCGGGTCCGGTTTCGCTCGCGTTGACTGCTCGGTCCATCGCCGTCAGCCTACCCGACCGCCCGCGGATCGGCCCCGGGCGCGTCGTCCGCGCCGGGGCCGATCTGGAAGAACTGGGGAGTGCGGCGCGACCGCGATCAGTCGGCGGTCCGAGGGTTTCCGGCGACTGAAGCGGCGGGTGCCGTCGCCGGCGCCCTCGACGTCCGGAGCGCGTGCTCGTGCATGGTCGCTGCCGCGATCGCCGAGATCGCCGCCGCTGCAACCCCGACGTAGAAGGTCTGGGCCACGGCCAGGCTGAACGCGTCGTGGATGCCGATCACGATGTTCGCGATGTACGGCTCGATCACGGGCCGGACCTGCGCCGGAAGACTCGACAGGATGGCCGCGCCGAGGTCCCCCACCCCGGTCAGCTTGTTGAAGTCGAGCGCGCCGCTGCTGGCGGCCTGGCCGAAGCCGGCCACGACCTGGGGCGGGACGCCGGCGGCGCTGAGCTCCGGGGCGAGCCGTTCCTGGAAGGACGATCCGAAGATCGTGCCCACGATCGCCAGCGCAACGGTGCCGCCGATCTGGCGGAAGAAGGTCAGGTTCGAGGTGGCCACACCGAGCTCGTGGAACGGCACGGCGTTCTGGACGATGATCGTGAAGACCGAGAACGTCGGACCGACTCCGAGGCCGGCGATGAACATCCACAGCCAGACGATCGGCAGCGGCGTCTCGGCGGTGAGCTGGGTCATCAGCGCCGTCGCGACGCCCATGACCACGATCGCGCTCACGACCAGCCACTTGTATCTGCCGGTCCGCGAGACGATCAGGCCCGACACGATCGAGCTGAAGATCAGGCCGGCCATCAGCGGCAGTGCCGCCAGGCCCGAATTGGTCGGGCTGAAGCCGTGCACGAACTGGAACCAGCGGGGCAGGAAGATGATCGCGCCGAAGAACGCGAAGCTCGCGAAGAAGGTGGAGATCATCGAGCTGGTATAGGTCCGGATCCGGAAGAGCTGTGGCGGGATGATCGGTTCCTCAGCCCGGAATTCGGCCCAGATGAAGGCCACGATCCCGACCAGGGCGATCGCCAGGAACCCGCCGACGCTGAAGTCGGTCCAGTCGCCGGTCTGCTTGTTGGTCAGGCCGACCAGCAGGAAGCTCACGGCGACCGAGAAGATCGCCCCACCGAGGATGTCGAAGTTGCGCGTCGCCCGCGGGTTCTTGACCGTCGGCAGCAGCTGCCAGATGAAGTACAGGGAGACGATCCCGATGGGAATGTTGACGTAGAAGATCCAGTGCCAGCTGACCTGCTCGGTCAGGAATCCGCCGACCAGCGGACCGACGATGAACGCGACCCCGAAGACGGCTCCGAAGAGGCCCTGGTACTTGCCCCGCTCCTGCGGGGTGAACATGTCGCCGATGATGGCCAGAGCCACCGGGAACAACGATCCGGCGCCGATGCCCTGGAGTCCCCGGAACAGGATGAGCATGCTCATGTTCTGGCTCAGTCCCGACAGGGCGGAGCCGGCCAGGAAGATCACGATCCCGATCATGAACACCGGCTTGCGGCCATACAGGTCGGACAGCTTGCCCCAGAAGGGGACGCTGATGGTGCTGGTCAGGAGATAGATCGTGATGGCCCAGACATAGAGGCTGTTGCCCGCAAGCTGGGTGGCGATCGTCGGCAGCGCCGGACCCACGATGGTCTGGTCGAGGGCGCCGAGGAACAGGCCCAGCATGACCGCGAACAGGATCTCCATCTTGTCCCGGGTCGAGAGACCCAGGGCGGGATCCTCGGCCAGCGTCGGCACGTGCGCCTCGTCGCTGAATTGGTCGTCCGTCATTGGGGTGTGTGCTCCCTTCGCTGAGCCTGAGATGGCTCGTCCTGCCGTGGCTGGCGGTCATGGTGGTCGTGGCTGTGTTCGGGACTGAATCGATGGGGGTTGGCGATCTCCTCGGCTCGGACCGCGGTGCGGAAGTCGCTCAGGGCCGAGTGGAGACGTTCGAGCTGACGGGCATCCAGCCGCCCCAGGACGTCGTCCATGAGGTCCCGCTTCATGATCTGCATCTCGTCGAGGACGGCCCGGCCGGCGGCGGTCAGTCCGACCAGGACCACTCGGCGGTCGTCCTCCGGTCGGATCCGTTCGATCAGGCCACGCTCGACCATTCGATCGATCAGACCGGTGGCGTTCGACAGGGACACGTCGAGGACCTCGGCAAGGCGGCTCATCGGCAGCTCACCCGATTCCTCGATGCGCCACATCACGTGCAGATGCGTCATGCTGACGCCCTGCTTCACCATCCGGCCGGTCGCGGCGCAGCGGAGCAGGCGCACGGCCCCGTTCAGCTCGTTCGCGATCCCCGCGATGGCGGTTCGACGGCCGTCGTCGATACCCGGTGAAGTAGTTCTTGTCACGTGAACTATCATACCGGCATCGATGATCTTGTCAACCGCGACCATCCATGCGGTCCGGACGATCGTCGAGGCCCAGCTGGGAGGAGCGGATGCGCTACGCCCTGATGATCGAGGCCCAGCAGGGGCTGACCTACGCCGAGCTGCTGGCGATCGCCCAGCGGGCCGAAGCGGCCGGGTTCGAGACGATGTACCGGTCGGACCACTACGAGAGCTTCCCCGGCCCGCCCGGGCGCCCCACCACCGACGCCTGGACGGTGCTTGCCGGCCTGGCCCGCGAGACGACCCGGATCCGGCTCGGGACGCTCGTCTCGCCGGTCACCTTCCGCTATCCCGGGGCGTTGGCCAAGATCGTCGCCACCGTCGACGACATGAGCGGCGGTCGGGTTGAGCTCGGCCTCGGCGCCGGCTGGAACGAGGATGAGCACCGCCGCCATGGCTTCCCCTTCCCTCCGATCGAGGAACGGGCGGAGATGCTCGAGGAGCAGCTGGCGATCCTCCATGGATTGTGGGAGGAGCCCGACGGCTGGTCGTTCTCGGGTCGTCACTATCGGGTCGAGGATGCGATCTTCTATCCCAAGCCGGTCCAGCGACCGCGCGTGCCGATCCTGGTCGGCGGCTCGGGGACGCCGCGATCGATGCGCCTGGCCGCGCGCTACGCCGACGAGTTCAATCTGAGCTCGGCGGATGCGCCGCGGGTCGCCGAAAAGCTCCGCCAGCTCGACGCGGCCTGCCAGGCGATCGGTCGCGATCCGAGCTCCATCCGGCGCTCGGCGATGGTGGGCGCGATGATCGCTGGCGATCCGGCCCTTCTCGCGGCCCGCAAGCAGGCGCTGCTGGCCGAGCTGACCCCCGACGAAACGGCCGAGGACTGGTTCGCGGCCCGCGAACAGCGCTGGATCTTCGGGACGCCGGACCGGGCCCGCGCGAAGGTCGCGGAGTTCGCCGCGGCCGGTGTCGAACGGCTGATGCTCCAGGACTTCCTGCCGCGCGATCTGGCGATGATCGATGAGCTCGCCGACGAGCTGATCGGACGCTGATCCCGCCGTCCGTCGGGCGTGCCGGAGTCAACCCTCGAACCGGCTCGAGTCAGCCCTCGAACCGGCTCGCGGCCGCTGCGTAGACGGGATCGTCGCGGCGGATCGGGTCGGGGTTCGTCCCGACGAGGCGAGCCAGTCGCTCGACCACGAGCTGCAGCGGGGTTGCTGTCCCGAGCAACGAGGCTACCGGCGCCGGTAGCCCGGGCGCCTCGGGGACGACGATCCGGCCGATCGGCGTCAGGCCCGGATCGAGCTCGGCGGCCACGTCCTCCGAGAGGATCGCGCCGACTCGGATCCCGATCACTCCGGCCCCCTCGAGGGCCTGGCGCGCGCGCGCGACCCGTTCCGCCCGTGCCCCACGGTCGGTCATGATCAGCACCAGGCCGGTGCCCGGACCCGTCGATGGCAGGTGACCGTGGAGGAGCGTCTCGAGGTTGCGTGACGCGGCCGGGATCCAGGTCGCCTCCTCGATCTTGAGGACGAGCTCGCGCGCGGCGGTGCGATCGGCGCCCGAGGCGACGGTCAGGATCGGGCGGGCACCCGCGAGTCCAGCCGCCATCTCCTCGGCGGCGGCCGTCGCCTTTGGGCTCAGGCCGGCGGCCATCAGGTCCCGGATCGCCACCGCGTCGTCCGTGCCACGGCCATCGCCGGCCAGGATCTGACCGACCGCGTAGGCCGCGACGAGCGGGGAGACGTAGCCCAGCGTGTGGCAATAGCTCTGGTCTCGCTCGAGCGTCTCGATCACCATGTCGACGCCCTGCGCGCCGGGCGCCCGAGCACTGACGGTGATCAGGGCCGTGCGGGCGCCGACTCCCCGCGCCGCCTGGAGCGCCTCGGTCGTTGCCCACGTTCCGCCATCGTGGCTGACCGCGATGCACAGCCCATCCCGTGGTTCGAGCGAGGCCTCGAAGGCCTGAGCGGCAACCGGACCGTGACCCGGGAGTGCCGCTCGTCGCCAGGCATCGCGCAGGATCTCGGCAGCGCCGAGCGCTCCGTGCTCGCTCGTTCCGCAGCCGACGACCGAGACCGGTGCCCCGGCCAAGGCCGCCTCTCGCAGCGCGCTAGCCAGCTGTGAAGGGGCACCGCCGCTCGAGGCCTGCTCCAGGAGCCGGGTCACGCACCGCGCGGCGAATGCCGGCTCGGCCGCGATCATCTCGGTCATGAACCAGGGCGGCCCGCCCCGATCGACCGGCTGCGGCGCCCCCTGCCACGGGTCGGGCGGACCCGGCAGCGGGCGTTCGGGATCGGATCCGGTGGGGTCGGTCATGGCCTCGGCGCGATGATAGGCCGGCGGTCCTCGGCCGCGGTCGTCCGGGACCGCCCGGCGCGACGCGACCGGCACGCATCGGAGCGTGGCCGTCAGCGTGGCTCGAGGCGGCCCGTCCGCTCTCGTGGTCCGTAGCGGAACCAGGCGCGAGCCAGGAGCCGGTCCAGCCCCACCGGGCCGTAGCTCCGCGAGTCACGCGAGACCGCCCGATCGTCGCCCAGCAGCCAGGCTTCCGTCGGTCCAAGTCGGATCGGACCCGTGGCCGTCCGGATCACGTCGCCGGGGCGCGCCGCCACTCGCTTGATCGCGAGCAGCTCGCCGTCCGGCTCCTGAACGACCACGATCGAGCCGCGTCGAGGCCAGACCCGGATCGTCGGATCGACCAGCAGCCAGTCGCCCGGCTCGAGCGCCGGACGCATCGAGTCCTCGTCGACGACGACTCGCCAGGGTCCGTCCCGGGCGCCGTCGAGGAGCTGCCCGGCGCGGCCGGCACCGGGCAGCCCGCCGCAGAGTCGGACGACCAACGACCCCACCGATGCCCGGTTCAACGGGCCCTGAGCGCCTACTTCTTGGTCGACCAGAAGATGTCGGCGAACTCCTTGACCGCGGCCTCGAGCTCGGCGGCCGCGTCGGCGTCGACGCTCTGCTTGTTCTTGCCGGCCAGCTTGAGCAGATTCCAGACCTTGGTGTGGAGGTCGGGGTTGGCGGTCAGGTGCTCCGGCTTGAAGTAGTCGGACCAGATGATCTGGACCTCGCGCTTGACGATCTCCGCGTGCTCCTCCTTGACGTGGACGCAGCGGACGAACTTGTTGCGGTCGGCGTTGGAGGTCGATCCGGCGTCGATCTGGCCGATGAGCTCGACCATCCTGGCCACCGTCCGGGCGGCGGTCTGGGCGCCGGCCGGATCGTAGATCCCACAGGGGATGTCGCAGTGGGCGTGGACCACCGTCTTGGGGGCGAGCCAGTCAGTGACGCGGGACATCGGGCACCTCGGTCGGGTATGGGTTCTGAACAGACCTCGAAGTGTCCGAGCCCCAGCCCGGGGTGTCAAACGGGGCTACGCTTCGGGCACACGTTTCCGGGCAGCGGCAAGAGGAGGCGGTCATGGCCAAGGGGTCGGCGCGTCCGGTCCAGCCGAATTACACGCACCCCGTCAATCGGAAGCTCCTGGACGAGGCGCCGCTCGGAGCGCGCGTCGCCGATCGGGTCACCGGGTTCATGGGCAGCTGGCGGTTCCTCATCATCCAGACGGTCATCGTCGGGATCTGGCTCACTGGCAATGCCATCCTGCTCACCCGGCCGTTCGATCCGTATCCGTTCATCCTGCTCAACCTGGCCTTCAGCACGCAGGCGGCGTACGCGGCGCCGCTCATCCTGCTGGCCGGCAACCGCGCCTCGATCCGCGATCGGATGACGCTCGAGCACGCCGCCGCCGAAGCCGACGTCGAGGAGAAACAGAACGACCGCCTGCTGCGCGGCAACACCGAGATCCTCAAGGGTGTGGCCGCGCTCGAACAGCGAATCCTGGCCCTCGAGCAATCGATCCTGGCCCAGGTCAAGTCGGGCGACGACCCGGCCGGGGCCGATCCGACGAAGAAGCCCTAGCCCGTCGGCGCTGGTCCGGCACGACGGGCCGGGTATCATCGGACCGATGACGGAGCGCAGCGCACCCGAGGCCGGCGCGATCGCCTGTCCGTTCGTCGCCTTCGTCGACGATCGAGACGAACGCGCCGACGTCCCGGACCCTCGTCATCGGTGCTACGCGGAGATCCGTCCGGCGCCTCGGGCGATCGCCCACCAGCAGGCGTTCTGCCTCAGCGCCGGGTTCGCCGCCTGCCCCACCTTCCAGGATTGGGCCCGGCGTGAGGCAGCTCGGTCGCGCTCGGCCGGAGCCGGCCAGCACGTGACCGCGCGGTCGGCCGCGGCCCCGATCGATGAGCCTGCCGATCAGGGGAACGCCGAATCGGTCCTTGCCTCGGCCCCCGAGATTGGCGCGGCCAGCGGCGAGATCGATCCGTACGACGCGGACCGCCGACCGGAACACGACGAGCGACTCCTGCCAACCGGGGAGGACGGAGATGACGCCGCCGACGGCGATCAGCTCGACGAGGACCCCTTCGACGACCGGGCCTCGCGCAATCCCCATCGCGATTGGGCAGCGCCACCGCCATGGGTCGACCCGGGCAACGCCCCGGACGGCTCCGATCCGGACGCTCCGGGCTTCCTGGCAGCGCAGCGGGGCCGTTCATCTCAACCGGACGACCTCGCCCCATCGCCGGCCGGTTTGTCCTCATCGCGCTGGCTCCAGGACATCCCGTCGCCCCGGACCCCGGAGGGCACGATCCCGGCCGAGCCGTTCGATGACGATGAGCTGGAACGGGCCCTGGCCGAGGATCGGGCCAATCGCGAGCGAGCCACCGCCGGAGCGGGGATCGGTGCCACGGCCTCGAGCAGTCGCGCGGCCCGCCGAGCCGCGGCGCAGGTCAGCCCACCCAAGGTCTCCGGCGCCCGGCGGGGTCCGATCATCGGCGGCCCATCATGGGAACGCCCGCGGCGATTCGAGGCGTACCCGACCCTCAAGACCCGGATCGGGCTGCCGGCGATCCCGCGCGCGGCGGTGTATGCGCTCGCCCTGGTGCTCGCCGCGATCGTCCTCTTCCTCCTGCCGTCGATCCTCCACCTGGGCGGGGGTGGCAGCCCGGCCGCGGTGACGCCGAGCCCGTCGGTCCAGGCGAGCGTAGCGACGGCGCCAACCGAGCAGCCGGTCGCCACGGCCCAGACATACGTGGTGAAGCCCGGCGACACGCTCCTCAAGATCGCCAAGAAGTTCGGGCTGACCGTGGACGACCTGCTGGCCGCCAACAAGCAGGTCAAGAACCCGAACAAGATCGCCGTGGGCGACGAGCTCACGATCCCCGTGGCACCGCCCAGTGGCGGCCTCGACGGTTCGTCGCCGGCGCCCGAATCCGCCGCGCCCTGAACGCCCGGGGGCCGGCCTGGCGGCGGAGGATCAGCGCGGGGCGAGGTTGATCGCGGTGATCTTGCCGGCCTCGACGCGGAACGTCGCATCGAGGTGCTGCGATGGCGCCCCGGGCCGGACGACGAGAATGTCCGCCTCGTAGGTGTTGCCCATGTCGCGGGCGTCGCCGGGGATCATCTTGAGCCCGCGATCGCTGCGCAGGAACCAGCCGCCCACACGCTCGATGCCGCGCAGGGTCTGGACCGAGTCGCCCACGTGAACGCGCATCTCCGTGCGCTCGTCCATGAGCGCGACCGCGCCCTCGCGATCACCGGCGTTGAGCTTCTCGAAGAAGTCGTCCATCGTGTCCACGGCGCCCATCGCCGGGAGTGTACGCGAGCGGCCTAGAAGCCGCCGCCCGCCCCGCCACCGCCGCCGCCCGAGCCGCCGCCGCCGAACCCGCCCCCGCCGCCGGAGGACGAAGGCGAGTTGCCCACCGTACCCAGAGCGCCGAACATGCCCCCGAAGTCGGGCACGGCGGAGGCCGAGAAGACCGATCCACTGTCGCCGCCGCCGCCGGCGAACGACCGCGAGGTTCCGTACCAGACCGGGAACCAGGGCGTGGTCGTGCTCGTGCCACGGCGCAGATCCTCGGCGCTCCGCTCGAGGACCGCCTCGGCCTCGTGCTGGAGTCCGAGGGCGACCGCCCAGACCATCGCCTGGTCGGGGGTCTCGATCCAGTCCAGCTTGGCCTCGTCCACGACCTGCTCCATCGAGCGGGCATGGGCCATCGTCTTGTCGAGCGTGCGCCGATACGCGGCCAGCATGGCCCGGATCGTCGCCCCGGCCATCGTTCGGGCCGGCATCGCGCCGGCCAGCACGAGGGTGACGATCCCGGCCGCGACCAGGCCGATGCCCAGGACGACCAGGCCCGAGAAGGGGATCTGGAAGCCCGCGAACAGGGCGATGACCCCGCCCACGATCTCGAGCACGCCCCGGCCCGACCAACGACCGGAAACCTTCCCCGGCGCCTCGCTGAACCAGCCCCGCTGGACGGCGAAGGCCTCCAGCTTGTCGTTGAAGTCGGAGACCTTGGTCCCGAACTTGAGCAGCTCGTCATCGGCCAGGACGTCCTCGCCGTCGGACAGCTCGCGGAGCTCATGCAGGGCGTAGTCCTCGGCCGGGCTGAGCGGCTTGCGGGCATTGAGCCGGCGTCGGGCGGCATCCTCGTCGGACGCCGGCGGAGTGCCCCTGGTCCGCAGCGAGATCTTCTTGGACAGGAGCTTGTTCTCCTGCTCGAAGGCGAGCTCGCCCCGGCTGGCCAGGTCGAGCAGGGCCGTGGTCAGGGCGCGTCGCGACGACGAGCCGTCATAGACCAGCGCGCCGCTGGCCGCCGTCAGCTCGGCCGGTGGCGCGGGCATGAGCACCGAGGGATCGTCAACGAAGACCGGGTCGCGGCCGTAGCGCAGCCAATGGAAGACCGTCCATCCGACGACCAGGAGGAAGAGCCCCGGCCCGACGAGCAGCCCCACGATCGCGTTGACGATCCGGCCCCGTTCGAGCGACTGGGCGTGCTCGACGGTCGCCGCCTGGTCGATCTTGTTCATCGCGGCGAGGACTGCCCCGTCGAGATCCCCGCCGCGGAGGAGCGGCAGCATGTCGTTGTCGTAGATCGCCTGGCGCTCCTCGTTGGTCAGGAACGCCGTCCGGAAGCCCGGCCCGGCATAGAGCTGGACCTGGCCGTGTCGGAGGCTCTCGTCGAGGTCGAACAGGATGACCAGGCCGTCGTCGAAGCCCTTCCGCCCGATGCCCCACTGGTCGACCAGGGCGATGGCGTCGGCCTCGGCCGCGTCGGGGGTGTCGCTTTCGGGCTTCAGCTGGGTGTAGACCACGACCTGGGCACCGGTCCGATCCTCGATCGCGCGCGAGATGCGCTCGGCCTCGGCGATGGTGCCCGGAGCCAGGACCCGGGCCGTGTCGTAGACCCGCTGGCCGGTCACAGGGGGCGGGTACGGTGGACCGGCGGCGATTGCCGCTGCCGGGCCGATGGCCGTCAGCAGGAGGACCGCAGCCGCGACGCGCGCAGCGGGCTGGGCGATCAGGGCGAGGTGGCCTCGGAAGGGGTTCACGGGCACAGCCTAGCCCCCCGAGATCAACCCAGCGAGGCGATCGAGCCGCGCCGGCGCGCCAACGTCAGGCGGCCGCCCGGCTCGAGGATGACCTGGGGCGGCCGCGGCCGGCCGTTGTAGGTCGACCCGAACGAGGCCCCGTAGGCTCCGGCATCCCGAATCGCCACGAGGTCGCCCCGGCGCAGCGGCGGCAGGTCGTGGCGACCCAGCGCGTCGGTCGATTCGCAGATCGGGCCGTGGACCTCGGCGGGCTCGTCCGTGGACAGTCGGGCCGTGCCGTCGGGTCGCGGCGCGACCGGTCGGCCGAGCGTCGTCAGGGCCACGATCCGGTGACGGGCGCTGTAGAGCGCCGGCCGGATGAGCTCGGTCATCCCGGTGTCGAGGACGACCATCCGACCGCCTCGCTGGCGGACGTGGAGGACGGAGCCGATCAACCAGCCCGCGTTGGCGACCAGGAATCGGCCGGGCTCGACCGCCAGACGCGCCGGTCGGCGGTCGGCCGGAACCGTCTCGAGCAGGGCCGGCAGCTCGCGGGCAAAGCGCTCGGGGCGGGGGACGACCTCTGCGGCAGTCGCCACCGGAAAGCCGCCGCCGACATCCAGCGTGTCGAAGTCGGGCAGGCTGCCGCCCAGCAGCGCCCCGATCGCCAGGGCCCGCCGGACCGCGTCGCGCCAGGCGTCGACCGCCCCGAGCTGTGAGCCGACATGGAGGTGGATGCCTCGCCAGCGGAGTGGCCCCTCGATGCCGCCGCCGGCCTCGATCGCGGCCGCCAGCTCGTCATCGGCCAGCCCGAACTTGCTCGTGCCGGCCCCGACCGCGAGGGCCTGTTGTGTCTCGGGTTCGACCGCCGGGTTGAACCGCAGCAGGACGTCGAGCCTGGGAGCTCCTGCTCGCTCGGCGAGAGCCGCCAGCGCGGCCGCCTCATCGGCTGACTCCAGCGCAACCCAGCGCAGCGGCTGGCCCGCGACGGCGGCTCGCACGGCGGCACGCAGGTCGGCGTCGGTCTTGCCCACGCCCTCAAGGGTGATCCGATCGTTGGGCAGGCCGGCTCGTCGGGCGACGGCCCACTCGCCGCGGGACACGACGTTCGCCCCGAGCCCCGCCGAGGCCAGTCTGGCCACGACCGCCGCAACGTCGTTGGCCTTGACCGAGTACTGCCGGATCCACGGGTCCGGGAATGCGGTCCGGAGCTCCTCGGCGGCGGCGGTCAGCGCGGCCGACTCGGTCAGATAGAGCGGCGTCCCGAAGCGGCGCGCAGCGATCCGCAGCGCCGGTCCGACCGTCGCGAGGTCGTCCCGCTCGACCACCGACGGGAGAGAGCGGCGCCGTCCCGGTGGCTCGGCACTCAGCGGCTGGGTCTCAGGACCGGGAGGAAGCCGATGACGGTCGAGACGATGCTCAGGATGACCCCGCCCACGACGGCCGCGATGAGCGCGTCGAGACCGAGCTTGGGCGGGAACCCGCCGACCGTGAACTTGAGGCCGAGGGCGTCGGCCACCCAGGCCAGGCCCAGCAGCAATAGGCCGTTCACGATCAGCCCGAACAGGCCGAAGGTCAGCAGGGTCAGTGGCAGCGACAGTGCCTTGATGATTGGCTTGAACACGGCGTTGGCCAGCCCGAGGATGGCCGCCACGACGACGACCGTGGCGACCTGTGGGTGGGCGCCGAAGGAGATCTCCTTGTAGATCAGCGAGGTGATCCACAGCGCGAGCCCGGTCCCGACGACGGTGGCGATGATGCTGACCATCCCGATTCCTCCTGGCGACGGACGTCTCCGTCCCGCTGACTGCCCCCGAGGCGGCGTCGCCAACGATGATCGCAGACGCGTCGAGGCCGGTTCGGTCCGCTTCAGCGCAGGAGGAAGCCGGTTCCCAGCGGGTCGCGTGGATCGAGCGTGAAGTCATGACGGCCGGTCAGATACGCCGAACCCTCGACCGTGGTCACGACCGCCGGCCGACCGGCAACGTCGGTCTCGGCGACGGCCCGGCCCAGGAATGCCGAGTCGACCACGCTCAGGTGGCGCAGCGCCCCGCGGCCGTCTGGACCGAGGCGTCCCTCCGCGGCCAGGAGAGCCAGACGGGCCGAGGTTCCGCTGCCGCACGGGGAGCGGTCGACCTCGCCATCGGCGAAGACCGTGACGTTCCGCTGGGTCAAGGCGACGCCGGCGGCCCGGTCCGCTTCGCTGGTTGGCTCGTCCTGCCAGTAGATCACGCCGTAGATGCCACGCAGCTCGGGCTCCTCGGGGTGGACCACGTCGAGCGCCGCATCGAGCCCCGGCCGGAGCTCCCGCTGGAGCGCGATCAGCCGGGTCAGGCGGGCCGGGGACACGTCGAGCCCCAGCGCCCGAACGTCGACCGAGGCGTAGAAGGCGCCGCCATAGGCCACCGCGCAGCTGACGATGCCCGCACTCGTCGCGATCGGGACGTCGCGGGCCAGGACGAACGCGGGGACGTTGCGGAACCGGACAGATGCGACATGGACGCCGTCCGGATCCATCCGGACGAGACAAGCCAGCCGTCCCGAGGGAACGTCGACGAGGATCTCCTCCTCCGGGGCTCGAGTGGGAATCCGGCCGGACTCGATCGCCCAGGTCACCAGCGCGATCGTTCCGTGGCCGCAGGCCGTCGAGTAGCCCTCGTTGTGGAAGAACACGACCCCGAGGTCGGCTGCGGCGTCGTCCGGCTCGGTCACGAAGCAGCCGTACATGTCGGCGTGGCCGCGGGGCTCGTCGACGACCAGGTGACGGACGCGGTCGAGAACCTCCCGGGCGAAGCGTCGCCGCTCGAGGATGGTGCGACCTTCGAGCGGCCGGACGCCGCCGGTCACGATCCGGAACGGCTCGCCGCCGGCGTGGTAGTCGACCGTCGTGACCTGGAGCGGGATGTCGTGCTCGCCCATGTTCAGCCGGGCGGCCGATGTCGCGCCAATCGGGCCTGGAGGCCGGCCCGGACCACGGGCCATTCCTCGTCGACGATGCTGTAGTAGGCCGTGTCGCGGGCCCGCCCACGGGCCATGACCATGTGCTTGCGGAAGATCCCCTCGAACGTGGCGCCCATGGCCAGGATCGCCGCCCGGGACTGCTCGTTGAGCGCGTCGGTCTTGAGCTCGACGCGCCGGCAGCCGAGCACGTCGAAGGCGCGGCCGAGCATCAACAGCTTGGCTTCGGTGTTGATCGCCGTGCGCTGGAACGATGGGTTGAGCCAGGTCCATCCGACCTCGAGGCGGAGGTCGTCAGGGGCCAGGTTCAGATAGCGCGAGCTGCCCACGATCCGTTCGGAGGCGGTGTCGACGGTCACGAAGGAGACCGCGGCCTTGGCGGTCTGTGCGCCCAGGGCGGCCGCGACGATTCGCGCCATACCGTCGGGCGTCGATCCGTCAGCCGGCATCCAGGCCCAGATCCGTGGGTCGCGCCCGGCCTCGGTCAGCCCCTCCAGGTGGTCCGGCCGGAGTGGCTCGAGGCGAACCCGCTCGCCGGTCAGGACGATCGGCGCAAACCACTCGGCGCGGTCGGTCATCGCCCGAGTCTAGAGGAGAGATCCGGGCGTGCGCGACGGGCAGCGTCTCTCGGGGCGCGCCGAGTCCGGGGCTCCCGCCGGGTTCCGGGGCCCCGCCGAGTTCCGTCGGGTCCCGCCGGGCCCCCGGGTCCCCGCCGAGTTCCGCCGAGCTCCGCCGGGTCCCGCCGGCTCTCGCCGAGTTCCGCCGGGTCCCGCCGGGTCCCGCCGCCTTCCGGGGCTCCCGCCGAGTTCCGGAGTCCCGCCGAATTCCGCCGGGTCCCGCCGAGCTCCGGTCTTGACACATGCCCATCAGGCGGTCGTTCGTCCCCTCCCGCCCGGCGAGCTCCTGTCAGCTGCACATCAGGCGATCGCCTGTCAGTCGGATCCGGCGATCAACGGCTGGATCTTTGCCCTTGTGCTGACGTGCGCCCGTGTGATGGTCATTTGTCAGAGCGGCCCGACGCGAGAACCCGCGGCCCGACGCGAGAACCCGCGGCCCGACGCGAGAACCCGCGGCCCGACGCGAGAAAACCGCGGACGGCAGGAGCCGACGAGGCCGCCACGCAACTGCCCGCCAGGCCGCACGGCCGCGGTCCAGGCTTGGAGACTTGGCGTGCGCGACGGGCCGGAATGCGGTCACGCGAGGATTGCGCCTCGCGCGACGCCGGCCGGCCCGTCGCGCAGACGCCGCGTCCGCCCCGAACGCGGCGCCGTGGAGTTACTTGTCCAGGATGCGATCGGCCTTGCGGTCGATCTTCGCCTTCTCCTTCTCGGTGAGGTTGCCTCGCTCTTCCTGCTGCGATGCGCGCGCCTTCGCGTTGCGCGCGTGGGCCTTGTCCGGCATCGGGTATTTGCGCTCCTCGGGCAGCCCGAATTTTGACTCTGGGATCGCGTCGCGCTTCTTCTCTGAGAGCACTCCCATGGGGACCTCCTCGCGGTTCCAGCCGTATTGCGCCTGCCGCTGCGATCGTCCGCCCGGCGGCGACACAGCCGCATGACCGTCGGTCGCGCGCCGGGCTTGCGAAGGCGTTGCACTCGTCCGAGCCAGGAGCTTGCCGCGCACGACCGCGCTCGGTCACTCGCCCTGGGCGGCCTCCGCCGATCGATCGTCCCGAACCCGCGCTCGATCACTCGCCCTGGGCGGCCTCCGCCGACCGATCGTCCCGAACGGCGCCGTGGAGCAGGCCTGTGACCGCCACCGCCAGCGTGGCTCCCAGGAGCGGGCCAAGCAGGTACACCCACAGATCCTCGGTGCGGCCCGCCACGACCGCGGGGGCGAGCGAGCGTGCCGGATTCATCGACGCACCCTCGATGGGGAGTGCGATCAGCCCGCACAGGGCGATCGTGGCACCCACCGCCAGGGCCGCATCCGGGCCGACGATCCGGGCGCGATCGGCGGTGCCCAGGACGACCGTCACGAGGAGCAGGGTCAGGATGGCCTCGATCGCCAGGGCGGTCGACCCTGGAACGTGGGGCGTCGACACGCCAGCGGCGACTTGCGCGCCAAACAACGCCCGGAGGACAAGACACGCCACGATCGCGCCGCTCACCTGCGCTGCCCAGTACGGTGCGAGCCAGGAGACCGGGAAGAGTCGCTTGAGGGCGAACGCGAGGCTCACCACCGGGTTGAAATGGGCCCCCGACGCGTCCGCGATGGCGTAGATCAGCGCGGCCACCATGAGTGCCGGAGCGACAGCACGCGCAACCACGCCGACGTCGCCGCCACTCACGAGGGCCATGGTGTCCGCCCCGACCGCCACGAACACCAGAGCGAACGTTCCGAACGCCTCCGCGGCAAGGCGCCGGGCCCACGTCGGCTGGCGAGGATCGGCAGCGGCCATCAGCCCCAATGTGAGCCGTACCGTGGCGAGCCGCGACATCGGGCCAGCGCTCGACGTTGCGGCGAGCTTGCGGTTCGTGGGACACCGGTCGTAACGGGGTCGGAACGTGTCTAGACTCAGACCTGTGCGGCGCAACCTGACCCCGGCCGACCTCGGCGACCTCCTCGAGCGCCCCCTCCTGGCGACGCTGGCGACGCGCCGGATCGACGACTCGATCCTGCTCTCGCCGATCTGGCACGAGTGGCGCGACGGCGCGTTCCTGATCGCGGTCGAGAATGGCGACGGCAAGCTCCGGCACATGGCCCGCGATCCGCGGGTGACCATCGTCGTGGCCGAGGCGGAGCTGCCCTATCGCGGGCTCGAGATCCGCGCCACCGCCGAGATCGTGGACCTGCCCTACGGCGCGACGATGCGGCGGATCGGCCGACGCTACATCGGCGCGGAGGCCGACGAGACGTGGGCCGAGGATGACGACTCCGGGGTGGTCGTGCGGATTGGCCCGGGAGCGCTGCGGGCCTGGGATTTCGCCGACGACTATCCGAGTTCCTGAGGCTCACACGCCCCGCTACACTCCGCGAATGACGGCTCCCAGCTCCGCCTTCCCCGGGCGCGTCGACGCCTTCCTGGCTGAGTTCTTCCGGCTCCACCCGCTCCACGCCACCGCCGCGGGTATGCACGCCTACGACGCCGAATGGCCGGACATGACCGACACCGGCCGCGCCGAACGGCTGGCGTTTGCCGAGCGCTGGCAGGCCGAGCTGGCCGGCGTCGCCGCCGACGACCTGAGCCGCGACGAGCGCGTGGACCGCGACCTGCTGCTCTCGGAGCTCGACGGCCTTCGGTTCGCCGAGACCGAGCTTCGTGAGGAGGCTTGGGATCCGCTCGAATGGGTCTACCTGCTCGGCGGTGGCCTGTTCCCGCTGCTGGCCCGCGAGTTCGCTCCCCTGGCCGAGCGACTGACGTCCACGGCCGGGCGGCTCGAGGGCATCCGGGGCGTGGTCGGCGCCGCCCGATCCCAGCTCGTCGGGTTGCCGGGCCGGCCCGTGTCCGCCTTCCACACCGAGACCGCCCTCAAGCAGCTCTCCGGAGTCGGCGAGCTGGCCGACGATGCCGTCGCTGCGGGCGAGAGCGCGGCCCCGACCGACCCGTCAGTCGCGGCCGTCCTGCCCCGCGTCCAGGCGGCCGCGGCGGACGCCAAGGCGGCCCTGGCGGACTTCGAGGCGCACCTCCGCGAGGTCATCCTGCCGCGGGCCGAGGGCGAGGGCCGGCTGGGCGACGCGCTGTTCACGACCAAGATGCGCCACACGCTCAAGGACGCGGAGCTGACCCCCGCCCGGATCCTGGCCCGAGCCGAGCAGGAATACGCCGCGGTCCGCTCGGAGATGATCCGGCTGGCCAGGGACCTGTGGCCGACGTGGGGCGCCGGTGCCGCGGCCCCAGCCGACGACGGGGCCCTCGTTCGGGCCGTCCTCGACGCCATCGCGGCGGAGCACCCGCCAGCCGAGGCGCTTCTCGATTGGTGTCGGGAGGAGCTGGGTCGGATCGAGGCCTTCTGCCGCGAGCGCGACCTGGTGGGCCTGGCCGACGACCCGCTCGAGATCCGCTGGACGCCGGTCTTTCTGCGCTCGTTCGGGGGCGCGATGCTCGACACGCCGGGTCCCCTCGACAGGGGTCAGAAGGCGTTCTTCGCGATCACCCCGGCGCCCGACGACTGGTCGCCCGAGCAGGTCGAGAGCTATCTCCGCGAGAACAACAGCCGGATGCTGCGGCTGCTGACCATTCACGAGGCCGTGCCCGGGCACTACCTCCAGGGTTCCTACGCCAACCGGAATCCGTCGATCGTCCGGGGGGTGTTCTGGAGCGGCGTGTACGCCGAAGGCTGGGCGGTCTACGTCACCCAGGTGATGATGGACGTGGGTTACGCGGCGGAGGATCCGGCCCTCCTGCTGGTCCACTGGAAGTTCTACCTGCGCGCCGTGATCAACGCGATGATCGACGTCCGGATCCATGCTGGCGAGGCCCACGGCGGTCCGATGACCGAGGATGAGGCCGTCGGCCTGATGGTCAGCGGTGGCTTCCAGGAGGAGGCCGAGGCGCGCAACAAGTACAACCGGGCGCGGCTGTCGTCGACCCAGCTGTCGACCTACTTCGTGGGATCCATGGCGATGTGGGAGCTCGAGGTCGCGGTACGGCGCCGGTTGGCCGCGGCCGCCGCCGGCACCGGAGCCGCCGCGGTCGCCCAGCGGGCCCTGCCCGGCGGTCTGGGCCAGACCCCCGGCTTCGCCTATCGGCGCCACCTCGAGGCGGTCATGAGCCACGGCGCTCCGCCGGTCCCGCTCCTCCGCCGCCTCGTCCTCGACGAGGATCGCCCGTGAGTGCGCGCTGTCGGCTTCATCCCCGCCAGGGCGACCGGACTGGAGCGCGACCCTGACCGTGGTCAACGGGGCTGCGGATCGCTGGGACGCGGGCGATCGGTACGAGGCGTACATCGGGCGCTGGAGTCGCCTGGTTGGCCGCCGGTTCATGGCCTGGCTCGAGCCTCGCGCCGGCCTCGACTGGCTTGACGTCGGCTGCGGGACCGGCGCCCTCACGGCGATCGTCCTCGAGGACGCGCAGCCAGGATCGATCGTCGGCGTCGACCCATCGAGCGACTTCCTTGAGCACGCTCGATCCTCCGTCCAGGACCCTCGGGCTCGCTTCATCCTGGGCGACGCCCGCCAACTTCCGCTCGAGGACGCGACCGTGGACGCCGCGGTCTCGGGCCTGGTCCTCAACTTCGTTCCGGATCCGGCCCAAGCCGTCGCCGAGATGCGGCGTGCAACCCGAAGCGGTGGAACCGTCGCAGCGTATGTCTGGGACTACGCTGCGGACATGCAGCTCATCCGGCGCTTCTGGGATGCGGCCATCGCCGAGGACCCGGCCGCCGCGAATCTCGATGAGGCGCGCCGTTTCCCCCTGGCCGCTCGGTCGCCACTGCAGGCGCTGTTCCAGGCCGCCGGTCTCGAGTCGGTCGAGTCCGTGGCGCTCGACGTTCCGACGGTCTTTCGTGACTTCGACGACCTCTGGGCGCCGTTTCTGGGCGGCCAGGGTCCGGGCCCGGGCTACGTGAAATCGCTCGAGGCCGGCGCGCGCGACCGACTCCGCGAGCGGCTGCGGGGATCGCTGCCGAGCGAGGTCGACGGGTCCATCCAGCTGATCGCCCGCGCCTGGGCGGTCCGGGGGAAGCGTCCCTGACCCCGGCCAGCGAAGACCGTCAGCGACCGGCGGTGAGGCCTCTCGAACCTGGCATCTCGGCTCGGGCGACACCGCTGGCGTCATCGTCTCGTCGCAGGGCACTCACGAAGTCGTCGACTCGGTAGCCCGCCGCCTCGGATCCGGCGGCGAGCGCCGCGACCCGATCCGCGTCCGCATGGCCGGTCAGCCGTGCGACGGTCGCAGTCATCGTCTCGAACGCATCCCGGTCGAACCAGCGGACGCCACCCGCCTCGTGGACATACAGCCCGGGGCCAAGCGCGGGATGGTCGAACCAGATCGAC
The DNA here is from genome assembly GCA_034666965.1 of Chloroflexota bacterium. Taxonomy (GTDB): domain Bacteria; phylum Chloroflexota; class Limnocylindria; order Limnocylindrales; family CSP1-4; genus Chersky-267. Next base: position 21,763 of record JAXDKT010000050.1, on the reverse strand, counting down.
ACGGTCGCGTTGTCGAGGGCTCGCAGGCCCGGGTCGGCAAGAACGAGCCCGCGGACGATGTCGGCACCGCGCTCGGCCTCGGGCGCCTCGAACCCGACCGAGCGCAGGACCTCGACCACGATTGGTCGCAGACGCCGCTCGTCGAACGCTTCGCCGTCGAGGGCCTCGACCATCGCGGCGAGGATCTGAACCTGGACGGCCGCCGTTGGCGGCGGGGCAGGCTTCTTGACCCGCGATCTCGCCGTGCCGGCCCGGGTCCGCTTTCGGCGGGCACCCTCCGCGACAACCGTCAGCCGAGCACGGATCTCCTCGTGGACGGGGCGCCACACGATCCCGGCCAGGGCCTCGTCGATCGAGGGGATCCAGGCGTCGCCGAGCTCGGCGCCCAGCGTGCTGACCGGTCGTCCCGGTTCGTCGGCCAGCTCCTCGAGATCGACCAGAACCAGGCAGCGGTAAGCACCCAGCTCGACCCGGAGGCCGTCGCGGGCGAGGCCGGCGGACCAGCGCAGACCCTCCAGCCCGGTCATCGCATCGCGCACGCGCAGCCAGCGATCCTCGCGACCGCTCAGCCCCAGCCTGGCAGCCAACGATTCGCGCCGCATCCGGCGCTCGCCATCGGGCTCCCGGGCGTTGAACCCGACCGACTCGCGGATCGTGCCCCGGGCCTCCCCATAGCGGTTGTGATAGACGACCAGTGAGCGCTCGCCGCCCGGGCCGACGTTCGAGTAGGCGAACACGTCCTCGTTGACCGATCCGTTCTCGGCGACGAGGTCGTACAGCCGGAACCCGTCGGACCCCGCAAAGCTCGCCCGACGATGGAGGAGCGGGAAGATCGTCCGTTCGTGGTGGGCCAGCAGACCCTCGTCGATCGGCTCGTCGAGCTTGGCCCGCCGGAACTCCATCCCGTACTTCTCGGTGAAGCCCTCGATCTGGCCGTGACCGAACATCGGCAGCCCGGGCATGGTCGCCATCATCGCGGCCACCCCGAAGTACTTGTCGCCGGTGCCGAACTGGTCGACCGCCGTCCGCTCGTCGGGGTTGCTCATGAAGTTGACGAACCGGCCCAGGATCGCCGGGTCGAACTCAAGGGTGTTCTTGACGACCAGCCGGTACTCGGCGTTGCGCTCGTCGCGGAGCATGTTCATGAACGCGCTGTTGTAGACCCGGTGCATCCCCAGGGTCCGCACGAAATAGCCCTCGAGCAGCCAGAAGGCTTCGGCCAGGAGGAGCGTTCCGGGCACTTCGGCGGCAACCCGGTCGACGACCTCGCGCCAGAACTCGCGAGGCATCGCCCGGTCGAACTCCGCCCGGGTCATGCCGTGGCCGGCCCGGCTCGGGATCGCGCCACCCTGGCCCGGCTCGGGGAACCACAGCCGCTGGACATGCTTCCTGGCCAGGACCATTGCGGCGTCAAAACGGATGACCGGGAACTGACGGGCGACGTCGAGGATCGCCTGGATGACGGCCTCGCGGACCTCGGCCTGCGAGTAGTCCAGCTGGGCCGTGTCGTTCCAGGGGAAGCTCGTCCCGTCGTTGCCGTGGTAGACGTAGCGCTCGGCGCCGGTCTGGCGATCGAAGCGCTTGAACACGACCGCGGCGTCGGTCGCGTCGTAGTAGTGATCCTCGAGGACGATCCCGACCCGCGCGTCCGATGACAGGTCCGGCCCGTTGAAGGTGTACGACGGGAAGGGGCTGTCGGGTAGCGACAGGAACCGCTCGGGATGCTCGATGACCCAGCGCGAGTCGATGCCCATGTGGTTGGGGACCATGTCGCTGGCGAGACGGATCCCGCGCGCGGCGGCCCGATCGCGGAGGCTGGCCAGGGCCGACGGTCCGCCCAGGTCGGCGGCGATGACGTAATCGTCCAGCGAGTACGCGGAGGCGACCGCCTCGGGGTCGCCGCGTAGCCGCTTGATCCGCTCCGAGGCGGCCGAGCGCTCCCACAGGCCGATCAGCCACAACCCGGTGATCCCCCAATGGGCGAACCGGTCGAGCTCCTCGTCCGGGACCGCCTCGAGGGTCCGGATCTCGCGACCGTAGCGGCGCGAGAGCTGGTCCAGCCAGACGTAGGTGCTCTTGGCGATGAGCACCAGCCGGGGCATCCAGTCGCGGTCCTCGCTGAAGCGCTCCTCCTCACCGGGGTCATAGCGGTAGACCTCGGCGGGGCCACCGGCGCCGGGGTCGTGGGTCGCGAACCAGGCCCGGTCGGCGGCCAGACGCTCCTCGGCCAGGACGTCGAGGGCGACCAAGAGCCGGTCCAGCAGATCGTCGAGGACACCGCCGAACAGGCCGGTCCAGTTGCTCCGGATCCAGCGCAGCTGGTCGGCAAGCGAGCCCGGGGCGGCCGCGGCTGGTTGGCGCAGGAGCTCGACCAGCGAGCGGCCCTCGGGCCCGAACCCGGGGCGATCGGCGAAGAACTCGTCCAGGGTGTCGGCCACCGTCGCCAGGGTTCGCCCCTCGCGGACCGCACGCAGGTCGACCAGCTCGCGGAAGGGGTCGATGGCGCTGTTCTCGTCGAGGCTGGCCAGCAGCAGCAGCTGGGCGATGGCGCTCGGCGGATCCGGTGTTTCGGGGACGGACAGCCGGGCGGGAAACTCGCGGACGAACGCGCCCACCGCCGTTCGGACCGGAGCGTTGCCCAACCGTTCGCGCAACCAGTCGTCGGCCGCGGCAAGCGCCTCCGGGTCGGCGTCGGCGCGATAACGATCGACCAGGCGACCCATGATCGCCACGAGGATCCCGGCGGCGTGAAGCTGGCCCGCCGTGAGCGGTGGCTCGGACTCGGCGGCGGCCGGCGCTGACACGCTCCGCGTCGCGGCGACGGCCGCACCCACCGCCGGTCGGCGGGCACTCGATCGCCCGCCCGTCGACGGACTCGGCGATCGTCCCGCGTTGACCCTGGCGGCGATCGTGCGGGCCGTGGCCAGGTCGGCGGCCAGGGTCAGGTCGGCGAGGCTGTAGCGCGTCCGGGCTGCCCGGGCCAGCCGGAAGTCCTCGGCGGTGGACCGGCCGCGCGCCATGGTCAGCCGGTGGAGCCGGTTCCGGCCCCGACCGGCGCCCGGTCAGCCTGGGCGTGCTCGATCGCCCGGCGCAGGAGCTCCAGCCCGGACGGATCGAATTCGTACAGCCACTCGCGGACCCGCTCCGGTTGGCTGAATCGCTCATCGAGCCCGAGGGCGAGGGCCTCGCGGGAGAGCAGGATCAGATCGGCCGCCGCGTCCACTTTCGTGATCGACTCCGCATCGTCGATCGTGGCCGACACGATCTCTACCCCGGCCGTTCCCGACAGGCGCAGGGTCTCGGCGATGTTGTCGGTTCCGACAGCGGAGGCACACACCAGCCCGACGCGGGCACCCGATGGCAGGGCGGCGATCTCGTGGATGAGCTCCATGTAGCCGGGGCCCACGATCATGGCGACGACCGGGACCCGGCCCGCGGAGTAGGCCTGGGCTTCGTCGGCATGGAAGGTGGTCGTCGCGATCAGGTCGTAATGGAAGCGTTCGAGCCGTTCGGCGATCTCCTCCAGGAGCGTGCCTTCGGCCTCGATCACGCCCGGGAAGGCCTCCACGATCCGATCCGCGTCGTAGGAGGCGTCGGCCTTGGTGCACTCCGCGAACAGGATCCGGACCAGCGGCCCAGGGTGCTTCCGCTCGGTTGCCGCAGCGAACGCCGCCGAGGCCACTTCGTCGGGCGTGAATCCGGCCACGGCACCACGGCGGAGCATCTCGGCCACGATCCCGTCCAGCGCCTCCGCGCCCCGGCGCTGGGGCGGCCGGTCGGCGACGTGGGTCCCGGCGCCGTGCCGGCTGGTCACGTAGCCGGCGTCGGCCAGACGCTTGTAGACCGCGCGGATCGTGTTGGGGTTGACCCTCAGCGCGGCTCCGAGCTCGCGAACCGGAGCCAGCCGGGCTCCGGCCAGGAGCCGCCCGGAGTCGATCTGGTAGGCGAGCTGCCAGTAGATCTGGGTCGAGATCGGGACGTCCGAATCGCGCTCGACGTCGAGCTGTCCACCGGTCCTCGCCAGGGGACCGTGCGACATCGAATCGACGTCATGTGGGACGTTTGGATTACTTGACATAGCGTGGTAGTCCAACTAGGATGCCACTTGGCCTAGTTCACTATAGCAATCTCGGTGGAACCCCCAATGGCGACCTTCGTTCTCCTGGCTCCGCTCGCCATCCTCGCACTTCTCGGCCTTGCCGCGCAGCGCTGGGGTGTCGATTCCCGAGACTTGTCCACCGATCGTCGCCGGCCGAGCCGGCCAATCGGGCTCCGAGCCCGCTAGGCGACCCACCCACGGGCCGGTTCCGGCCCATCCGTCACCGCCTCCCCCAGGGCAGACGTGTCGCGCGCAGGCGGCACCTCTGCCCTTTCTTTGTGCCCACGCGAAGGACTTCACCGCTCACTGGCGTCCAGCGAGCTCCTCGGCGGCCCGGTCCCGGGTGGTCTCGACGAGATTCCGGATGGAGACCGTTCGCGTGTCGTTCGGGGCCAGATCGAGCGGCCAGACGAAGACCAGGGCGCTGCCCTGGTAGATCCGCTCGAAGCCGTGCTCGGAGTTGGAGATCGTCTCGATCGGCGACCACCATACGTTCGCCGAGGGCTCGACGTTCGTGGTCAGGTCGAGGCCGACGTAAGTGTTGCCGCTCGCGATGGATCCGACACCGACCCGCTCACCGGTCGAGTCGTGGCGGAACGACTCCTCGCCGACTCGATAGAACGCCGCCGGGTTGGCCCCGCCGCCGAGCATCGTCAGCGCCCATTCGATGCCGAGATCGAAGCGGACCGCGTCGGAAGCGCGGTTCTCGACCGTCACGTCAAGGCCGAGGGTTGGCCGGGCCCGGTCGCCCCCGAAGGCGAACCGCTTGACGACGCGTACGACGGCTGCGGAATCCTCGATCCCGACCTCCCGAACCAGGACCACGGCGTCCGACCCGATCGACTCGACGCCGTAGGCGCCGTCCACCGCGTCACCGAGCTCGACCGCGGCGCCATCGGCGAACGTCGCCGCTGTGGTGCCCGGCGCGAACAGGTGGACCAGCCCCGACCGGCGCTCGTAGGCGTCGTAACGGAGCCGGGCGGCGAGCCCCGGCTCCCGGCTGCGGACGATCGCATGAATGGTGGCGGCGCCCTGCCCGGCGTGATCCTCCGATGGCCCGTCGTCGGCCGCGTCGCTCGAGCGGCCCTCTGCCGATGCCGCCGCGAGGAGCTTGGCGTGATAGGCCTCCGGGCGGCGACGCATGACCGCGGTCAGAGCGTGCCGGACGGTCCGGATGTCCCACGTCCCCAGCCCACCGCCTTCACCCGGGTCGACGACCGCGACCTGCCCCGCCGCCGTGACCAGGATCTCGTCGGTCCCGTCGAGATCGGTGTCCACTCGCGCGATCCCGTCGCTGGCTTGTCCGGCCAGCCTGGCCGCGCGGTCGACCAGGTCCTCGGCGGCGATGAGGTGCTCGTGGGTGGCCAGGCGCATGTGCGAGATGTAGATGCCCCCAAACACGCCGTGCCAGTAGCAGTCGTTGGACTGGCCCTGGTGGAGGTGATGACGAGCCAGGTCCGCTTCTCGGCCGGGGGGCATGGCGGCGACCATCGCCGAGACCCGCAGCATCTGCTTGTGGAGGTCGTTGATCTCGCGGTACTTGACCTGGAAATTGCGCCAGAAGCCGCCCCGGAGCCAGCGCGCCCAGGGCGCGCCCTCCGCCTCGGCGCTCGTGACCGCGGCTTCGAAGGCCAGGCCTTGGTCGGCGGGCAGCGCCCATTCGCCCATCTCGAAATAGGACGAGGTCGGGATGTAGATCCGCCCGATTGGCCGGTGGTCGGCGAGCCAGTCGCTGGGCGTCACCGTGGCGATGGTCGCGTTCGCCTCGACCGCGCTGAAGAAGCGGTCCACCCAGCCGTCGGGCCCCCAGCAGTGCTGGTAGGTGTCGGGCCACGCGCCGAACTTCTCGCCGTCGTCGCCCATGAACCCGAGCCGGTCGCCCGCCGCCGTGGCGTTCGCCTCGAGATGGCCGACGATGTCCTCGACTCGCCCGAACGGGATCCCGTAGCGCAGCTCCCGGTCCGACCCGAACACGGTCAGCAGGCGGTCCTGGTCCTCGGTCGTGTACGGGCCCCACAGCGCGTGGTCGTCGATGGCGGCCGCCCGGAAGTGACTGTCGTCGAGGATCGTCCAGCGGTAACCGGCGTCGACGATCGAGGTCGGCAGGTCCGGCTCCCAGACTCGTTCGGCCAGCCACGCGCCGGCCGGCCGCCGTCCGCCGATCCGCTCGATCTCGTCGGCCATGTGGCGCAGCTGGTCGATCCGGTCGCGCTCTGGGAGCGAGGCCAGGACCGGCTCGAAGTAGCCCCCGCCGAGAAGCTCGACCTGCTCGCGGGCGACCAGGCTCCCCAGCCGCTCCAGGAAATCGGGTCGCTCGGCTCGGATCCAGTCGAGCAGGGGACCGCTGTAGTGGAGCCCGACCCGGATCCCGGGATGGCGCTCCAGGGCGGACAGCATGGGCAGGTAGGCGCGCTCGTAGGTGTCGCCGATGACCCACCCGAAGTTGCCCACCGGTTGATGGTTGTGAAGGACCATCCCGAGGTAGATCCGAGCGCCCACCCTCGTCCAGTTCCTCCTTGCTCTCGACCCATGGACGGGCTCGACCGAATGGCTCGGCACCGTCCCGAAACTTCTCCCGTTGACGCCGTCCGGGGAGACCTGTTAGCGTGCGCTAAACCGGTTTGCTAAAGCGGTTTGCATCATACACCGGCAGTCCCTGCCGATGAGCCAATGATGACCGCCCCCGCCCGGTCCAGTCGGGTGCTCGAACGACGATGACGACGGAACGGACACGCCGCGTGCGGATCGCCGATGTCGCCCTGGCGGCCGGAGTCAGCAAGACCGCGGTGTCCTTCGCGTTCAACAATCCGGATCGTCTGGCCGAGGACACCGCCACCCGCATCCGCGCCGTCGCCGAGCAGCTCGGCTACCGGCCCGATCCGGTCGCCCGGATGCTGAGCCAGGGCCGGACCCGGGCGATCGGGGTGCTCACCCCGCAGCCCCTCTCGGTGGTCTTCTCCAACCCGTTCTTCGGGGCCCTCTGCGAGGGCATCGGGCTGGCCGCCGACGAATCGGGCTTCGGTCTGTATCTCATCTCGCCCCTCCACGGCTCGCTGGCCCGGGCGGTCGGGCGCGCCAGCGTCGACGGGTTCGTCGCGATCGGGTTGTCGGACAGCCACCCCGAGATCGAGGGCGTCCGCCGCTCGGGCCTGCCGATCGTGTTCGTCGATTCGGCGGCGATGCCCGGCGACGCGACCATCGAGGTCGACGATGAGTCCGGGGCGCAGGCCGCCGCCGAGCACCTCATCGGCCTGGGCCACCGCGACTTCACGGTCATCGCCATGGAGCCACCGATGCCCTTTGGCCGGGCCGATCCGGACAGCGTCATCGGCCGGCGCATGGCCGGCTACCGAACCGGCCTGGCCCGTGGCGGCGTGGAGCTTGGTAACGATCGGATCGTGATCGGACCGTCCACGGTGGCCGGCGGCGCGCTCGCCTTCCGGCACGCCTGGGAGGCGGGCCAGCGACCGACCGCCGTCCTGGCCATGAGCGACGCGATCGCCATCGGCGTCCTGCGCAGCGCCGCCGACCTCGGCATCGACGTCCCCGGTCAGCTGAGCGTCGTCGGCTTCGACGACGTCGACATGGCGGCCTTCGTCAACCCGCCCCTGACCACCGTCCACCAACCCGTCCGACGCAAGGGCGAGGAGGCAGTCCGGCTCCTCCTGAGCGTCATCGAACGGCGCACCTCGGTCGCCGAGCAGCGCCGTCTCGAAACCCACCTCATCGTCAGGGCCTCGACCGGACCGGCGCCCACCAGAACGCGGGAGGTGAACCGGGCGCTGCCCGTGTGATTGCCGGCGCCAGCGGCCCGCCGACAGCACGTCCCGCACGTCACGCCGCACACCGTCGAGGCAGCCGCTCTGGCTGGCCGTCGGGAGTCGGGTCCGCCGGGCTCGACCGCATACAGGAGGAGAGAACGTACCGATGAATCCGAAGCAACGACTCGCGGCGCTCGTCGCGGGTGCCGTCCTCGTGGCGGCCGCCTGTGGCGGCGGTAGCGCCTCGACGGCGCCGACCACCGCCCCGACGTCCGCGTCGTCCGGCTCCGCCAGCCAGGCTCCCGCCAGCGCGGCTGCCCTCAGCGGTGCCCTGACCATCTGGGAGGCGTACGGCGCGAGCGGCACGACCGAGAAGGACGCCTTCGACAAGATCGTGGCCCAGGTCAAGGCGGCCAATCCCGGCCTGACCGTGACGGTCACCGACGTCCCGTTCAACAACCTGTTCACCAACTTCGAGACCCAGGCCGCGGCCGGCGCGGGTCCCGACATGTACATCGCACCCAACGACAACCTGCCGACCGAAGCTCGGGCCAACCTGCTCGTCGACGTGAGCTCGCTCACCGACATCCTCAAGGCGGCCCCGTACAACACGTCCGACGTCGCCCTCAACGCCGCGATGGTGGACGGCAAGCTGTACGAGATCCCGGAGTCGATGAAGGCCGTCGAGCTCTTCTACGACAACACCATCCTGACCGCCGCACCGGCCTCCACCGACGACTGGAAGACCAACGCCAGCAAGCTCGGTTGGGTCTACGGCGCCAACGGTGGCGGGGCCTACTACCTGTGGGGCCTGTACTCGTCCTTCGGGGGCAAGATCCTGGCCGACGACGGCAAGTGCGCCGCGACCGCCGGTGGCGTGGCCGATGGCCTCAAGTGGCTGGCCGACATGAAGGCCGCCGGGATGCACTTCTATCAGAACGACAACGATGCCAAGGCCGACCTGATCGCCGGCAAGATCGGTGGCTTCATCGACGGCCCGTGGCAGTCCGGTGACCTGGCCAAGGCACTTGGTGCCAAGCTGGCCGTGGCGGCCGGACCGACCGGCCCCGGTGGCGCGTGGGCTCCGATGACCGCCCCCGACGGCTTCTACATCAACGCCTCGTCCCCGAACGTGGAGCTGGCCAAGCAGTTCGCGCTGCAGTTCCTGCTCCCGGCCAACGAGCAGATCTTCGCCGACGCGGGGCACCTGCCGGCGAACACCACGCTCCAGCCCTCCGACCCGATCGCGCAGGCCTTCTCGGCCCTCATGCCCAAGGGCTTCGCACGACCGACGGCCAAGGAGCTCAACAACTACTGGGGCAACTTCGGCAATGCCCTGGTCGCCGTCATCGACAAGGGTGCCGACCCGACCAAGGCCGTCGCGGACGCCTGCGCCGCGATGGACAAGGCCAACGGCCTCTAGAGCGCGGTCGACGACCTCGCTAAGCTCTCAGCGTCAGTCGGCTCGGGGCGTCGGTACACCGGCGCCCCGAGGCGCATCCCTCGACTCGAGCGGGAGTGGTGAGATGGACGAGAGGAGACTGATGGGATGACCGCCGTGGCCGTGGCGCCGGGCGCCGCTCCCTCTCGCGGCTCGTGGTGGCGGCGAACCCAGAACAGCCGGACCGCCTACCTGTTCCTGCTGCCCGCTCTGCTCGTGATGGCGATCATCACGTTCTACCCGCTCGTGTTCCAGGTGTGGATGTCGTTCACCGACTACGGGTTGGTCAACCTGCGGGTGGGCGCGCCGGCACCGAACTACATCGGCCTCCAGAACTACGGCCGGATCCTCGACAACAACATCGTCATCCCGAACTTCGACTTCGTCCGGATCCTGGTCTTCAACCTGTTCTGGGCCCTGTCCAACGTGGTCATCCACGTGGTCCTGGGGGTGATGATCGCGCTGGTCCTGAACGTCAACGCGCTGCGCTTCAAGCGCTTCTACCGGGCCATCTACATCCTCCCGGTGGTGATCCCGCCGATCATCGTGGCCACCGTCTGGCGGAACCTGTTCGACCCCACCCACGGCGCAATCAACCAGCTGATCAACGGCACCATCGGGGTCCTGTTCAAGCTTCCTCCGGTGACCCTCGACTGGCTCAACCAGCCGAACCCGATCGTGGCCTTCGGGCCCCTGATCCTGCCGCTGGCGTACTTCGCGCTGCTGACCGCCAACGTGTGGCTGGGCTGGCCGCTCAACTCGGTCGTGGCCACGGGTGCCCTCCAGAGCATCCCCCAGGACCTCTACGAGGCGGCCGCCATGGACGGCGCCGGCTGGTGGCAGCAGTTCAAGACGGTGACCCTGCCATTCCTCCGGCCGGCGATGCTGCCCTACGCGATCTATGGCTTCGTGATCACCTTCAACCTGTTCTACCTGTCGTACTTCATGTCGGGCGGTGGCCCGTTCGGGCAGACGGAGCTGCTGGTCACGACCGCCTACCGCCTCGTGGCCGAGCAGCACCTGTTCGCGGTTGCCGCCGCGTTCGCCATCTTCGAGTTCTTCATCCTGCTGGCGATCACGCTGGTCACCAACAAGCTGGCCAAGGCGACGGCGCAGTTCGATGCCTGATCTGTGCTGGCGCCCGCTCCCACTCGCCCGGAGGTCTCGGCCATGACCACCCAGGTCGCTGCGGCTCCGGCGGTCGTGGCTCGTCCCTCGGCTGCCACTCAGATTCGTGGCCAGCGGGGCATGCCCAAGCGCCGCCAGTTCGTGCTCCAGCTCATCTGCCTGGCAATCGCCGCGACGGTCCTGTTCCCGATCCTGTGGATCGTCGCGATGTCGCTGGATCCGCGCGACATCTCGCGGCCCGATTCGCTCATTCCACCGGGGGCGTCGCTGGCCGCCTACGCCAAGGTGATGGCCAGGCCCACGCTCAACGACATCTCGTTCCTGCGCCTGGCCCTCAACAGCGTGGCCATCGCGGTGGTGATCTCGCTGGCCAGCGTGAGCATCGGGGCGATGGCGGCCTACGCCTTCTCGCGTCTCCAGTTCCGCGGCCGGGAGATCCTGATGATTGGGATCCTGGCGGTGCTCATGCTGCCGGCCGTCGCAACGATTGCCCCGCTGTTCGTCCAGCTCAACAAGATCCAGGTCGGGGGGGTCAACCTGCGTGCCTCGCTGATCGGGGTGGCGCTGGCCGTGACCTCCAGCCAGCTGCCATTTGCCATCTGGAACATCAAGGGCTATCTGGACACGATCCCGCGCGAGCTGGAGGAGGCGGCCAGCATCGACGGGGCCGGCCGGTTCCAGATCTTCCTCAAGGTGATCCTGCCGCTGGCGACGCCGGTCCTGGCCGTGACCGCCTTCTTCGGATTCATCGCGGGCTGGACGGAGTTCTACTTCTCGTCGGTCTTCCTGACCGGCAACGTCGACCTCACTACCCTGGCCATGGCGCTCAACGGGATGGTCGGGCAGTACGCGGCCAGCACGCCCTGGTCCCAGTTCGCGGCGTTCTCGGTCCTGGTGGCCCTGCCGGTATCGGTGGTCTACCTGTTCCTCCAGCGCTACATCATCTCCGGCCTGACGGTCGGTGGCGTGAAGGGCTGAAACCGCCGGTCGCGCTCCTGGGGTCGCTGATCCTCGTCGTCGCGGGCTGCGCCCCGACCGCGACGCCGTCGGGTGCCCCGGGCTCCGCGAGCGCGTCGGGGTCCGCGAGCCCCTCCGGCCCTGACAATCCCGCCGCGCTGGCATCGCCGCCGGTCTGCCCGGCAGCCGCGACCGCTCCGAGCGCGCCGCCGACCTCCGCGCCCGGCTGGTGGCGCAGCCGCGTGTTCTACGAAGTCTTCGTGCGCAGCTTCGCGGACAGCGATGACGACGGCAGCGGCGACCTGCGCGGGCTCATCGGCCACCTCGACCATCTCAACGATGGCGACCCGAGCACGACCGCCGACCTCGGCGTCACCGGGCTGTGGCTGATGCCGACGTTCCCATCGCCCTCATACCATGGCTACGACGTCACCGACTACCGTTCCGTCAACCCGGACTATGGCTCGCTCGCGGACATGCGCGCGCTCGTGAGGGACGCCCACCAGCGTGGGATCGCGGTGATCCTCGATCTGCCCCTCAACCACACCTCGGACCAGGACCCCTGGTTCCGGGACAGTCGCAAGCCGGGCTCAGCCCACGCCGACTGGTATGTCTGGGCGAACGAGCCCGGTGGTTCCGGCTGGGCGGCCGACGGCAAGCGCTACTACTACGCGGGCTTCGGGCCGGGGTTCCCCGAGCTCAACCTGCGCGAACCGGCGGTCACCGCCGAGCTGACCCGCGATGCCCGGTTCTGGCTCGAGGACGTCGGCGTCGACGGCTTCCGGCTCGATGCCGCCAAGCATCTGATCGAGGACGGTCCGGTGACGGAGAACACGCCCGCGACGCATGCCTGGCTGCACGATCTCCGGACGACCCTCGGCGAGACGAGACCCGGCACACTGCTTCTCGGCGAGGTCTGGGACACGTCCAAGATCAGCGCGAGCTACGTGCCCGACGCCCTCGACATGACCTTCGACTTCGGGTTGGCGACCGCTTACGTCAGCACGGTCCAGGGCGGCCAGGCATGGAGCCTCCAGCGCGCCCTGACCAACACGACGGGACTCTATCCGGCGGGTGGCTTCGGCGCGTTCCTGACCAACCATGACATGGACCGAGTCGCCAGCCAGCTCGGCGGCGACGCGGCCAAGATGCGCCTCGCGGCGGAGCTCCTGCTGACCGGCCCGGGCGTGCCCTTCGTGTACTACGGCGAGGAGATCGGGATGACCGGGGCGAAACCCGACGAGCAGATCCGCACGCCGATGCGCTGGGACTCCAGCCTTCCGGCCGCCGGCTTCAGCCAGAGCACGCCGTGGGAGCCGTTGTCGTCCGACGGGCGCCCGGTCGACGTCGCCGATCAGACGTCCGACGCGAGCTCGCTGCTGTCGCTCTATCGCGACCTGATCCGCCTCCGCGGGGCGCATCCCGCCCTGGCGGGCGGCTCGCTCGTGCCGGTCACGACCGCCGCCCCGTCGCTGGTCGCGACCCTCCGCTCGCTGCCCGGCGAGACGGACCTGGTGATCGCCAACGTGGGGGCGACACCCGTCTCGGACTACACCCTCGATCTCGGTGCCGGGCCCTTGTGCGGCCGGCCTGCCGCAACCGCTCTCTTCGGGCTGCCGGCCGGCGACGGACCCGACACGACGCCGACCGCGCCCGCGGTCAGCGCAGACGGCGGCTTCAGCGGCTATCGTCCGCTGGCGACGCTGCCGGCCCGGAGCGTCGCGGTCATCCAGCTCGCGCCGTGACGCGACCGAGCAATCCAAGCCCGATGCCGACCGACGCCCTCATGCCGACCGACAGGAGCCCGATGCCGATCGACACGCCCGAGTGGGTCCGCGACGCCGTCTTCTATCAGATCCTCCCGGACCGCTTTGCGCGCAGCGCCCGGATGACGCCGATCGGCCCCTACGAGGCCTGGGACGCACCGCCGACGCACCACGGGATCAAGGGCGGCGACCTGTACGGGATCGCCGAGCGGCTCGGCGAGCTGGCCGAGCTGGGCATCACGGCGCTGTACCTGACGCCGGTCTTCAGCTCCGCCTCGAACCACCGCTACCACGCCTACGACTACCTGACGGTCGACCCGATCCTGGGCGGCAATGCCGCCTTACGCGAGCTGCTCGACCGCGCCCACGAGCGCGGCATGCGGGTGATCCTCGACGGCGTGTTCAACCATTGCGGCCGGGGCTTCTGGCCGTTCCACCACGTCCTCGAGCTGGGTGGTGCCTCGCCGTACCGGGACTGGTTCCACCTCGACGACGCGATCCTCCACGACGCGGCCGAGCTCAACGCCTACCCCGACCGCGGCGGGATCTCGGGTGCCACGTCACTCGGCTACCGGGCCTGGTGGGGCCTGCCGGCCCTGCCCAAGTTCAATACCGACCACCCGGCCACGCGCGAGTACCTGCTCGGGGTGGGCGAGCACTGGCTGCGCTTCGGGATCGACGGCTGGCGCCTCGACGTGCCGGCCGAGATCGACGACCGCGCCTTCTGGGCCGAGTTCCGGCAGCGCTGCCGGGCGGTGAACCCGGAGGCCTACCTCGTCGGCGAGATCTGGGACCTGGCGCCCGACTGGCTCGAGGGCGATCGCTTCGACGCGCTGATGAACTATCCGCTCGGGACGGCGATCCTGGGCTTCGTCGGCGACGGCCACCTCGACATGGACGTGATCCACCGGCACGACTCCTACCGCCGGATGATCCAGCCGCTCGACGGGCCGGGCTTCGCCCGGCGGCTCGAGACGCTGATGACGGCCTACGACCCGGCGGTGGTGGCCGTCCAGCTCAACCTGATCGGCAGCCACGACACGCCCCGGGCGCTGACCGTGCTCGGCGGCGACCGCGCGGCCCTGGGCCTGGCGACCGTCCTCCAGGCGACCCTGCCCGGCGCCCCGTGCATCTACTACGGCGACGAGATCGCCATGGCCGGCGATCACGATCCGGACAACCGACGGGCCTATCCAGCCGATCCGGGCGCGGGGGACCAGACGATGCGCGCCCTCGTTCGGGCCGTGATGACCGCCCGCCATGAGCACGTCGCCCTGCGCCGCGGTTCGCTCCGGGTGCTTTCCGCCAGTGGCGCCGCGCTGGCCTATCTGCGCGAGGCCGACGGCCAGCGGGCGATCGTGGCCGTCAATGCCGGACCGGCGGCGATCAGCCTGGCGGTGCCCCGACCGGACGATCGCTCGTACCGCCCCCTTGGGCTGCCCGGCCTGGCCACCGGTTCGTGGGCGGAGGGCACGATCGCGCTCCCGCCGGAGGGTGCCCTCGTCCTCGTCGAGGCCTGATCCAGCCGTCGGCTCAGCTGGCCTCGGTCACGATCGGCTCGCGCTCCGCGGAGGTCGCCTGGGCGACCGTCCCACCCGCCGCGGGAAGATACAGTCGCTCGGTGTACTCGCGCAGCATCCGGGTGCTCGAGAAGCGCCAGATCGCCGTTCCGATGGCGTTGCGCATGATCTCGGTCCAGCCGTGCGGCACGCCCCGAGCGTCGCGGGTGTAGTAGCGCGGCAGGACCTCGTCCTCGAGGATCCGATAGAGGTCCTGCGCGTCGGCCCAGTCCTGGGCGCCTTCGTCGGGGTTCGTCTCCCGGCCGCCGATGGCCCAGCCGTTGTCGCCGGTCCAGCCCTCGTCCCACCAGCCGTCGAGCACCGACGCGTTGATCACGCCGTTCTGGGCCGCCTTCATGCCCGAGGTCCCGCTGGCCTCGAGCGGGCGGCGCGGGTTGTTGAGCCAGACGTCGACGCCGTGGACCAGGAAGCGGGCCACACGCATGTCGTAGTCCTCGACGATGAACACCCGGCCGCGCAGCTCCGGCGAGCGCGATCGGTCGAAGATCTCCTGGATCACCCGCTGCCCGGGCCGGTCGGCGGGATGGGCTTTGCCCGCGAAGACGACCTGGATCGGCCGTTGCGCATCCCAGAGCAGCTTGGCCAGACGGTCCATGTCGCTGAAGAGCAGCGCGGCTCGCTTGTAGGTCGCGAACCGACGCGCGAAACCGATCGTGAGGATGGCCGGGTCGAGTGCCGTCTCGAGCTCCTCGAGCACCGCTGGCGACTCCCCGTGCCGGGCGAACTGGTTGCGCAGGCGACCCCGCGCAAAGATCGCCAGCTCGGCCTTCTGGCGCTGGTGGGCGGTCCACAGCTCGGCATCGGGCAGGCGCGCCATTCGCTCCCAGAAACGGCGCCGCTCGTTCTGCGGGTCCAGGTCGTCGAGGTCGGCGCCGAGATAGCGCCGATACAGGTCGGCCATGGTCCGCCCGACCCAGGTCGGCGCGTGGACCCCGTTGGTGATGGCCAGGATCGGCCGGTCGACGACGCCCTGCCAGGTCGCGTTGGCGGTCACGGCATGGAGCTCGCTGACCGCGTTCGCGCCGCCGGTCTCGCGCAGCGAGAAGGCCGTCATGTCGAACGCGCCCGGATCGCCGTCGACGCCGAGGCCGAGCTCGAGGATCCGGTCGACGTCGAGCCCGCCGGTATCGGGCCGGCCGTCGCCCGCCAGCAGCGGGCCCGCCAGCTCGCGGACGAGATCCGCGTCAAAGCGCTCGTTGCCCGCCGAGACCGGAGTGTGGATCGTGAACACGCTGTTGCCCCGGACCCGCTCGAGGGCCTGGTCTGGGGTCGCCCCGCCCGTCACCAGCTCGCGGGCCCGCTCGGCCAGGAGGAACGCAGAGTGGCCCTCGTTGAGATGCCAGACCGCGGGCGCAAGGCCCAGCGCCCGGATCGCGCGCACGCCGCCGACGCCCAGGACCAGCTCCTGGTGGAGACGCATCTCGCGGCCCCGGACATACAGGATGTGGGTGATCGGTCGATCCGCGGGGGCGTTGTCGGGCAGGTCGGTATCGAGCAGGAGGACGGGCACCCGGCCGACCTGGGCGACCCACACCGCGACGTTGAGGTCGCGACCCGGCAGCGGCACCGTGACGTGGAGCGCGTCGCCATTGGCGTCGGCGGCCCGGAGCAGGGGCAGGCGGTTCAGGTCGTAGTCGGGATAGGCGTGCTCCTGGTGCCCATCGGCGTCGATCGTCTGGCGGAAATAACCCTTGCGATACAGCAGCCCGACGCCGACGAAGGGCAGGGCCATGTCGCTCGCCGACTTCATGTGGTCGCCGGCCAGCACCCCCAGGCCGCCCGAGTAGATCCCCAGCGACTCGTGCAGGCCGTACTCGGCGCAGAAGTAGGCGATCGGGCCGTGCAGCGCGCTGCCGTGCTCGCGATGGAACCAGTGGTCAGCGCCGTTGTCCATGTACGTGTCCAGCTCGCGCAGGATCGACTGGTACTCGGCGATCAGGTCGGGGTTCTCGAGCAGCTCGGCCCAGCGCACGGGGCCCTCGAGGAGCGGGATCGGGTTGCGGTAGCGGGCCCAGGCCGCGCCGTCGAGGCGACTGAACAGGACGCGTGCGTCGGGATGCCACGTCCACCACAGGTTGTAGGCGAGCCGACGCAGGCCTTCGAGCTGGGGTGGGATCCGGAAGGGGACGCCGGGCAGCGTCGGGACGTGGACCAGGGACTCCATCGGGAGGCATCATACCGGCCCAGCCCGGTACCATCAGCCGATGCGCGTCGCGTTCATCGCCGCCGAGTGCGAGCCATGGGCCAAGACCGGCGGCCTGGGCGACGTGGTCGACGCCCTGGCTCGGGCCCTCGGCCGGATCGCGGATGGCCCCGAGCCACCGGTTGAGGTGTTCCTGCCCCGCTATCGGGCAATGACCCTGCCCGACGGCGACCACCCGCGCCGTCGATTGCGCGTGCCCGACCCGCTGGCCCCGAGCGGCACCACCGAGGTCACGGTGGTCGACGTCGTCAGCCACGGCTACCGCCTCCGGCTGGTCGACCACCCACCGGCCTTCGATCGAGCTGGCTACTACGGTGAGCCCGGAGGCGAGGACTACCCCGACAACCCCTGGCGGTTTGGCCTGTTCAACCGGGCTGCGCTCGAGACCCTGCGCGCCGATGGCCGACCGGTCGACCTCCTCCACCTCCACGACTGGCATGCGGCGCCGGCGGTCGTCATGCGCGACCGCTTCTACGCCGACGATCCGGTGATCGGGCCCGCGGCGGCCCTGATCACGCTCCACAACCTGGCCTATCACGGCTGGGTGCCGCGTGATCGCCTGCGCGAGCTCGGCCTGGCTCCGGGCGATCCGGTCGTCGCCCCGGACGCGGTCGGCATCGACCTGCTGTGGGCCGGCATCGAGCGATCCGAGCTGGCCAACACGGTCAGTCCCGGCTACGCGGCCGAGGCGCTCACGCCCGAATACGGGATGGGCCTCCACGACACCCTCGCGCACAAGGCCAGCCAGCTGACCCTGGACGGGACGCCACGCTTCTTCGGGATTCTCAACGGCCTCGACACGGAGCTGTGGAACCCGGCCGCCGACGCGGACCTGGCGGCCACCTATTCGGCGGCGGATCTCAGGGGCAAGGCCATCTGCCGGGCGGACTTGCTCCATCGCCACGGAATGGATCCTGACGACCCGGCGCCGGTCCTCGGGATGATCGGCCGGCTCGACCCGCAAAAGGGCTTCGACCTGCTCGCGGCCGCGGCGCCGCATCTGATCAAGCTCGGGGCCCGGATCATCGTTCAGGGGAGTGGCGATGCCCGCCTCGCCGACGCGCTCCGGGCGCTGGCCGCCGAACGACCGGCGTCGGTCGCCCTGGTCGAGCGGTTCGATCGCGCCAACGCGCGCCGGATCTACGCCGGCTCGGACCTGTTCCTGATGCCCTCACGGTTCGAGCCGTGCGGCCAGGGCCAGATGATCGCCCTGCGCTACGGGACGCCGCCGCTCGTCCGCCGGACCGGCGGGCTGGGCGACACCGTGATCGACGAGACCGAGCGGCCGGGGGAGGGAACCGGCATCGTCTTCGACGAGCCGAAACCCGCGGCCCTGCTGGCGGCCTGCAAGCGGGCCTTTGCGCTGCGCGGCCGCGACGGCTCGGCGGCGGCCTGGCAGGCGGTCATCGAGCGCGGCATGGCCCTCGACTTCAGTTGGGAAACCGGATCCGCGCCGCACTACGTCACGGCCTACCGCCGGGCGATCGAGCTGCGCCGGGCCGCTCTCGCGTCGCCCTCGCCTCCCCCTACGCATCGCGCCGACCGGCGCTGATTTGGGCTGACCCGCCCCGCCACGCGTCGGCCCGGCTAGAATCGTCACGTGACCGCGCACCGCGTGGCGCCGGAGGACCCCATGGCCAAGCAGTTCGTCGTCCAGCTCAAGAACCAGCCCGGCGCGCTGGCGGTCCTCGCTGAGGAGCTCGCGCGGCGCGGCGTGGACCTGCGCGCGATCGGCGGGGGGAGCATCGGCGACTCGGGCCACGTGATCATGACCACGGCCGACGACGATACGACCAAGGCCGTTCTCGACGAGGGCGGCTACATCTACGTCGAGGGCGAGGCGATCCTGTCCGAGGTCGGTGACCGGCCGGGCGGGATGGCCGCGGTAGCCCGTGAGCTGGCCGACGCCGGGGTGAACATCCAGGGCCACCTGTTCCTCGGTCGGTGGGGCGACCGGGCGATGTTCACCTTCGTGGTCGACAAGCCGGAGATCGCTCGGCCGATCCTGGAGCGCAAGCCCTAGACCGCCGCCGTCGCCAGACGTGTCCCGGCCACGACGACCTGGGTCACCGGCCCACGCTCGGACGGTCAGCGGGTGGCGACGCGCCGGCTTCGGCGTGGGCGCGAGCCGAGCTCGCGCGAGCTTCCGACGGTCGGCCAGTCGGCCTCGTATCGTTCGTGGTCCGTCAGGCCAAGCATCCGGGTGCGAAATCGCGCCTGCTCGGCGCCAAGTCGGTCGGTTCGGTCGAGGCGACCCTCGAACGCGTCGTCCGCGACTGCGCTGATGGCCATGTCCACCCTCCTCGTCCCGCCGCGCCCGATCCTGGGCCCCGGCGGCATTGGGGTCGGTTCGATCGCTTACGGTCCCATTGAAGCCGGACGCGATCAGCGCTCGATGAACGAACGGCACCAATCGGGTGAACAAGTTGGCACGCCGACGTCAGGGCTCCGGGCTGTCCCGGCGCGCGAGGTCCTCGGGGATCGGCCGCGGTCCGGGCCGATCGTTGAGCTTGGCCAGCGTCATCAGGCGCTGGTACTCGGCTCGGCAGCGCCCGCACACGGCATCGGCCTCCAGCCATTCCGGGCTGCCCGGGCTCGTGGACGCCATCGTTCGTTCGGCCTCGCGCCAGGTGGCCAGAACGACTTCCGCTTCGCGTTGATAGGGCACGCCCGCTCCTCGTGGTCGGAGGGCCCAGTCGGTGGCGCCCCATTTCCTGCTCAGTTTACGCTGGCGACCGGCATTGCCCTTCCGGAGCCGCCCAGCGAGGGCCGGGGGCATGCGATGGGGCTGCAATCCGCGACTGCCCGGCGTGCCTCGCCCGCGCGACGGACCCGCCCTATGGTGGGCGCGGCGACGGCGAGACCCCAGGGTCAGCCCCCGATGGCACGCTCGTCGACCTGGGCCCGGCTCCAAGACTCGTCGGGGAGCCGGGCCCCTTCATTCCTGGGGACGCCCAGCGACGGGTCGAGTAGTCTGGCGACAGCGGGCCACCGGTCCGCACTGGAGGGGGACAGCTCATGATTCGCGCGCGCCTCGGACTCATCAGCTTGGCCGGCCCGATCCTGCTCCTGATTGCGGGGCCGACGCTGGCCGCATCGACGCCAGCCGCCGTCTGGCACATGGACGAACGGTCTGGCTCGACGATGGGTGATGGATCTGGCCATGCCAACAACGGCGCGCTGAAGAACGTCAAGCTGGGCTTGCCCGGATTGAACGGGTCGTCCGCGTTCGGCTTCGACGGCAAATCGTCGGTGATCACGGTGCCGGACTCGGCGAGCCTCAGTGCCGGCAGCGCGGATCTCGTGGTAACGGTCCACGTTGCGTTCAACGAAGTGCCGGAGGAGGACTACGACCTCATTCGCAAGGGCCTCAGCTCCACGCCCGGTGGCGACTGGAAGATCGAGATCGTCAACGTCGGTGGCAAGGGAATTGCGCGCTGCTACCTGAAGGGCTCGGGTGGTTCGTGGCAGAAGACGACCGGACCGGACCTTGCCGACGGGAGGTGGCACACGATCACCTGCGAGAAGCACGCCACGACCGTGGTGCTCTCGGTGGATGGCAAGATCTGGAAGAAGACGAAGTCGCTGGGCACCCTCGCGAACAAGGCACCATTGTCGATTGGGGCGAAGGCGGAGGGTGGTGACTGGTACGCCGGCGCCATGGACGAGGTGTCGATCGTCACCGGGTCCTGACGTGACCCGGGACGGCGGCCCAGGCGATCCTCGGAAAGACGAAGGTAGGCCGCGATGATTCGCGTCGGTTCGATCGTTCTGCGCGTCGACGATCTGCAGCGCCAGACGGAGTTCTGGGCCGCCGCTCTCGACTACGTTCCCCGCGAGGACGACAGCGACGATTTCGTGCTGATGCGTCCGAGGAACGGGATCGGGCCGAACATGTCGCTCGACCGGGTGCACTCGAAGGTGCAGGTCCCGCCGCGGATCCATCTCGACCTCTACGCAGAGGACCAGGCCGCGGAGGTCAAGCGCCTCATCGGGCTGGGCGCCACCGAGGTGCACTGGGACAAGCGACCACCGGATGCGGACTACGTGATCCTGGCGGACCCGGAGGGCAACCGCTTCTGCGTCGTCGACGCGGGCTAGGAAGCTACCCGCTCAGACAGTCGCCACGGACCGGTGCTCTATGCTCGGGGCGATGCTGCTCGTTGGGGGTGGCACGCCGCCAGAGGTGCCAGACATGGCAACGTTGATGATCCTTCACGAAGTGGACAACGTAGATCACTGGCTGAGTTCGCCTCGCCGGATGGAGCTATTCGGGCCCCTCGGGATGTCGGCGCGCACCTTCGTCGTTGACCGCGACAAGAGCAACCGGGTCGGTCTCATCGTCGAAGTTCCCAGCATGGAGGCCTTCCAGGAGGCCCTGGGGTCTGAGGCGGCAGCCGACGCCATGAAGTTCGACGGTGTCCGCCCCGAAACCATCGTGATCCTTACCGAGGCGTAGGCCGAGGAGCTCCCGCCCGCATCGCGGTCTGGCGGCGGACAGGTAGAGTCACCGCGTGAGTGGACACCGGTTCGTGAAGTTCCCGGCCGGTTTTTCGTGGGGCGTTGCCACGGCCAGTTTCCAGATTGAGGGCGGGGGACAGGAAGGCGGCCGAGGCGTCTCGATCTGGGACACGTTCTCCCATACTCCCGGACGGATCCTCGATGGCGACACGGGCGACGTTGCCTGTGACCATTTCCATTGCTATCGCAACGATGTCGCGCTACTGCGTGACCTCGGCATCGGCGCTTACCGGCTTTCCTTCGGCTGGTCCCGCCTGCAGCCGACCGGGACCGGCCAGCTCAACCCGGCCGGGGTGGACTTCTACGA
>JAXDKT010000049.1:0-4000 GCA_034666965.1 Chloroflexota bacterium | reverse complement strand
GGCAGCTTGGCGACGGCCGGATCGAGCGCGGCGAGCAGATCCCGCGAGCGCGGGCCCTGGACCGCCAGGACCGCCCAGTCGTCGGAGACCTCCTCGATGCCGACGTCGAGGCGGCCGATCAGCTCCTCGAAGTAAGCCAGGTTCGGCTCAGCCGCGGTCAGCACGAACTCGTCCGGCCCGTGGCGTAGGATCACCCCGTCCTCGACGACGTAACCACGGTCGTCACACCAGATCGTGTACTGGGCATGGCCCGGCGGGCAGGTCCGGATGTCGCGGGCCAGGGCTCCGGCCAGGAAGCGTTCCGCGTCGGGGCCGTGGATCCGGTACTTGTACAGCGGCGACGAGTCGAACAGCCCGGCGGCGTTGCGAATCGCGAAGTACTCGAACTTCTCCGACATCTGGTAGCGGGTCGCGGTCAGATGATTCGACCAGTGCTCCCACAGGCCCGTCTCGTTGAGCGCGGAGATGCGCTCGTGGAAGGGCGTCGTCCGGATCATCGAGCGGCCTCTCTGCTGGTCCCGTCGCTGGTCGCGACGGGCGCCACGGTAGGGGCTCCACCGGCTGTCCGAACGCGGCGTCTACGCTGGTGGGACAACAGCACCCGTGGGCCGGGCCGCCGTCGTCGGCGAACCCTTCGGCCTTATTCTTGGGTTTCACTCGTCCGCCTCCCCGTCCACCGCCCGGAGATGCTCGATGAAGATTGGCGTGATCGTGCCCCAGGGTTGGGTCGGCGAATACAACGGCTGGGAACCGCTCGACGCGTGGCGCCGAACGACCGAGGTCGCCGTCCAGGCCGAGCGGCTCGGGTTCGAGTCGATCTGGCTGTTCGACCACTTCCACACGGTCCCCAAGCCGACCGACGAGATCACCTTCGAGTCGTTCACCTCGCTGACCGCCCTGGCCGCGCTGACCTCGCGCGTGCGGCTCGGCCATATCGTCATCTGCACCGCCTTCCGCAACCCGGCCCTGACCGCCAAGATGATCTCGACCATGGACACCATCAGCGGTGGCCGGATGGAGCTGGGGATCGGTGCCGGCTGGAAGCGCGACGAGTGGCTGGCCTACGGCTACGGCTTCCCGGAGACGAAGGAGCGGCTGGCCCGGCTCGGCGACGATCTCGAGGTGATCACCCGGATGCTGGCCGGCGACAAGCACACCCACGCGACCTACCAGGGCAAATACTCGAGCGTCCGCGACGCGATCAACGTGCCCAAGCCCATCCAGAAGCCGCGGGTGCCGATCATGGTCGGGGGCAACGGCCCCAACGTGACCTGGCGCCTGGCCGCCCGCCACGCCGACGAGCTGAACCTCGACGGGCTGACGCCCGAGGAGGTGGCCGACGCGCTTCCGGTGATCCGCTCGCGCTGCGAGGAGATCGGCCGGGATCCGGCGACGCTGCCAATCTCGGTCCACGTCTTCACCGACGGCCTTGGCCTAGGCGCGCCGCGGGTCGAGCTTCTGGCGGCCTACGCCGCCGTCGGCGTCCGCCGGGTGATGTCCCTGGTTCGCGCCTCGGCCACCGACGACGACGCGCTCGAATCGCTGGCGAGCGACGCGCGGACCGCGGGTGTCGAGCTCGCCTGAGGGGCGCCGGCGGGCGTTGGCCGCACCGTCGCCTATCCTTGAGAGCCATGAGCCTGTACCGCCTCGACGCGCCGGATGACCTGGTCAGCCCGA
Organism: Chloroflexota bacterium; assembly: GCA_034666965.1. Classification (GTDB taxonomy): domain Bacteria; phylum Chloroflexota; class Limnocylindria; order Limnocylindrales; family CSP1-4; genus Chersky-267. The sequence continues at coordinate 2,323 of JAXDKT010000049.1, read as the reverse complement.
CGCTGATCTCCGCGCTCGACGGCTGGGTCGACTCGGGCACCGCCGCGACCAGTGCCGCCGCCCAGTTGGCCGGCGACGGTCGCGTGGTGGCGACCTTTGACGGTGACGTCCTGTTCGACTATCGCGCCCGGCGGCCCACGCTCGACATCGTCGACGGACGGCTGGCCGAGCTGAACTGGCCCGAGCTCACGATCCGCCATGCACGGCTGGGCGAGCGCGACCTGCTGGTGCTGACCGGCGCCGAGCCCGACTTTCGCTGGCGGGAGTTCGCCGACGCGGTCGTCGAGCTCGTCGCTCGCCTGGGCGTTGCCGAGTGGATCAGCCTGGGGGCGATCCCGGCGGCGGTGCCCCACACCCGCAGCGTGCCGATCATGGGCACCGAGTCCGAGCCCGGGCTGCTTCGGGCCGATGTCCAGCCCGGTCCAAAGGGGATCCTGCGCGTGCCGTCCGCCGCCCTGTCGGTCCTCGAGATGACCCTCGCCCGGGCGGGCACCCCGGCGCTCGGCTACTTCGCCCAGATCCCGCATTACGTCTCAGGGCCGTACCCGGTCGCGACGCTGGCGCTGCTGCGGGCGGTCGAGAGCCACCTGGGCGTGGAGGTCCCGACCGGCGACCTGGACGAGGAAGCCCGCCAGCTGCGCACTCGCCTCGACCTGGCGACCGGCGCCGACGAAGCCACCCGGGCCTACGTCGAGCGGCTCGAGTCGATGGTCGACGAGGAGCGCCTGCCGGCCGGCGACGAGCTCATCTCGGAGATCGAGCGGTTCCTGCGCGACCGCGGCGCCCCGGGTGGTCCGGGGACGCTCCCCAACTAGGGCTCAGGCCTTCCCCGGCTCCAGCTCCAGGTCCTCGAGCAGGCGGGCGATCTCGCGCGCGTTGGTCGTCCCGTAGTTGGCGTAGCAGTTGTTCATCAGCACGTGCGTCTCGCGCGCCTCGCCGGCGGCCTGGCGGATGCGGGGCACCCACTCGGCCAGCTCGTCACGCGAGTACAGGTAGCGGAAGCGCTCCGCCGGGGTGATCCCCTTGGCCTCCCACGTCGCGGCATTCCGCCCGTGGAACCGCACGAGGGCCAGCTCCGGTGAGGTCACGGCCGTGACCGGCGGCACGCTGCTCTTGAAGCCCTGCGGCTCGTCGACCATCACGAACGCGATCCCGCGGTCGGCCAGGAAGCGGATCGTCCGCTCTGCGTTCTTGTCGTTGAGCCACGATCCGTTGCGAAACTCGACCGCGCACTGCCAGCCGTCGAGGCGCTGGACGGCATCCTCGATCGCCGCCCGGTTCTCCGAGGACGGGAAGAACCAGCGTGGGTACTGGAGCAGGATCGAGCCCAGCTGGCCACGCTCGGCCAGTGGCGCGAGGCCCTCGCGGAACATCGTCCAGACCTGGTCGCGCAGCTCGTCGGGCAGGTCCTTGGCGTAGATCCGGGCCTTCGCCCGCTGTTCGTCGGGAAGCTCGTCGCGGATGACCTTGGGCAGGCGTTTGGTCTCGGTCCCCTGCCCCGTCATCAGCGCGTAGGCCTTGATGTCGAAGGTGAAGTCGGGCGGCGTCCGATCGACCCACAGCTCGGCGGTCCGGGCGGCCGGCAGGGCGTAGTAGGTCGCGTCGACCTCGACGAGGGGGAAGGTCGAGGCGTAGTAGTTGAGGCGCTCCTCGGCGGTGTCGGCTCCGGCCGGGTAGAAGACGCCACCCGCGGTCATCGTCGGATCCGTCCACGACGCGGTCCCGACCCGGATCGCCCCCGCGCCGGGCAGCTCGATCGGCTCGGCTGCCGCGGATTCGACGTCCGCGGCGCGGGCTCCGGCTCGTTCGGCTCCGGGGTCGTGCTCGTTGGTCATGGCTGCTCAGTATACGACCGACAAACATGACATAGCGAGTCATGTACGGGCTATGCTTGCGCGGATGCGCGCCTCTCGCCTCGTCTCCCTGCTGCTCCTCCTCCAGACCCGCGGCCTGCTGACCGCGGGGGAGCTCGCCGCCGAGCTCGAGGTCTCCGTCCGGACCGTTCACCGCGACGTCGAAGCACTCAGCGAGGCCGGCGTCCCGATCTATGCCGAGCGGGGTCCGCACGGCGGGATCCGCCTGGTGGACGGCTACCGGACGCGCCTGACGGGAATGACCGCCGACGAGGCCGAGGCTATCTTCCTGTCCGGAGTGCCCGGTCCCGCGGCCGAGCTGGGTCTCGGCACGGTCGTCACCGCCGCCCGCCTCAAGGTCCTGGCCGCACTGCCGCCCGAGCTGCGGGCCCGGGCTTCGCGGCTCGTCGAGCGCTTCCACCTCGACGCCAGCGGCTGGTTCCAGGCGGGCGAGCCCGTGCCCCACCTGG
>JAXDKT010000048.1:0-10707 GCA_034666965.1 Chloroflexota bacterium | reverse complement strand
AGGGCCACGATCGGATAGGCGACGAGCTGGCCCGGGCCGTGGTAGGTCACTTCCCCACCCCGCTCGACCCGGATGAGCTCGATGCCACGCGCAGCGAGCTGGGCAGGCGCGGCCCGGACATGTGACTCGTCGGCCTGCCGGCCGAGGGTCAGGACCGGTGGATGCTCCAGGAGCAGGAGCGTATCGGGGATCCGGTCGGCGGCCCGCCGATCGACGAGGTTCTTCTGGAGCGTCCAGGCGTCCCGGTAGTGGATTCGGCCCAGCCAGCGGACGTCGAGCGGATCCGGTGGCGACGGATGCCGATCGATGAATCGGGCCGGCGCGGCCACGTCTGACGAGGTGCTGACCACAACCGAACGATAGCAGGGGCCCAACGCGAGGCCCGTCGGGCCGGCATGAACGGCACCGCCCGGCCATTGCGGACCGGGCGGTACGAGTCGATTGGCGGTCAGCCCCAGGCTACTTCGGGAGCCAGGCCTTCCACTTGTCGGGATTGGCATCGAGCCACTTCTTGGCGGCGTCCGCATCGGACAGACCGCCGTCGGTGATCGAGGCCGCCACCGAGTTCTGGTCCTCGTTGGTCCAGGTGAAGTTCTTGACCACGGCGTAGGCGGGGCTACCGCTCGTGGCGAACTTCGTGGACACGATCTTGTTCAGGTGATAGGGCGGATAGTCGCAGGCGACCTTCTTGGGGTCGGCGTCACAGCCGTCGGTGTAGGCCGGCAGCGGGATGTGGACCAGGGCCACCTTGGCGCTGAACCAGTTGGGCTCGTAGTAGTAGGCCAGGATCGGCTTGCCCTGGTCGGACGCCGTCTGGAGGGCCTTGTTGGAAGCCGCCTCGGAGCCCGAGTAGATGACCTTGAAGTCGAGGCCCAGGTTCGTGACCAGTGCCTCGTCGTTGGTGACGTACGACGGGTCGCCGTCGAGGAGCTGGCCCTTGTCGCCCGACTCGGACGTCTTGAGCTCGGCGGCGTACTTGTTGAGGACCTTGGGATCCTTGTCCGCGGTCAGGATGTCGGGGTGCAGGTCGGCGAAGGCCTTGGTCGTGTACCAGCCGATGATCCCCTCGTTGCCGGTCAAACCAGCGTCCTGGGCGACCTTCTTCTCGTCGATGTACTTCTTGACCAGGTCCGGATGACCCCAGTTCTCGAGGATGGCGTCGACGTCACCGGTCTCGAAGCCCTGCCAGGAGATCTCCTCCTTGAGCTCCTTCTTCTCGACCGTGCACCCGAGCTCGTGCTCGAGGACGTAGGCGATGACCGCGTAGTTGGCCTCATAGCCGACCCACGGGTTGACCGCCAGCTTCACCGTTCCGCACGGCGCGGTGCTGGCCGCCCCACCACCGCTCGCGGCCGGGGTTGCGGCCCCGCCGGTGCTCGCGGCCGGACTGCCCGCCCCGCCACCGGTGCAGGCCGACAGGACGAGAATGAACGTCGCGGCGATCACCCCGATGCGCACGGACGTGCTGCCCTTCAGGCTCACTGTTGCTCCTTCCTGGACCGACCGCCGCATCCTCCGCGGCTGTCCGCTCCTCCAGCTCGTGCGGCCGGCCGGCGGGTGCCGGGCGGTCCGCCCTGGGTTCAGGCTTGAGACATCCTACTCACTTCGGGCCGCGGGCCGGATTCGTCCGAAGGCACGCGCCGGGATCCCGATCGTCGTCAGCAGGCCGAACGGCCGCTCGCCCAACGACGCTCGCTCCTGTGCGCCGGCACCCTGGGTCAGCCGGTCGAGGAGCACACCCAGCAGGACGATCGAGATGGCCGCGGCCATGCCCTTGCCGAAGTCCTCGCTCTGGGAGAAACCGGCCACCACGTCGTAGCCGAGCGCACCGGCGCCGACCAGGCCGGCGACCACCACCATGGCCAGGACCAGGACGATTCCCTGGTTGGTTGCCACCAGCAGCGACCGGCGAGCCATCGGCAGCTGGACCTTGAGGATCAGCTGGGCCCGGCTGGACCCCGCTGCGGTCGCCGCCTCGATGGCGGCCGGCGAGACGCCCCGGACGCCGTCCTCCACCAACCGGGTGACGGCCGGCGTCGCGTAGATCACCGCGGCGAGGATCCCGGTGAACCGGGTCGGCCCGAACAGGGCCACCGCCGGCAGCAGGTAGACGAACGAGGGCATCGTCTGAGCAGCATCGTTGATCGGGCGAAGGACTCGCGCAAAGCGGTCGCTGCGCGCCGACGTCACCCCCAGGGCAATGCCGATGATCATCGTGATCGTCACGGCCACGATGACCAGGGCCAGGGTCGTCATCGTGTCCTCCCACAGCGCCAGGCCGATGATGGCCAGCAGGGCGATGGCCACGACCAGGGCTGCCCGACGACCGCTGACCACCAGCGTCAGGCCGACCGCGACCACGACCACCAGCCACCAGGGCGAGGTCTTGAGGACCGTCTCGAGCGGGCCCAGCAGGAACTGGCTCACGAGGTTCTTGACCCCGTCCGTGACCGGGTAGAGGTTCTTCTCGATCCAGGCCAGGACCTGATTGATCGTCGGGGCGATCCGGATCCGCCAGTCATCGGGAAATGCCCGGCCGAGGGGCAGCACGGCGCCCGCGACCACGGCGACCGCGGCGATGGCCAGAGCGCCGAGGCGGATGGCCCGTCGGCGGACCTCGTAGCCGGGGTCGGCCGCCAGCTTGCTGTGGTCGCTGGTGCTACTTGCGCTGGCGGTCAGTCGATCGAGGACGGTCGCCAGGAGGACGATCGCCAGGCCCGCCTCGAAGGCCACCCCGACGTTGAGCTTTTGCAGGGCATTGATGATCGACTGGCCCAGCCCCGGCGCGTCGATGAGCGCCGTGATCACGATCATCGCCAGGGCCATCATGATCGTCTGGTTGACGGCCAGGCCGATCGTGCTGCGGGCCATCGGAATCTGCACCTTGCGCAGGACCTGCCAGCGCGTGGAGCCCATCGATTCGGCCGCCTCGACCGTGTCGTGCGCCACGCCCCGAATCCCCAGCGAGGTGATCCGGATCGCCGGCGGGACGGCGTAGATCAGCGTCGCGACGACAGCGGCCGGGCTGCCGATGAGGAAGAACAGGGTCAGCGGCGCAAGGTAGGCGAACGTGGGCATGATCTGCATCACGTCCAGGATCGGCGACACGATCCGCAGGAAGCGATCGCTCCGGCCGGCCAGGATCCCCAGCGGGACGCCGATGGCCAGCGACAGAACGACGGCTGCCAGCGTCAGGGCCAGGGTCTGGATGGTGGCGTCCCACAGGCCCAGCAGGCCGAAGGCAACGAAGCACAGGACCACGAGCAGCGACGTTCGCCAGCTGACCAGGACCAGGCCGAGAGCCCCCGCGATCGCCGTCACTCCGATCCAGCTCAGCGTCGTCAGGGCGAAGTCGAAGACGTCGACGAGGATGCCGATCGACTGCCGGATCGGACTGAAGAAGTAGACGAAGGCCGGGCTGGTCAACCGGTTCGCGTCGACCGCGTCGCGGATGCCGTTGATCGTGGTGAAGATCGGCGCCTCGGAATCGAACGGCAGGATCGCCTGGCCCTTGAACACGAGATAGAGGACAGCGGCGACGGCCAGCAGCGCGGCGAGCTGGATCCCCTTCGACGAGGGCAGGGACAGCCTGGGCGTGGACAGCGTGCTGGCGGTAGCGGTCATCCCGTCGCCTCCGGTCCGGCGATCGCGGTCAGGATCTGGACCCGGTCGACGACCCCCACGAGGCGCTCACCGTCCATCACCCGGATCGGCTTGTCGGTCGCGGCCGCGACATGGACCGCATCGCGGATGATCGTCTCGGCCGGGAAGCGCGGCCCGTCGGTCGGGTCGTCCGGGGTGGGATCGCGCATCACCCAGCGCAGGGTGAGCACGTGCGACTTGGGGACGTCGCGCACGAAGTCGGCCACGTAGTCGTCGGCCGGCGCCCCGACGAGATCCTCGGGACGACCGGCCTGGACGATCTCGCCGTTGCGCATGATCACGATGTGGTCGCCCAGCTTGAGGGCCTCGCTCAGGTCATGGGTGATGAAGATCATCGTCTTGCCGACCTCCCGATGGAGACGGATGACCTCGTTCTGCATGTCCCGGCGGATGAGCGGGTCGAGCGCGCTGAACGGCTCGTCGAACAGCATCACCTCGGGGTCGACCGCCAGCGCCCGGGCCAGGCCCACGCGCTGCTGCTGACCACCCGACAGCTGGTCGGGGTAGCGCGAGTCGTAGCCGGCGAGACCCACCAGCTGGAGCATCTCGCGGGCGCGCGCGTGTCGCTCCGACTTGCCCACCCCGCGAATCTCCAGGCCGTACGCCACGTTGTCGATCACCTTCCGATGGGGCAGCAACCCGAAGTGCTGGAAGACCATCGCAAAGCGCCGCCGGCGGAGCTCGCGGAGCCGCTCGGCATCGGCCTTGCGGATGTCCTCGCCGTCGAGCAGGACCTCGCCGGCGGTCGGCTCGATGAGCCGGGTGAGGCAGCGCACCAGGGTCGACTTGCCGCTGCCGGACAGGCCCATGACCACGAACACTTCACCGGGATGGACGTCGAACGAGACGTCGCGGACGGCCACGTTGGCGCCGGTCTTGCGCCGAATCTCGTCGCTGTCCAGGGCCGCATCGGCTCCGCCCAGGATCTTGTGCTCGGCGGGTCCGAAGATCTTCCACAGTCCACGGACGGCGATCGTCGGCTGACGGCCGTCCGAGCCACGTCCAACGCCGACCGGCGGAGAGGCAGTGGTCGCGATCGGCTCCGGGGTCGCCTCGGTCGTCATCGGCTTGCGTCCTCTCAGCCCGCGAACCAACCCCCGGGCTTGGGGTCGGTGTTCTGCCAGATGTGCTTGGCCTCACGGTACTCGTCCAGACCGCTGGGGCCAAGCTCCCGGCCGATGCCCGACTGCTTGAATCCGCCCCATTCTGCCTGGGGGACATAGGTGTTGTAGTCGTTGATCCAGACGGTCCCGTGGCGCAAGCGGGCGGCGACCCGCTGGGCGCGGCTGGCGTCGGCGGTCCAGACCGCCCCGGCCAGACCGTAGGTCGTGTCATTGCCAAGCTCGATCGCCTCCGCCTCGGTGGCGAACCGTTCGATGGTCAGGACCGGTCCGAAGACCTCCTCACGAACGATCCGCATGTCGCGGCGGACGTCGGCAAAGACCGTCGGCCGGTAGAAGAAGCCCGCCTGGAGCTCGGGCTCGTCGGGTCGGCGGCCGCCTGCGACCAGGCGAGCGCCCTGCTCGATTGCCGAGGCCACGAAGGCCTCCACCTTGGCTCGGTGGTCGGCGCTGATGAGCGCCCCGGCCTCGGTCGCATCGTCGTTGCCGTGACCCAGCCGGATCCGGTCCGCGCGGCGGCCGACCTCCGCGACGAACGCGTCGTAGATCTCGTCCTGGACGATCGCCCGGCAGCCCGCCGAGCAGACCTGCCCGGAATGGACGAAGGCGGCGGTCAGGGCGTTGTCCACCGCGGTTTCGAAGTCGGCGTCCGCGAAGACGATGTTGGGGCTCTTGCCACCGAGCTCGAGGGCGACCCGCTTGACGTTGACCGCCGCGCCGCGGAGGAGCGCGCGGCCGGCTTCCAGCCCGCCCGTCAACGAGACGAGATCGACGTCCGGGCTGTCGGCCAGGGCCTGGCCGACCTTCGCGCCCGGGCCCAGGACCAGGTTCACCACACCGGCGGGCGCCCCGGCCTCGTCGATCAATCGAGTCAGGTGGATCGTCGACAGCGGCGTGTAGTGGGCCGGCTTCATCACCGCCGTGTTGCCGGCGGCCAGCGCCGGGGCGATCTTCCAGCTCATCTGGAGGAGCGGGTAGTTCCACGGCCCGATGAGCCCGCACACGCCGACCGGCTCGTACACGATCCGGCTGAGGACGTTCGGATCGCTGGCGTCGACCAGCCGGCCGGCCTCCTTGTCGGCGAGGTCGGCGTAGTAGCGGAAGACCTTGGCCACGTCGGCCATGTCCCAGCGGCTTTCGCGCATCGCCTTGCCCGTGTTGAGGGTCTCGGCTCGGGCGATCTCCTCCTGGTCGCGGTCGAGCAGGTCGGCCACCCGATCGAGCAGCGCCGCGCGCTCGCCGGTCGGGGTACGGGACCACTCGGTGGTGTCGAAGGCGCGTCGCGCCGCGGCGATGGCCGCCTGGACCTGGGCATCGGTCGCGACGTCCACCTCGGCCACGACCGACCCGTCCGAGGGATTGACGACGGGGCTCATGGTTCCGTCCCCGGACGCGATCCAGTGGCCGTCGATGAACAGGCTGGGCACGATTCCCTCTCCTTGCGGTCTGCGGAGGATTGGGCCCGGGACGGATCCGCGTCAAGACGACCCGCCGGCCGTCCCGCGGGTCGGGCCAGCCGCGACTGACCTGTCGGGACGGGCTCCGGTCCCCAGCGCCGGGCGCTACTATCGGTCCCCGACCCGCGGCTCGACGGCCCGGGCGCGAGGAGGATCCCTGCGGATGAGCGTGTTCCCCGACCGGGCGAGGGTCGTGATCATCGGGGCCGGCATCGTCGGTAACAGCATGGCCTACCACCTTGCCCAGCTGGGCTGGCGCGACATCGTCCAGGTCGAGAAGGGGCCACTGCCGAACCCGGGCGGCTCGACCGGCCATGCCTCGAATTTCATCTACCTGACCGATCACTCGAAGGAGATGACCGCCCTCACCCTGGACAGCGTCCGCCAGTACCAGGAGCTGGGGGTGTTCACCCGGAGCGGCGGGATCGAGGTCGCCCGGACGCAGGAGCGAATGGAAGAGCTCAAGCGCCGGATGGCTTCGGCGGCGGCGTGGGGCATCGACGCCGAGCTCATCTCACCGGCCCGGGTCCGCGAGCTCGTCCCGTATGTCGAGGATTCGATCATCCTGGGCGGCTTCTGGCAGCCCGAGGTCGGGGTCGTGGACTCGCTCCGGGCAGGCACGCTCATGCGCGAGGCCGCTCAGGCGCTCGGCGCGCTGACCCTCGCACCGCTGACGGAGACGACCGGGATCGACGTCGTCGACGGCCGAGTCGTCGCGGTGCGGACGACGCGCGGCACGATCCAGACCGAGACGGTCGTGATCGCCTGCGGGATCTGGAGCCCGCGGATCGCGCGGATGGCCGGTGCGGCGATCCCGCTGACCCCCGCCGTCCACCAGATGATCAGCGTCGGCCCGGTTCCGATGTTCGCCGACACGCGCGGCGAGATCGAGTTCCCGATCGTGCGCGACATGGACACCAACATGTACGAGCGCCAGCACGGCGGCGACCTCGAGGTCGGCTCCTATGCCCACCGGCCGATCCTGATGGCGCCCGACGACATCCCGTCGATCGAGGCATCGGCGATGTCGCCGACCGAGCTGCCGTTCACCAGCGACGACTTCGACGTGCAGATGGAGCAGGCGCTCGAGCTCGTCCCGGCCATCCTGGGCGACGAACGGGTCGGTGTCCGCTATGCGATCAACGGGCTCCTGTCGCTGACGCCCGACGGGATGCCGATCCTGGGCGAGACACCCGAAGTCAAGGGGCTCTGGTCGACGGCGGCGATCTGGATCAAGGAGGCCCCCGGGATCGCCCGGATGACGGCCGAGTGGATGGTCCATGGCACGCCCGAGATCGATCCGCACGGCTCGGACATCGCCCGCTTCTATGACCACCACAAGACCGCGGCCCACGTCGAGGCGCGCAGCGCCGAGGGCTTCAACAAGACCTACGGGATCGTCCACCCGATGGAGCAGTGGTCGTCGAACCGGAACGTCCGGCTCAGCCCGGTCAACATCCGCCAGCGCGAGCTGGGCGCGGAATTCTTCGAAGCGGCCGGGTGGGAGCGCCCGTTCTGGTACGGCGCCAACGAGCGGCTCGTGGCCGACTACGGCGAGCGGGTCATGCCTCGCGCGGCGGAATGGGAGTCCCGCTGGTGGTCGCCGATCGTCAACGCCGAGCATCTCGCGATGCGCGAGCGCGTGGCGATGATCGACCTGGCCGCGTTCGCGATCTTCGACGTGAGCGGCCCGGCCGCGATGGCCTATCTCCAGGGGCTGGTCGTCAATCAGGTCGACGTTCCGGTGGGACGGGTCGTCTACACGCCGCTGCTCAACGCCGCCGGCGGGATCGTCGCCGACCTGACGATCATCCGGCTCGCGCACGATCGCTACCGGGTGGTCACCGGCGGCGGGATGGGCATGCGCGACAAGAAGTGGTTCTCCGACCACCTGCCCGCCGACGGCTCGGCCCAGCTCACCGACCTGACCTCGGCCCTGTACACCGTTGGCGTGTGGGGACCGCGGGCGCGCGATCTCGTTCAGTCCATCGCCGGGGACGACCTGTCGAACGAGGCGTTTCCGTTCGGGACGGCCCGAACCGTCGACCTCGGCAGCGTCCGGACCCTGATGTCGCGGATCTCGTACGTCGGCGAGCTCGGCTGGGAGATCTACTGCCCGATGGAGCAGGGCCTCCGGTTGTGGGACGCGCTCTGGGAGGCCGGCCAGGCCCATGGCGTCATCGCAGCGGGCATCGGCGTTTACGCGACGACCGGCCGGCTGGAGAAGGGCTACCGGGCGCACGGCGCGGAGCTCGAGCTGGACCACGACCTGGTCGAGGCCGGCATGGCCCGACCCAAGGTCAAGGACGCCGAGTTCGTCGGCAAGGCGGCCTACCTCGAGCAGCGAGCCAGGCCACCGGCCGCGATCATGTGCACGCTGACCGTGGACGATCCGACGTCGGCGAGCGGGGTCAAGCGGTACATGCTCGGGCGCGAACCGATCCTGTCGGCCGAGGGCCAGCCCCTGGTCGACGCCAAGGGCCGCCGATCGTTCGTGACCAGCGCCGGCTCCGGGCCGTCGCTCGGCAAGCACCTCCTGATGACCTACCTACCCCCGGAGGCGGCGGTGGAGGGCAATCGTCTCCTGGTCGAGTACTTCGGCGAGCGCTACCCGGTGACCGTGGCCGTCGCCGGCAGCACCCCGGCGTTCGATCCCACGAACGAGCGGATCCGCTCTTGATCCGGGCCGCGACGTGAACGTCCTGGTCTGCGTCAAGCGGGTGCCCGAGACGGGTGGTCGGGTCAGCCTGACCGCCGACGAGCAGGACATCGACACGCGCTTCCTCGGCTTCACGGTCTCCCCCCACGAGGAATGCGCCGCGGAGGAGGCGGTCCGAATCGTCGAGGCCCAGGGCGGCAGCTCGACGGTCCTGACCCTCGGCCCCGAAGCGGCCGCGGACCAGCTCCGCGAGGCGATGGCGATCGGCGTCGACCGGGCCATCCTGCTCGAGACCGACGGCCGGGACTGGGATCCGGTGGCCACCGCCGGCGCGATCGTCGATGCGGTCCGTGCGGAACGCGACGCCGGCGCCGACTACGACCTCCTGCTGTTTGGGAACGAGGCCGCCGACAGCGGCGACTATCAGGTCGGGATCCGGGTCGCGCAGGCGCTCGACCTGCCCTTCGTCGGCGGGGTCAAGTCGCTCGAGATCCGCGACGGGGTCGCGGTCTGCCGGCGCCAGGCGGCCGGTGGCTGGGAGGTCTTCGAGCTGCCGCTGCCGGCGGTCGTGGCGGTGCGCGAGGGGATCAACCTGCCGCGCTACCCGTCGGTCCCGGGCCGGCTGCGGGCGAAGAAGAAGGAGATCGCGCGGATCGTCCCGACCGCCCGACCGGGCGGCCCGACCAAGGTTCGCCTGCGCCTGCCGGTCGAGCAGGAGCGCAGCGTCGAGATCCTGGGCAACGGCGCCGACGCCGCCCCGGCCGTCGTCGAGCTGCTCGTCCGGATGGGCCTGGTGACCCGGTGATCCTCGTCTTCGTGGAGCACGACGCCGGCCGGCCGGAGCGGTCCTCGCTCGAGGCGCTGACCTTCGCGCGGGGCCTCAGTGAGCGGCTGGGCGTGCCGCTGGAGGCGCTCCTGATCGGCCCTGGGGCGGCGGACGCCGCGGCGACCCTGGGCGCTTATGGCGTGAACCGAGCCCGGACCGCCGATACCGATCGGCTGGACGCCTACGCCCCGGCGGCCTGGGGTCGGACCCTCGTCGGCGCGACCGCGGCGAGCGGCGCCGATCTCGTCCTGGCAGCCGGCACCGATCGCGGTCAGGAGGTCCTCGCCCACGCCGCGGTGATGGCCGACCGGCCGATGGCCGCCAACTGTGTCGAGGTCGAGCCGGGCGAGCCGTTTCGGGTGACCCGTCAGCGCTGGGGTGGCAGCCTCCTCGAGGAGGCGACACTCGACGGTCCCGTCCGCTTCCTGACCGTGGCCGAGCACGCGACCGAGCCCAGCGCCGCGGCCGTCGCGGCGAGTGTCGCCGTCGAGCCGTTCGATCCCGAGGTCTCCGACGCGGACCTCCGCTCGAGGGTCGTGTCGCGAGTGGCGCCCGAGACGGGCAAGGTGTCCCTGGCGGACGCCCGGGTCGTGGTCGGCGGTGGGCGGGGAGTCGGCGGCGGCGAGGCGTTCGCTCAGCTCGAGGAGCTGGCCGGGCTGCTCGGCGGTGCCGTCGGCGTTTCGCGCGTCGTGACCAGCGCCGGCTGGCGACCCCATGCCGAGCAGGTCGGTCAGACGGGGACCCGGATCGCGCCCGACCTGTACGTCGCCTGCGGGATCAGCGGGGCCATCCAGCACATCGTCGGCTGCAAGGCGGCTAAGGCGATCCTGGTGATCAACACCGATCGAGATGCGCCGATCATGGCCCGCGCGTCGTACGCGGTGATCGGTGACCTGCACGCGGTCCTGCCCGCGATCTCGGCCGAGGTCCGGAGGGTCAGCGGTCGCTGACCGATCGCGGCCGGACGGCCGCGGCCGGGCG
>JAXDKT010000047.1:0-17506 GCA_034666965.1 Chloroflexota bacterium | reverse complement strand
TTCGCGCCGAGCGCCAGGACCCGGAGGATGCTGCGCGCATCGACCGGCGAGCCCTCCTCCTTGCGGATCGTGATCTTGACGGTCTGCTCCGTGGCCGCCTTGACGAAGAGCGCCGCCGGCCGGGCATGGAGGCCGATCCGCGACCCGACGATGACCTGCCGCTGCGCCATGACGTTGTCCTCCCTGGTCCGGCTCCCACCGGATTCCGATCCCCGATCAGGGTTCGATCGTGACCTTGATGCCTTCGCCGCGCGACACGATCCCGATTGCATCGAGCACGCCCTCGAGGGGCAGTCGGTGGGTGATCAGATCCTGCACCGGAACCTCGCCGCTGGCGATCAGGGCCAGCGCCTGCTTGTTGTGATCCGGGCTCGACCCGTTGGCACCCACGATCGTCAGCTCCCGGTAGTGAACGAGATTCGAGTCAAGGGTGATGGTTGGCTGGTCCTTGGGCAGACCGCCGAAGAACGACAGCCGGCCACGGCGCGCCACCATCCGCAGCGCGTCCTCCTGGGCCTTGCCGGAGGCGGCCGCGGTGATCGCCACGTCGACGCCGCGGCCACCGGTCAGCTCGAGGACCGCCTGGATCGGGTCCACCTCGTTGCCGCCGATCGCGGCATCGGGCCCCACCTTCGCGGCGGACATGTCGAGGCGCTGGCGGTTCAGCTCGACCAGGAACACCCGCGCGGCGCCTCGCGCCCGGGCAAGCCGCACGTGGAGGCAGCCGATCGGGCCGGCACCGATGACCACGACATCGTCGCCGCGCCCGACGCGGGCCAGCTCCTGGGCGTTGATCGCGCAGGCGAACGGCTCGGCCACCGAGGCCTCGTCGAAGCCAACCCCCTCGGGGATCCGGTTGAGGCCGTCGACCCGCAGCACCTCGTTCGGAACGATGAGGTACTCGGCAAAGCCGCCTTCGTACTGGTAGCCGATCGACGTCTGGTTGGGACAGATCGTCATCCAGCCACGCAGGCAGTCCGGGCAGCGGCCGCACGGCACGGCGGCGATCACCTGGACGTGATCGCCGATGCGCCACGGCTTGCCGTCGCCGGCCGGTCCCACGTCGGCCCCGATCTCCACGATGTCGCCGGCGATCTCGTGACCCATGATCCGCGGCGGATCGATGTTCTGGTGGCCCGAGCGGTAGATCTTGACGTCGGTCCCGCAGGTCGAGCAGTTGCGAACGCGGATCTTGACCTCGGCGGGACCGGGCGACGGCTCGGGAGCGTCCTCGATCCTGATGTCGCCCGGCGCATAGAAGCGAGCGACTCTCATCCCTGGGACCCGTCCGCGTCCGACCCGCCCCGCGGGCTCAGTCTGGCCAGGACGTCGTCGACGTCGGTCGCCCCGCGCAGGGCTTCGGCGCTGTCGCCTTCGACCAGGATCTCGGCGAGCGCCGACAGGACGCCGACGTGCTCGTCGCCGCTGGCCGCGATCGGGATGCACAGGTAGACCGTCTCGCCGTCCCAATCGACACCCTCGGGATATTGCAGGAACCCGAGGGCGGTTCGGCGGACGAGGGCGCGGGCCTGGTCGGTCCCATGGGGGATCGCCACGCCTTCGCCCATGTAGGTGGAAATCTGGCGCTCACGCTCCAGGATGGCGGCGGCGTAGCCCTCGTCGACGGCGCCCAGCTCTTCGAGGAGGGCTCCCGACTGGCGCAAGGCATCCCACTTGTCGGTGGCATGCTGCGCCAGCCGGATCGCCTCGCGGGCGAGGACACCCCGCCCCGAGGCCGTGCTTGGTTCATTCGGCAAGGAGTCCACCGTCCCGGATCGCGGCTTCGACCCGCTCGAACGCCGGGTCACCCATGAACACGTTGAAGGGAACCACGACCGCGCCCGGGGCGATCCCCCGCGCGCGCTGGGCGAGTCCCGCATGGCAGACCACCACCTGGGCGTCGGCCGGGATCTCGTTGACCGAGACGTGCTCGACGGCCACGTCGTACTTCTTCAGACGCTGACGCATCTGACTGGCGACCATGACGCTGCTGCCCATGCCCGCGTCGCAGGCGATGACCACCTTGCGCACGTCACGACCGTTGATCTCCTGCATGGCGATCAGGCTCCTGTGGGGGTCGGGCCCGTGGCCAGCCCGGCTGCCGGGGCGGCGTCCGGCGAGGTCTCATCAACCGGCTGCTCCGCGCGACCGAAGCCGAACAGCATCGAGGCGACGCCGAACGACACGCCACAGGCTACGGCGATGGCGAGCAGGACGCCGAAGTAGCCGTCCTTGGGGGTCACGGCCATGTAGGCGAAGATGCTGCCGGGCGAGGGGGTGGCGACGAGTCCGGCGCCGGTGACGACGGCCGTGGCCACACCGGAGGCGCCGCCGGCGATGGCCGCCAGGATCAGCCGCGGGTTCATCAGCACGTACGGGAAGTAGATCTCGTGGATGCCGCCGAAGAAGTGGATGATGATCGCCCCGGGCGTGCTCGGTCGCAGGGCGCGTGGGCCGAAGAACCAATAGGCCAGGAGGATCCCGAGGCCGGGCCCCGGGTTCGTCTCGATCATGAACAGGATCGACTTGCCGTGCTGGAGGGCCTGGGCAACGCCAAGCGGCCCGAGCACGCCGTGGTTGATCGCGTTGTTGAGGAACAGGACCTTGGCCGGCTCGACGATGATCGAAACGAGCGGCAGCAGGCCATTGGCGACGAGGGTGTCGACGCCACTGCCGGCCCACTTGGCAAGGTTCTCCACGATCGGCCCGACGGCCAGCAGACCGAGGATCGCCATCACGACGCCCAGGATCCCGGCGCTGAAGTTGTCGACCAGCATCTCGAACCCGGCGCGGGTCCGCTGCTGGACGACGCCGTCGATCAGCTTGAGGATGTAGGCGGCCAACGGGCCGATGATCATCGCCCCGAGGAACATCGGGATGTCCGTCCCGACGACGACGCCCATCGTCGCCACCGCGCCGACGACCGCGCCGCGCTGGCCGTGGACCAGGCGCCCGCCGGTGTAGCCGATGAGGACCGGCAGGAGGGTCAGGATCATCGGCCCGACGAGCTTGGCCAGCTGCTCGTTCGGAGCCCAGCCCGTCGGGATGAACAGGGCGGTGATCAGGCCCCACGCGATGAACGCGGCGATGTTGGGCATGATCATTCCGGCGAGGTAGCCGCCGATCCGCTGGATCGTGGCTTGCATGCCAGGCCCTTCGCGGTGCTTGAGATCGGCCATCGAGGTCATCTGGGTATGCTCCCTTCCCTAGGTGTCGGCTTGTCCGTTGGTCTCATCCCGGCTTGCCAGCGGGTGGCCGTCAGGGCGGCATGGCGAGGAGGTCCCGGGGCCTGGTGCCATGGCGCTCCAGCTGGACCGCGTCCCGGTCGATGTCGGCCGGGGATGGCATGCCGGATCCCGGCTGGAGGACGGCGGCGGCGCCCCAGGCGAGTGCCTCGATCAACGCGTCCGCGCCCGTGCCGCCAGCGGCCAGGAAGCCGGCCAGCATCGCGTCACCGGCCCCGACCGAGCTCAACGGGGAGACCGCCGGGGTCCAGCCGTGGATCGCTCCGTCGTCGTCGACGAGCACGGCCCCGTCACCGCCCAGGCTCGCCAGCACGGCGCCGGCGCCGAGGTCGCGCAAGCGGTTCGCGGCCGCGATGACGTCCGCGATCTGCGGCAGCTGCCGGCCAGCGACCTCGGCGAGCTCATCTCGATTGGGCTTGACCAGCGTTGGGCCGGCGGCCAGGACCGCCTCGAGGGCCGGACCGCTGGTGTCGATGGCCACCGCGGTGCCCGAGCCCGCCAACGAGCGAACCAGATCCGCATAGACGCCGGCGGGCATCCCGGGGGGCAGGCTGCCGCTGGCGACGAGCCAGTCCGCCGACTCCACGGCGGCCTTCACCGCGGTGAAGACCGCGGCGAGCTCCTCGGCGCTCAATTGAGCCCCTGGCTCGTTGAACTTGGTCGTCGTCCCATCGGGCTCGACCACCGTGATGTTCGACCGGATCGCGCCCCAGATCCGAACCGGCACGATCTCGATCCCCGTGTCGCGCAGGAGATTGACGAGGTGGTCGCCTTCGGCTCCGCCCACCGTGACGACGGCCCGCGTCGGACGGTGGTGGGTCGCCAGCGCCCGGGACACGTTGATCCCCTTGCCGCCGGGATCGACCCGGACGCCGACGGCCCGCATCACCTCGCCGCGAATGAGCGACTCGACCTCGACCGTTCGATCGACGCTCGGGTTGAGCGTCAGGGTCACGATCACGCCAGGAGGACCTTCGGACCCTGCGCCCGGAGCTCGTCGGCGACCTGGGAATCGAGGCCCGAGTCCGTGATCAGGGTGTCGATCTCGTCGAGTGCGGCGAACCGGGACAGGTGGTCCTGACCGACCTTGGTGTGGTCGGCGAGGACGACCGAACGCCGGGCGGCTCGGATCATGGCCCGCTTGACCGCCGACTCGGTCGTGTCGGGGGTCGTCAGCCCCCGCTCGGGGCTGATGCCGTTCGTGCCGATGAACGCGACCTCGACGTAGGTGTCAGCGAGGGCCTGCAGGGCCCAGGCGTCGACCGCCGCCTGGGTCCGGCCGCGGACCCGGCCACCGAGCATGAGCACGGTGATGTTGGGCCGCACCGACAGCGACATCGCGATCGGCAGGGCGTTGGTCAGGACGACCAGCTCGCGATCCGCCGGCAGGGCGTCGGCGAGCCGGGCGGTGGTCGTGCCCGCATCGAGCAGGATCGAGCCCTCGTCGGGTAGCTCCGCGAGGGCCACCCGGGCGATGCGCGCCTTCTCGGCGGTCAGGACGCTGTCGCGGGCGGCCAGCGCGGGCTCGAACCCCAGTCGCTCGATCGGAATGGCGCCGCCGTGGACCCGGCGCAGGAGGGCATGCCGTTCCAGGGTCGTCAGGTCGCGCCGGACCGTTTCCGTGGTGACGCTGAGCTCCTCCGCGAGCGCTGCCACCTCGACCCGGCCGCCGGCCCGCGCGCGCTCGACGATCCAGCGCTGGCGCTCCTCGGCGTACATGTTGGCGAGGTCCTGTTTCATCTGTGTTTGTCTTTATATCGCTGTGTTTCATTGGCGTCAAGCGTGTTGTCTTGGTCGGTGGTGAGGGCTCTGGGCCACGCCCAGCAGGTGCGCCGGGGCACCACTTGCTCGGTTTGACCGGGTTGCGCTTTGGTACCCTTCGACGGAGGCTGGGAGCCTCGATCGACGTGGTCCAGGCCGAAGTGGTTTGCGCGAACCAACCATGGGGGCGGCACGATGCAACACGCCGGGTCAGCACACGCAGCCGCGGAACCCCCTGGCTCGCCGGGCGAGCCCATCCTCGTCGCCCAGGACATCCATCGGTCGTACGGTTCGAGGCGCGCCCTGCGCTCCCTCTCCTTCTCGTTGCGGCCGGGCCGCGTCCTGGGCTTCCTCGGTCCGAACGGCGCGGGCAAGACCACGGCGATCCGGGTCCTCACCACGATCCTGGAGCCGACGGCCGGGCGGTTTGAGGTGGACGGCGTCGGCTCCGAGCACCCGGACCGGATCCGCGCGAAGATCGGCGTCCTACCCGAGGGTCTCGGCTTTCCCCAGCAGGGCACGGGCCTCGAGTATCTGACCTATTTCGGTCAGCTCTATGGACGCCGGTCCGCCGATGCGCGGCGGATCGGTCTGGAGCTGCTCGACGACGTCGGTCTCAGGAATCGGGCCAACTCGCTGGTCGGGACCTACAGCCATGGGATGCGCCAGCGCTTGGGCATCGCCCGCGCCCTGGTCAACGATCCGCGCGTCGTGTTCCTCGATGAGCCGACCCTTGGCCTCGACCCACGCGGTCAGAAGGAGCTCCTGGAGCTCATCCAGGGCATTGCCCGGAGGCGCAACGCCGGCGTCGTCCTGAGCAGCCATCTGCTCTCGGAGATCGAGGGCATCTGCGACGACGTCGTGATCATGAACAGCGGCCAGGTCGTGGCCAAGGGCACGGTCGCCGAGGTCATCGGCCGGTCCGCCGAGGACGGTGCCCAGTCGAACGGCGTCAGGGTCCGCGTCCCGGCGCCGTCCGTGGCCGCCGCGGCGGCACTCCTGGAAGCCGTGCCCGGCGTGCGCGGGACGGCGACGGATTCGGTCGGCTGGCTGTCGGTCGAGATGGGTGACAGCGAGGAGCCGGAAGGCCAACCGGACCGGAACCGCCTCCTCGACGCGCTCATCCGAGCGGAAATCCCGGTTCTCGGCTTCGAGGTGGCCGGCGGGCGACTGCAGGATGTCTTCCTCCAGCTCACCGCCGAGGCGATCGAATGAGCGCCGGCCGCGATCCGGGCGGCCGCACCTCGGCCGACGTCCGGTCCTCCGCGCCGGTCTGGTGGCTGGTCTTCCGCCGCGAGCTGGCCGACCTGTGGATCGGCGGCAAGGCCCTCAACCTGCTGATCCTGTTCAGCGTCCTGATGTCGATCACGGCATTTCTGCTGGCAACCAACAGCGAGCTCAGCCTGACACCCCCGCGGATGATGATCGTGACGACGCTCCAGGCCGCCATCTCCTTCGGCCTGTTCATCGGCCTCGTCATTGCCGCCGAGAGCTTCAGCGGCGAGCGTGAGCGAGCGACGCTGGAGCCGTTGCTTCTGGCGCCAGCGGGCCGGCGGCAGATCGTGGCCGGGAAGTATCTCGCCGCGCTCTCGCCCTGGCCGGTGGCCCTGCTGCTCAGCTTCCCCTACGTGACGATCCTGGCCCAGGGCGACATCGCGCTCGTCCCGGCACTGCTGTGGGCGACGATCCTGGGGACCCTGGTGGCGGTGGTCTACACCGGCTTTGGCATGCTCGTGAGCATCTGGTCGGACTCGAGCCGGACGAGCCTGTTCGTGAGCCTGCTCGCCTACATCCTCTCGCTGCTTCCGGCCCAGCTGCCGGGAGGATTCCTGGCCTCGCCCGTCGGGGCCGTCATCGAGGCCACCAATCCGCTCGAGGCTGCCCGGCAGTTCCTGCTCAAGGGCTTCGTTGAGGTCCGCCCCGTGGAAGAGCTGTGGGGGCTGCTGTATGCCCCGATCGCCCTGACGGTGCTGGTTCTGGCCGTCGTCTTCCTGTACGCCGCGCCGAGACTGCGGCTGGAAGCCACGGCCGGGCTGGGACGGTCGATCGGCCGTGGAGTGGAGGTGGCCAGATGAACGGCGACGCGGCCAGCAACGGGACGGACCACCTTGCAGGCGTCCGGGGATCGTCGGCCCCGTGGCTGCTGATCCTGCGCAAGGAGCTCCGTGAGCTGTGGCTCGGCGGGCGCCTGCTGCCCCTGCTGGTCCTGTTCACGATTCTGATGTCGATCACGTCGGTACTGCGCGAGCTGGAGAGCCAGCTGAGCCTGATTCCACCGAGCGAGATGGTCTTCCTGACGCTCCTGTCGAGCATCTCGTTCGGGATGCTCATGGGCCTCGTCATTGGCGCGGACACCGTCAGCGGCGAGCGCGAGCGAGCGACCCTCGAACCCCTGCTGCTCTCGCCCGCTGGTCGCCGCCAGATCGTCTTCGCGAAATTCCTTGCGGCGGTCTCGGCCTGGCCGGTCGCCCTCCTCCTGTCGCTGCCCTACGTGCTCGTCCTGGCCAAGGGCGATGACATCGTCCTGGTGGCGGTGCTGTGGACCCTGCTGCTGGGCAGCCTTCTGGCCGTGGCCTTCACCGGTTTTGCGATGCTGATCAGCATCTGGTCGCGGTCCAACCGGACCAGCCTGTTCGTGAGCCTGTTCGTGTACCTGCTCTTCTTGATCCCGACCCAATTCCCGGGCGAAGCGCAGAAGGGTGCCCTCGGCTACGCCCTCCAGCAGGTGAACCCGATGCAGGCTGCCAGCGAGTTCCTGGAGAAGCTGGTGGTCAACAACCGGGCCCCGCAGGAGCGATTCACCTACCTGCTGGCGGAGTTCCTGTCGGCGGCCGTCATCGTCGGCATCCTCTTCGTGTACGCCGCTCCGCGACTCCGTCTCGAGGGCGAGTCGCCGCGCCTGATGCGACCCGGCCGGCGATCGGCTCAAGCTGCCGTTCTTGTCCTCGTAAGCGGCCTGTCGCTGGGCGCCCTCCTGGTGCCCCACTCGGTCGCCCTGGCCGCCGACGCCGGATCGACCTCGACCGGTCAGACCAGCCCGCCGGCCATCGGGGAAGCGCCTTCGCTGGAGATCGCCATCGACAAGGACGTTGCCGCGCTCAAGACCGGCGACGAGATCGAGTTCACCACCGAGGTCCTCAACACGGGCAGCGCGGTCTCGCCGGAGCTCGTCGTGGCGATGAACATCATCAATCTGGGCAAGAGCGACCCGGTCGATCCGGAAGACTGGTCACCAGAGCGGACCCAGAAGATCGACCCACTCGATGCTGGCGAACGCGCCGAGCAGTCGTGGACGGTCGAGGCCATCCTGGACGGCAACTACATGGTCTACATGACCGTCATCGCCGACCCGGGCACGGCAACCGCCACGAGCCTGCCCGTCTCGAGCCCGGGGATCCACCTCACGGTCGCGCCATACCAGAGCACGAACCCCGGCGGTGTGCTGCCGGTCGCGCTGGGGATCCCCCTCGCCCTGACGGTGGTCACGATCCTGCTGCGCCGCTATTGGCGCCGGGAGCGGACCAGCGGCTCGGTCGAGCCCGACCCGGTCTCATGAGCGGGGCGTGGCGGCGGCCGCCGGCGATGCGCGATCGCTCCCTGGAAACTCGTCGGCCACTGGTCGCCGGCCTGGTGGCCGCTGGGGCGCTGCTCCTCCTGACTGCGTGCAGCGGCACGCTGGTCCCGACACCGACACCGACGCCGACGCCCGCGGCTCTTGCGGAGACGCCTTCCGCGGGAACCGAGACGCCCGACGCTGGCAGCGGATCGCCGAGCCCGACGGCCGCCGGGTCTCCGGGGGCATCCGTCGCGCCGGTCAGCGTCGAGCTCGGGGTCGACACCGCTACCGGCGCGGCGCAATTCAGCTACGTCCAGGCCGCGCTCGAGGCACCGGCCGGGTCCACGATCAAGCTCGTGCTGTCCAACACGACCAATCCCGACGACGAGATCGGCCACAACTGGGTTCTGGTCCAACCGGGCCAGGAGGATGCCGTTCTCGCCAGCGGTGTCGCGGCCGGCGACGACCGCGACTGGCTCGACGACAAGGATCCGGGCATCATCGCGGCCAGCAAGCTGATCGAGGGCAACGAGCGCAATTCGGTCAGCTTCGCGGCTCCGCCGCCCGGCACCTACACGTTCCTGTGCACCTTCCCCAAGCACTACGCGGGCGGCATGAAGGGCACGCTGACGATCCACTAGCCGCCGGGGCCCGGCGTTGACGCCACGAGCTCGCGCGTGGCCGCAACTCGTGCTCCTCGGGGTGTCCCAAGGCGCTATTCTCTGGCAGCTCGCCGAGGAGCCCGATGGAGGCGCCCGGCCCAGGGGAGATCGACGTCGTGCGCATCACCGCCCGAATGGACACGATCGGCACGGAGACCGCCTTCGAGGCGGCGGCTCGGGCGCGAGCCCTCGAGGCGACCGGCCGGAGCGTGATCCACCTGGAGATCGGCGAGCCGGACTTCGACACCCCGGCCAACATCCGCGAGGCGGCGAAGCGGGCCCTCGACGCCGGGTACACCCATTACCCGCCCTACTTCGGGCTGCCGGTCTTGCGCCAGGCGATCGCCGTCGATGCGACGGCGCGCAAGGGATTCCCGGTCGACCCCGACCACGTCGTGGTGACCCCTGGCGCGAAGCCGATCATGTACTACGCGATGCTCGCCCTGATCGAGCCCGGCGACGAGGTCATCGTCCCGGATCCCGGCTATCCGATCTACGAATCGATGGCGCGCTTCAGTGGCGGAACGCCCGTCCCGCTGCCGATCCGGATGGAGAACGAGTTCCGGGCCGACCTGGACGAGCTCGCCGCGCTGATCACGCCTCGAACCAGGATGGTCGTGCTCAACTCCCCGGCCAACCCGACGGGCGGGCTGTTCACGCGAGAGGACATCGTCCGGATTGCCGAGCTGGCCTCGGAGCACGACCTGATCGTCCTCGCCGACGAGATCTACGGGCGGATCGTCTACTCGGGCGAGCACGTCTCGATCGCCTCGCTCCCAGGCATGGCCGAGCGGACGATCGTCCTCGACGGCTTCTCCAAGACCTATGCCATGACCGGCTGGCGACTGGGCTACGCGATCCTGCCCGAGCCGCTCCTGTTCCCGTTCGGGCGCCTGATCATCAACTCCGTGTCGGGAACGTCGGCCCACAGCCAGATGGCGGCGGTCGAGGCGTTGACCGGGCCGCAGACCGAGGTCGAGGCCATGGTCGCCGAGTTCGAGGCGCGCCGCGACCTGGTCGTCGATGGTCTCAACGCGATCCCCGGGATCCGCTGCCTCAAGCCCTCGGCCGCGTTCTACGTCTTCCCCGAGATCGGCGCCACCGGCCTGGACGGCGCGCAACTCGCCGATCGGTTGCTCCACGAGGTCGGGGTGTGCGTCCTGGCCGGCACCGCCTTCGGCGGCGAGGGGCGCCATCACATCCGGATCAGCTACGCCAACTCGCGCGAGAACCTGGCCATCGCCCTCGACCGGATCCGGAGCGTCGTGGAGCCGCTCGTCGGCGCGTGGGTATGACCGGCAGGCCTCGGCGGTGAGCCGGCCGCGCGTGTTCGTCGCCCGGCGCATCCCGGAGGACGGCATCCGGCCGATCCTCGAGGCGTGCGACGCGCGTATCTGGGAGGAAGACCTGCCCCCGCCGCGGGCGGTCCTGCTCGACGCCGTCGAAGGCTGTGACGGTGTCCTGACGCTGCTCACCGACCGGGTCGATGACGAGTTCCTCGACCGGGCCGGGCCGGGCCTCAAGGTCGTCTCGAACTACGCGGTCGGCTTCGACAACGTCGACGTGCCGGCCTGCACGCGCCGCCAGATCCCGGTTGGCAACACGCCCGGCGTCCTGACCGAAACGACCGCCGATCTCGCCTTCGCCCTGCTCATGGCGGCGGCCCGGCGCCTGCCCGAAGGCGACCGCTACGTGCGCGGCGGCCGGTGGCAGACCTGGGGGCCGCTGCTCCTGCTCGGACCCGACGTGCACGGTGCCACGCTGGGGATCGTCGGGTTCGGGCGGATCGGCCAGGCGCTCGCTCGACGGGCGGCCGGGTTCGGGATGCGAATCCTGTACCACGACGTGAACCGGCTGCCGGACGAGATCAGCGGGCCACTGGGCGCGACGTACGTGAGCATGGAGGAGCTTCTCGGCGAAAGCGATTTCGTATCGCTCCACGTCAACTTGACCGCCGAGACACGCGGCCTGATCGATGCGGCGGCGCTGCGGACGATGAAGCCCACGGCCGTGCTGGTGAACACGGCCCGGGGTCCGGTCGTCGATCCGCGGGCGTTGTACGAAGGGCTCCGTGACGGGCAGATCTTTGCGGCCGCTCTGGACGTGACCGATCCCGAGCCGATCCCCGCCGACGATCCGCTGCTGACCCTCGACAACTGCCTGGTCGTGCCCCACATCGCTTCGGCGTCGCGCGCGACCCGGGGCAAGATGGCCGAGATGGCCGCCGCCAACCTCCTCGCCGGCGTCCGCGGCGAGCGTATTCCCACGCCGGTCAATCCCGAGGTCTTCGACCGGGCCTGAGGCCGGCGCCGTTGTCGCTTCACGCGACCCCACGATCGATCCCACGAATTCAATTTCGTTTGACGCCAGCCGGCGGCCCGCGGTAGCCTGCGGAGGCATGGTGGATCGTTCACGGTAACGATACCAGCGGCGCTCCCTGAGGGAGCCCCGGGGGCGGCAAGCCGGTGCGGGTACGTGGCCAGGAACCTTTCGGTAGACCCCGCGTCCGCCCTGAATCGTTAGCCAGCGGAGGCAGCCAGTCGTGAGCTCGGGTTGGATCGTCATCACCGGGGGCTCGAGCGGTATCGGGCTCGAAACGGCGCGTCGGCTAGGACCGGAGTACCCGCTTCTGCTGGTAGCTCGACAGCCACGCCCGCTCGAGGCGGCGGCAGCCGAGCTGCGCGGGCTCGGACCGGCCGTCGAGCTGGCGGTCGCGGATGTCGCTGACGAGGCCCAGGTCGCCGCGGCGATCCAGCAACTTCCCACCGAGGACTGGGTCCACGGGCTCGTGAACTCGGCCGCGATTGTCGACCATCATCCGGCCGAGTCGATGCCCCTCGCCGCGTGGGACTCCGTCATCCGAATCAACCTGCGCGGTCCCTTTGTCTGCAGTCAGCTGGCATTCCCGCGTATGCGTCCCGGCTCGGTGATCGTCAACCTCAGCTCGATCAACGGCCACGCGGCACTCCCGGAGCACGCCAACTACGCGGCATCGAAGGCCGGGCTGATGATGCTGACCCGCTGTCTGGCAGTGGATTGGGCGCGCTACGGCATCCGCGTCGTGTCGGTCAGCCCCGCGGTCATCGACACGCCGATGAACCGGCGGATGGACGACGAGGGTCGCCAGGACCCCGCCGTGGTCCTCCAGCGCACGCCGCTCGGACGGTACGGGCGACCCGAGGAAGTCGCCGAGGTGATCGCGTTCCTGCTATCGGACAAGGCAAGCTACGTCACCGGAGTCGACTTCGCGGTCGACGGCGGCTGGACCGCATACGGGGCGATGTGAAGGCGGACAGGCCGAGGGATGTCGTCGACCTTCGGAGCGACGCCGGCTCACGGCCCACGCCGGAGATGCTGCGTGCGATGGCGTCCGCGGACGTCGGGGACGACACGTTCGGCGAGGATCCCACCGCCAGGCGACTCGAGGAGGCTGTGGCCGAGTCCCTCGGCGTGGAGGCCGCCCTCCTGCTCTTGAGCGGCACGATGGCCAACCTCGTCGCCCTGATGGTCCACTGCGCTCCGGGTGACGAGGTCTTCCTCGACGCTGACGCTCACGTCCTTCGCAATGAGGCGGGTGGCCTGTCGGCGATCGCCGGTGTGGTGCCCACGACAGTGGCCGCGACCCGCGGCCACATGAACCCCGACGCCCTCGAGCGCGCCGTGCGGCCCACGGCCGTCTTCCGACCGCGGGCCCGGCTCGCCTGGCTCGAGAACACCCACAACCGGGGCGGCGGGAGCGTGCTCAGACCGGATCGCCAGGCAGAGCTCATGGACGTCGCCCGGCGCCACGGCCTGACGATTCACCTCGACGGGGCGCGCCTGTTCAACGCGGCGGTCGCACTCGACCGTCCGGCGCGTGACTTGGCGGTGGGCCTCGATTCGGTGATGCTCGATTTCACCAAGGGATTGAGCTGCGGGGTGGGAGCCGCGCTCGGCGGCAGTCGCGGCTTCATCGCGGAGGCGCGCCGCGCTCGACGGGTGCTGGGTGGCGGCATGCGTCAGGCGGGCTTGATCGCGGCGGGTTGCCTGGTGGCCCTCGAGACGACCGTCGCCCGGCTGGCCGATGACCACGCCGTCGCCAGGTACCTGGCGCACGAGCTCGCCGGGGTCCCCGGCTTCCGTGTCGACCCGGACCTGGTCGAGACGAACATCGTCTTCGCCGATGTCCGCGAGTTGGGCGGCGCCGAACGGGTGGCTTCCGCCCTTGCCGAAGCGGCGGTCCGAGTGTCGACAGCACCGCCGGACAGCATCCGGCTGGTCGCCCATCGTCACGTCGACCGACGTGCGGCCGAGGTCGCCGTCGGACGCATCGCGGCGGCGACGGCGGCGCTGGCTCGTCCCAGCGTCGTGGGATGACCGACCCGGAGCGCCGGTCACGTCTCCAGGCTGAGATCGCCGGGCTCGGCGCGGACTGGGCCCTCCTGTCCTCGCCCGACGCGGTCTGCTACGCGACGGGAATGGTCGTCGAGATCGAGACCGGGCCGTCCCAGTTCGCCGGCGGTCCGCCCATCGCGCTCGTTCCAAGGGCAGGTGACCCCACCCTCATCGTGTCGGATCGAGAGTCGGCGGCCGCCCACCGCGCCGACCTCGATGTCGGCGTCGTGGTGTACGAGGGCTACGCCTGGGACCGTCCGCTCCGTCCGACCGAGCACTACCGCGCGGCCCTCGAGCGGGCGTTCGCCGAGCGTTCCCTCGGCGGCCGGGTGGCGTCCGAGCTGGCCACGCTTCCGGCCACGGTCGGGGCCGCGCTCCGGAGCCGCGGGGTCGAACTGGTGGACGTCGTCCCGGCTCTCGCCAGCGCCCGGGCAACCAAGACCGTGCGGGAGATCGAGCGCCTCAGGCGTGCGGCGGAGCTGACCGCGATCGGTCACCGGACGATCGCGTCGGTCCAAGCGGGCCAGACCGAGCTCGAGCTGTTCGCCGCGGTTCGATTGGCCTGGGAGACCGCCGCGGGCGGCCGACAGCCGGCGATGGGCGACCTGCTGTCGGGCATCGAGCGAACGGCTGGCGTCCTCGGCGGTCCGACCGATCGCCGGATCGGCCTGGACGAGCCGATCATCGCCGACCTGGTCCCCCGGATCGACGGGTATTGGGGCGACACCTGCTCGACCATCGTGGTCGGCCGGTCCAGCGCAGCGTTCCGAACGATGTTGGGCGTGGTCCGCAACGCTCTCGAGACGGGCGCTGAGCGGCTCCGGCCGGGGATCGTGGCCGGAGACCTCGATGCCGCGATCCGAGGCGTGGTCGAACGGGGCGGCTACCGCTACGAGCACCACTCGGGCCATGGTCTTGGGACCGCGGCCCACGAGGCGCCACGGGTGGTACCCGGCTCGACCGACGTCATCGCGCCCGGCATGGTCGTGTCACTCGAACCGGGCGCCTACAGTCCGGAGATTGGCGGTGCCCGCCTCGAATGGACGTTCCTGGTCGGTTCGGACGGCTGCGAGCCGCTCGGGCCCATCGACGCGGTCCTGGGCGGGGGTCCCGCGGCGTGAACATGGCCGATCCCCCGGCCATCGGTTGCATTGCCGACGACTTCACCGGCGGAACCGACCTTGGAAGTACGCTCTCCCGCGAAGGCCTCGACGTGGTCCAGACCGTTGGCGTGCCGCCGGACGACTTCGACCCGGGTCCCGCGGATGCGATCGTCGTGGCGCTCAAATCACGCACGGCACCCGCCGCCGACGCCGTAGGCTCGTCGCTCGAGGCGGCTCGCTGGCTGCGGCGGCTGGGAGTGGACACGATCTTCTTCAAGTACTGTTCCACGTTCGATTCGCGTCCGGACGGCAACATCGGGCCGGTCGCCGACGCGCTGCTGGACGAGCTCGGCGAGGACGTCACGATCGTATGTCCGGCGTTCCCGGAGACCGGGCGGACCATGTACCGCGGTCACCTCTTCGTCGGCGACGTCCGGCTCGACGAGTCCTCGATGGCCCGCCATCCGCTCACCCCGATGACCGATTCGAGTGTCCTCCGGCTCCTCGGACGCCAGGTCGCCCGACCCGTGACGCTCATTCCCTACGAGACTGTGGAGGCGGGCCCCGACGCGATCCGTGCGGCCCTGGGTGCGCTCCGGCTGGCCGGTGGCGGATACGCCGTCGTCGACGCGCTCGACGACCGGCACCTGCGCTCCATCGGAGAGGCCGCCGCCGACCTCCGGCTCGTCACCGGCGCGTCGGGCGTCGCGCGCGGGATCCCCGACGCCCTCCGGCGGCGTGGCCGCCTGGCGCCGCCCCGACCGCGCCGCGAGTTCACGGCCCCGGAGGGACCGGCCGCGGTCATCGCGGGCTCGGTCTCGCCGGCCACCCGTGAGCAGGTCGAGAGCTTCAGAACCCGGGTTCGGTCCGTTACGATCGATCCCGTCGCCGCCGCCCAGGACCCAGTGGGGCTCGACGCGGCGATCGAGTCGCTGTCCCGTCATCTGGCTGAGGGTCCGGTGCTCGTCCAGAGCCTGAACGACCCCGCCGACATTGCCCGAGCCCAGGCTGCCCTCGGGATCGAGCACAGCGCCCACGCCCTCGAGCGGGCCCTCGGCCGTGCCGCGGCTCAACTGGTCGAGGCCGGTGTGCGCCGGATCGTCGTCGCCGGCGGCGAGACGTCCGCCGCGGTCGTCGAGGCACTCGGGGTCCGGGCCGTTCGGATCGGCCCGGAAATCGCACCCGGCGTGCCCTGGGTCCTGACCACGGGTGAACCCCGCCTGGCGCTGGCCTTGAAATCCGGCAACTTCGGCGGGCCGCGGTTCTTCAGCGAAGCGCTCGAGGCCCTGGGATGAACCATGAGCGCGAGCGCCAAGCGATCGTCGAGGCCGGACGCTGGCTGTCCGCCCGAGGCCTGGCCCCGGGCAGCTCCGGAAACATCAGCCTCAGGCTCGGCGATGGATGGCTGATCACGCCGACGGGCGCCCCCCTCGGGCGGCTCGACGGTGCCAGGTTGTCGCGGCTCGACGAATCGGGAGAGCCCGCGGACGGGGACCCGCCGACCAAGGAGCGGCCACTGCATCTCGCCGTCTACGAGGCTCGGCCGCCGACCGGGGCCGTCGTCCATCTTCACTCGACGTGGGCCGTCGCGCTGGCCTGTCTTCAAGGTCTCGAGTCGCGCCCGGCGCTGGCTCCGCTCACCCCCTACCAGGTCATGCGGGTCCATCTGATCGGCATCGTGCCGTATGCCCGCCCGGGCTCAACGGAGATCGCCCAGCTCGTACGGGCGCGCGCGCAGGATCATGCCGTTCTTCTATTGGCCAACCATGGACCGGTCGTCGCCGGAACGACCCTGGACGAGGCGGTGTTCGCTGGCGAGGAGCTCGAGGAGGTCGCCAGGCTGCACTTCCTGCTCGACGGCCGCCCCGTCCGGGAGCTCTCGGCGTCGGAGGTGGACGACATCCGCCGGCACCTCAGGCGCTGACGCCTATACCCCGGAGAGGACCGCCCGCAGTCGTTCCACCGCGAGCCGTGGGCTCGAGAGGATCGGAATCGACGGCCGCTCGTTGCCGAGGTTGCCCACCACCCGGGCCATCGAGGCCTGGGCCAGCACGATGATGTCGTTCGTGGCAGCGAGCCCGAGCAGCCCTGCCCGCACGAGCGCGTCGTGCCGGTCAACGTCGCCGACCGTGACGGCCTCGAACGCGCCGTCGCAGAGGGTCGCCGACACCTCGGCCGGAAGCCCGGCCGCGGCCGCCCGGTCCACGATCAGGTCCCGCGTCGGCTCCAGCGTCGACTGGAGCGTGGCCAGGACCCCGATCCGGGGTCCGTGACCGATCGCCTCGTCCGCCATCGCCTCGTCCACGCGCAGGATGGTCGCGTTGAGGAACGGTCTCGCGAGGTCGACGACGGGTCCCACCGAGGAGCAGGTCACCAGGATCGCGGACACTCCGAGCTCGTCCGCGGCCATCGCGTAGCCGAGCAGGCGGCGCCTGGTCAGGGGCGTGATCCTGCCGGCGCGGCGGGTCTGGGTCAGCAGGCTCTCGTCGACGACGTGGAAGACGTCCGTGTCGGGCAGGAGCTCGGAGGCGAGGGCCGTGAATGGGGCAACGAGAGACGAGACGGTGTGGATCATGGTCACGGACGGCGTCACCCGGGGCTCCTCGGCCATCGCTGCCCCTAGCCTGTCTGGGGCAGACTGGCCGGCGCGTGTGAGAACAGCTCCAAGCCACTGTCGGTCACGACGCCGATGTCTTCCGGCGAGAAGGCCGCCACGCCGTAGAGGTAGTAGGGCGCCTCGATGGCGAGGACCATGCCCGGCTCGATGACGTCCGTCGCCCCGGGCTTCAGGAGTGGCGCTTCGTG
>JAXDKT010000046.1:0-23410 GCA_034666965.1 Chloroflexota bacterium | reverse complement strand
GCCGCTCTGGGACGCTGCCGCTCTGGGATGCGACCGCTCTGGGATGCGACCGCTGCCCATTGGGACACAGCCCACTCAGCGGCCGTTCTGACAGCGCGGGCACCAGTACGTGAGCCGAGGCAGGTCGACGCCCTGGCGGCGACGCTCGATGATCGTGCCGCAGCGCCGGCACGGGCGACCGGCGCGACCGTAGACCCACAGCGGCTGCCCGGCCGCGGCGCGGTGGCCGTCGGTCGTCACCCGCGCCTCGCCGCGGCGACGATCGGCGTTGAGGAGGAGCAATCGTCGGGCGGTCGAGATGAGCCGTGCCAGGATGCCGTCGTCGAGGTCGCCCACGCGGGTCCACGGGTCGACTCGCTCGACGAACAACACCTCGCTCTTGTAGACGTTGCCGATCCCTGCCAGGGCCCGCTGGTCGAGCAGCGTCTCGGCGATCGAGCGATCGGCCCGGGCAGGGTCGCGTAGACGCCGTAGTGCCTCGGTAGCGCCGCCCGCCGCCTCGAAGTCCCCGGCCAGGAGATCCGGACCGAGCCTGACCAGGGCCGGATGGAGCCCTTCGGTCCGGGTCTCGAACAGCTCCACAACCGGCGCATCGAAGCAGACCGCGATCGCGCCGGGAACCTCGAGCACGAGCCGCGCCCGCGCCGGCGCGCGGCGCCAGCGCTCGCCCGGCCGGTAGCGGTGCCACGACCCGTTCATGCGCAGATGGGTCCGCAGCTCGAAGCCGTTGTCGAAGCGGATCAGCAGGTTCTTGCCGACCGCCTCGACCGCGGTCACCCTCGAGCCGACGAGCCGGCTCGCCTGGGGCGTCGCCCCAGGACCGCCCGACCTGGCTGACGTGATCGCTCGCCCGACGAGGTACGGCCGCAGCCCGTCGGCCGTCCGGTGGAGCGTGTCGCCTTCGGGCATGCCGAAATCAGCGGGCCCGGAGGGCAAGTCCCCGATAGCCGGGGACGAAGCCGGCCTCGAGCAGCAACGGCCGGGCGGGCGACTCGGCCACCGGCTGGCCATCGACCCGGGCGACGAGAAGCTCGCGCATCCGGCCGTCGGCGACGAGGCTGCCGAGCGCTCGCAGGGCGAGGCCGGCGACCACCGGATCGTCGGCCGCCGGGAACAGCGAGAGCGATCGACCGCCCCGCTCGAGGTACAACACGGCCGTGCCGTCGACGAGCGCGACATAGGCGCCCGCAGCCCGGGCGAAGGGCCGCCGATCGTCGTCACCGCGGCGCGGCCAGGCCAGCGCGGCGCCGTACGGGTTGGCCGGGTCGGCCGCGGCCAGGAGGCGGACCCGGGCGCGTCCGGGTGTCTCCGACGGGTCCCGCACCGAGCGCAGCCGGTCGATCGCCCCGGGGAGCGAGAACTGGGCCGCGCCGAGCCCATCGATGAAGTAGCCCCGGCGAGCCCGACCGGATTCCTCGAGGGCGCGCAGGACCGGGTAGACAGCACTGAACCCGCCCACGATGCCCTCCGCGGCGACCGCCTCGCGGGTCAGCACCCCGTGCCGATCGAGCAGCGCCAGGGCCAGGGCATGGGCCCGCTCGGTGGCGGTCGGACCCCTTCTGCCGGCACGCGCGTCGGTCGCCGCGTCGGTCGCCGCCTCGGATCCGTCCTCCGTGGCCCCGTCGACCAGCGACCAGCGACCAGCGGCCTCCGGCGGCCCGAGGCTGGTGAGCCGGCCGGGTCGACGGCGAGCCTCGCGCCCGGGTCGCGCCCAGCGCAGCGCTCGGAGCGGGGCGAATGTGTCGTTCGTCAGCTCGCCGGCCCACACGAGATCCCACAGGGCGTCGAGCATCGCCCGGTCTGGCCCGCCACCGGCCGCGGCATGGATCTCCCGGTAGAACGAGGCGCCGCGGCGGCCGAGGAACGCTCGGATCGCCTCGTGGCGAGCCTCGCCAGGGCGCTCCGCGGCGGCCGCCTCGACCGCACCCGGACCACCACCCGCCACGCGGAGGACCTCGCGACCGGGTCGGAACAACGCGATCCGACCATCGTCGCGGCCGAGGCTGCCGCGACCCACCCAGGCCACCTCGCCCAGCGCGCCGAGCTCGTCGAGCACCCTCGGCTGGTAGCCCGGGACCCGGCCCGGCAGGACGTCGCGCTCGAGGATCGAGGCCGGGATGGGCAGCCCGGCGAGCTGATCCACGACCTCGGCCAGGCGTTCGAGGGCGGCCGATCCGCGCACCGCGGCCGGGACCTCGGAAGGCCCCCCGCCGAGCCGCGCCAGCGGGGCGACGCCCTGCCACTCGGGCAGGAACCGGCCGAGCGCCGCCGGCTCGACCGGCTCGACCTCCCGCCGGAGTCGCGCCAGGGACCGGCGCCGGAGCTGGCGCAGGATCTCGGGGTCGCACCATTCGCGCTCGGCGCCACCCGGCCGGAACTCGCCGCGGAGCAGGGCGCCGTTCGCCAGGAGTCGACCCAGCGCGTCCTCGACCAGCCCGACGGGCAACCCCCAGCGGATCGCGGGCTCGGGAGAGAGGAACGGTCCGTGGGTCCGGGCGAAGCGGGCCAGGAGACCCTCGAGCGCCGCCGACGTCGGACCAAGAAAGGCCAGCGGGACACCGGCCGGCGGCTGGACCCCGACGGCGTCGCGGTAGCGGGCCGTGTCTTCGATGGCGATCCAGCGGACCTCGCCCGCGATCCGGACGGCGATCGCCCGACGGCCGGCCGCCAGCTCCCCCAGCCAGCCGGCGCTCTCGGCGGGCGGAACCGCGCAACGCGTCGCGACATCGGCCTCGGTCAGGTCGCCGATCCGGCGGAGCAGGTCGTGGAGCTGGTCGACGGTCGTCGCCCGGCGCTCGTCGGAGAGGGCTTGAAGCGACAGCTCGAGGTCGGCCAGGGCGGCCGGATCGAGCAGCTCGCGGAGCTCCTCCTGTCCGAGCAGCTCGCGGAGCAGGTCCCGGTCGAGGGTGAGCGCCTGGGCCCGCCGCTCGGCCAGTGGCGCGTCGCCCTCGTACATGAAGGCGGCCACATAGTCGAACAGGAGCGAGCTGGCGAACGGCGAGGCGTGGACGGTCTCGACGCGGTGGACCGCGACCTCGCGTCGGGCGATGCCAGACAAGACCTCGCGCAGCGCGGGCAGGTCGAACACGTCCGACAGGCATTCGCGGTAGGTCTCGACCAGGATCGGAAAGCTGCCATAGCGGCTGGCCACCGCGAGCAGGTCGGCCGACCGCTGGCGCTGCTGCCAGAGCGGCGTCCGCGTCCCCGGCCGACGACGGGGCAACAGCAGCGCCCGGGCCGCATTCTCGCGGAAGCGTGCCGCAAACAGGGCCGAATCGGCGACCTTGCCCACGACCAGCTCCTCGACCTCGTCGGGGTCCGGGAACAGAAGGTCGTCGATGCCGTCGATGTCACCGTCCGGGAGGCGGATCGCGATGCCGTCGTCGGACCAGATGGTTTGGACCTCGGCGCCCGATCGCTCGCCGATACGGGCCTCGAGGGCGAGGGCCCAGGGCGCATGGACTCGACCGCCGAACGGGGTGAGGATGACCACTCGCCAGTCGCCGAGCTCGTCCCGGAAGCGCTCGACGACGACTCGCCGGTCGGTCGGCAGCGCGCCGGCGACCTCGCGCTCGTCCTCGAGGTAGGCGACCAGATTCTCCGCGGCCAGGGCGTCCAGGTCGTGCTTCTCACGCAGCCGGGCCAGCGCCGCGCTCCGTCCGCGGGCGCCGCGGCCGATGTCCGCCTCGACCTCGCCCACGAAGGCACCCAGCGCCCGGCCAAGCTCGATGGGGCGGCCAACAGCGTCGCCGTGCCAGAACGGCAGCTTGCCGGGCTCGCCCGGAGCGGGCGAGACGATGACTCGATCGTGGGAGATCTCCTCGATCCGCCACGACGAGGCGCCCAGGGTGATGATCTCGCCGACGCGGCTCTCGTAGACCATCTCCTCGTCGAGCTCGCCCACCCGTCGCCCGGGCGTGCCCGGCTCGCCCACGAGGAAGACGCCGTACAGGCCCCGGTCCGGGATCGTCCCGCCGCTGGTCACCGCCACCACCCGGGCATCGCGTCGGCCCTCGACCATGCCCGTAACCCGGTCCCAGGTGACCCGCGCCTTGAGCTCGGCGAACTCATCTGAGGGATAGGCGCCCGCGAGCATCGC
The DNA here is from genome assembly GCA_034666965.1 of Chloroflexota bacterium. GTDB lineage: Bacteria > Chloroflexota > Limnocylindria > Limnocylindrales > CSP1-4 > Chersky-267. The sequence goes on along the minus strand of JAXDKT010000046.1, from coordinate 19,311 downwards.
CAGGACGCCTTCGAACGCCTCCCGCCCGAGCGTCTCGTAGGGCATCGCCCGAGTCACCGTCGCGTGCAGGTCGTCCACCGTCCAGCGGTCCATGACGGTCATCGCCACGAGCTGCTGGGCCAGCACGTCGAGCGGATTGCGCGGCACGCTCGTCGTCTCGATCGCGCCGGCATGCATCCGCTCAGTCACCACCGCCGCCTCGAGCAGGTCGCCCCGGTACTTGGGGAAGATGACGCCGCGCGAGGCCGCATCGACCTGGTGCCCGGCGCGGCCGATCCGCTGCAACCCGCGGGCGACCGAGGTCGGGGATTCGACCTGGATGACGAGGTCGACCGCGCCCATGTCGATGCCCAGCTCGAGACTGGACGTGGCTACGATCGCCGGAAGCCGGCCGTCCTTGAGCGCCTCCTCGATCGCGACCCGCTGCTCCCGCGCGATCGAGCCATGATGGGCCCGGACGAGCTCCTCGCCGGCCAGCTCGTTGAGGCGCTGGGCGAGCCGCTCGGCCAGGCGCCGGCTGTTGCAGAAGACGATCGTCGAGCGGTGGGCCCGGATGAGCTCGAGGATCCGCGGGTGGATCGCCGGCCAGATGCTGACCCGCGCCTCGGGACCCGCGGCCGGGCCGCCGGGCTGCTCTTCGAGCGGCAGCGGCTCGCCCAGGCGGCCCATGTCCTCGACCGGGACCACCACCGAAAGCTCGAGCGGCTTGCGCGTGCCGGCGTCGACGATGCGCACCTCGCGGCCGGGAGCGGTGCCGCCGAGGAACCGGCCGATCGTCTCGAGCGGGCGCTGGGTCGCGGACAGGCCGATCCGCTGAAGGGGTCGGGCGGCCGGGTCGCGGAGCGCCTCGAGGCGCTCGAGACTGAGCGCCAGGTGAGCGCCGCGCTTGGTGCCGGCGATCGCATGGACCTCGTCGACGATCACGTGCTCGACGCTGCGCAGGCTCTCACGCGCCTGGCTGGTCAGCAGGAGGTACAGCGATTCGGGCGTCGTGATCAGGATGTCCGGCGGCCGGCGGGCGAGGACGCGGCGCTCCTCCGCGCTCGTGTCGCCGGTGCGCAGCCCGACCGAGATCGACGGGACCGGATCGCCCCGACGACCGGCGGCCAGCGCGATCCCGGCCAGCGGCGCCCGAAGGTTCCGCTCGATGTCGTACGACAGCGCCTTGAGCGGCGAGACGTACAGGACTCGGACGGCGCCCGGGTGCTCGCGGGTGGCCGGCGGTGACGGCGCCCGGACGAGCCGGTCGAGGCACCACAGGAAGGCGGCGAGGGTCTTGCCGCTGCCGGTCGGTGCGTGAATGAGGGTGTGCGCTCCGGCCGCGATGGCCGCCCAGCCCTGCGCCTGGGCCGAGGTCGGCGCGGCAAACGACGCCCCGAACCAGTCCCGAACCGCCGGGTCGAAGAGGTCGAGCGGATCGGCGGCGGATGCGGCTGGCGCGGTGGGACGCGGGACGGTCGGCGAGACGGCGGAACGACGAGGGGCCACGGGACGCCGAGTATACGGCCGTGAACACGTTTAGAACAAGCGATCGAATTCGTCCGGCGGGCGCCTGTCGCCGGTGCGACAACGCACCGCCCTCCGAGCCGACGAGTGGGTAGGCCCGTGGATGACCCCGGCGGCGTCGGCCAGGCGGTCGCGGCGGGGCACCCGGGAGCTGACCATGTCGTCAACACCGATCGCAGCGGACGAGATCGAGAGGGAAATTGAAATGAACGCTTACTTGACCCACCAGATGGCGCTCGAGCACCAGGCCGATCTCCTTCGGGAGGCCGATCACAACCGGCTGGCCAAGCTCGCCCGCCAGGGCGGCGAAGTCGACTTCGGCGACGCCAACCCCCACCGGCCACCGCGACTGATCCTGGCCCTCGGCGGTGCCGCCGCCGCCATCCTGGCGACCGCCACCGCCGTGCTCGCCGGTCGCTGATCCTCACCCGAGCCGAGCCTACCGCTCGGCTCGGCCCCTGCTCAGTCCGGGACGGCCGCCTCGAGCAGGGGCAGGACTCGAGCCCGGACGCGATCGACGGTCCGACCCGCCTCGAGCTCCGCCGCTCCTTGAGCGGGGCCCACGGGCAGCCCGGCGTTGGGCTCGTCCTCGAGGCGCTCTGGCGGCGGACCGCCGTCCCACGACACAGCCTCCGCCGACCAGCGCTCGCGCCAGGCGGCGGGCGTCCGATCCGGCGCCTCGCGGTGCGCCCCGGCCAGCCAGGTGAGGGCCCAGGTCCGGGGAACGACTCGATAGATCGCGTACCCGCCGCCACCGGTCGCCAGCCAGCGACCGCCGGCGTGCCGGTGCGCGACCGCGTCGACGAGCCGGGCCGCGGCGCCCATGGCCGTGGTCGTCACCCGCAAGTGGGCCAGTGGATCCCAGGCGTGGCTGTCGGCGCCGTGCTGGCTGACCACGATGTCCGGCCGGAAGGCGGCCGCGAGCTCAGGCACGAGAGCCGTCACCGCAGACAGCCAGGCGGCCTCGCCGGTCGATGGCTCGAGCGGCACGTTGACCACCGTCCCGGCGGCGGGCCCGCGGCCGATGTCGTCCTCGGCACCCGTCCCCGGAAACAGAAAGCGCCCCGATTCGTGGAACGAGACGGTGAGCACCCCCGGGTCATCGGCGTGGATTGCCTCGACGCCGTCGCCGTGGTGGACGTCGAGGTCGACATAGAGCACCCGCAACCCGGCGGCGCGTGCCGCGGCCACGGCCAGCGCGACGTCGTTGTAGACGCAGAACCCCGAGGCGCGGGCGGGCATCGCGTGGTGCAGGCCGCCGCCGGGATGGAAGGCATGGTCGACGTCGCCGCGCAGGATGGCCTCCATCGCCCGGAGCGAGCCGCCGGCCACGGCCGCAGACGCCTCGTGCATCCCGGGGAACGGTGGCACGTCCCCACCATGGGCGATCCCGAACGCCGGCGGAAGATCCGGGTCGTCACCGAAGCGACGCACGGCCGCCAGATAGGCGGCATCGTGGATGATCAGCAACTCCGCGTCGGTCGCCGGCTCCGGCGCCAGGGCCGGTTCGGCACCCACGGCCCGGAGCAGGTCGATCCCCGGTCCGAAACGGCGCGGCGAGAGCGGGTGGCCGGGTCCGAAGTCGTAGGTCGTGGAGCGCGGGCCGTAGACCAGCAGCGGGCCAGCGGCCGATCCGGAGGAGGCCATGCGTGGCACGATACCGCGATGGAACGGGTCTACACGACCCCGCGAATCGACAAGCTCGGGGTCAAGCCGGGTGCGCGGGTCGCGATCGTCGGCGTGCCCGACCCCGACCTGCGTGCCGAGCTGGCCGGGCGGACCCACGACGTGACGATCGGCGAGCCGCTGCCCGAAACCGACGTCGTCCTCCTGGCCGCCGACTCCCAGGAGGAGTTGGCCGCGTTGCCGGGGTTGCGCGCCTCGCTCGTCCCGAACGGGGCGATCTGGGTCGTTTCGCGCAAAGGCCGGGACGCCACCCTGCGCGACGTCGACGTCATCGCCGCGGCGCGGGCCAGCGGCCTGATCGACAACAAGGTCAGCAGCTTCTCGGCGACCCATACCGCGCTGCGCCTGGTCATCCCGGTCGCCCTGCGTGGGGCAGTCCGTGGCCGCGAGTGAGCGAGTACCATTCGGACGATGGACAGCCTGCTCGTCATCCTCATCGCGATCCTGGTCATCGTGATCCTCGTTCGCGGCCCGAAGACCATTCCGCTGATCGGCAACATGCTCGGCCGGGGCGTGAAAGAGGTCCGCAAGGAGACGGCCGAGTTCCAGAAGGAACGCGACGCCACAGGCGGCAACGGGCCGACGACCCCGCCGCCGGCCTGACCTTCGCCTGGTTCGCGGCGCGGCGCGATATCCTCGGCGCCCGATGACGACCCTCGACGAGCTCCTCCATCGCCCCGGTCCGGGACCGCACCGGACGATCCTGACCATCGCTGGTCGACGCGTCGAGACGCTGCTCGACCTGCCACCCGAACGCGGCGGCCTGTTGTTCGTCGGGCTGAATCCGTCGCCGGTCAGCGTCGAGGCTGGGCACTACCACCAGGGCCGCCTCGGTCAGCGCTTCTGGAAGCGCCTCGGTCGAGCCGGGATCATCCCGCCCGAGACGTCGCTCGAGGCGGCGGACGACGCGCTCGTGGCGGCCGGCCACGGGATCTCCGACCTGCGCAAGGAGCCCTCGGCGCGAGACGACGCCAGCGACGCGGAGCTGACCGCCGGGGTCGGTGCCCTGTGGCAGAAGATCGCGCTATGGCGGCCGGGCGCGGTGGTCTTCATCTACAAACGCGCGGCGACGATCTCGGCCGGTCGCGAACTGCCCGAGCGCTGGGGTCAGCTCGCCGGGGTCGCCCTGGGCGGCCGGCCCTGCTTCCTGATGCCCGGACCGTACGCGCCGGCCGAGGAGGTCCACGAGGGCCTCAACCTGCTCCGGAACCTCGCCACCGCCCTCGCCGACTGATCCCGAGAACCGCCTCGGCGGCGGCGATGGCCGCGGCCGGATCGGCCAGGACGGCCGGGCCGTGACCCGGGACGATCCGCTTGATCGTTCCTGCGGCGAGCAGTCCGGCGATCCTGGTGAGCGTCGCCCGGTGCAGGTCCGCGTCGCCCTCGGGCGGCATGATGACCGCCGGCCGATCGGTCAGCGCATCGCCGGCGAAGAACGTCCCGTCCGCTGCCAGGAACGCCAGGTGATCGGGCCGGTGACCCGGAGTCGCCACGGCCGTCAGCGCGCCATCGCCCGATCCGACGGTCGCCCCGTCACCGATCTCGGTGACCGCCCACGACAGCGGCGCGGCGCCACCGGGGCCGACCACGATCGGCGCCCCGGTTCGCGCCCGGAGCTCTTCCGAGCCCGCGGCATGGCCGGGATCGACGTGGGTCAGGGCGATGGCGGCGATCCGGCCGCCTCGGGCCGCGACCTCGGCTTCAACCGCGTCGAGGAACGCCTCGTCGGGATCGCCGGGGTCGACCACGACGACCTCACGTCCGCCGACCAGGATCGTGTTCGCCGGCCGGCCGCCGGGGCCGAACGCGCCGTGGCCGGTCATGACCACCAGCCCGTCCGACACGCGAGCCCTGCCGATGGCGACGTCTGGGACGCGCGCGAGGCCGTCCCGGACGGCCGCGAACGACGTCGCCCGCTCGAGCCGCTGGAGCGTGGTCGAGGTCGGCGGCCACATTGAGATCCGGCCGTCGGCCATCGCGGCGAGCGCCGCCCGTGGCGTGAACCAGGCGTGGGCCGCGACCTCACCCGGATCCGGATCGAGGACAGCCTCGGCCGGCAGCTCGGCCACGAAGAATCGCGTATCGAACCGGCGCGGAAAGGCTCGCGGCGTCGTCCAGCGCCCGATCTCCACCAGCCCATCGGTGGCCAGCCGGAGGTCGTCGCCCTCGACCAGGTCGGCCAGCGCAACCCGGTTCCGGTCGGCGACGCCGGAGTGCCGCGCCGCGGATCGCCGGGCGGTGCCGGATGCGGATCGCCGGGCGGTGCCGGATGCGGATCGCGGGTCGGCTCGGCGGGTGGCAGCCGGCGGGCCGACGCTGGCCGGCGTCGCGAGCAGGACGCCCACCTCCTCCCACGTCTCACGGATGGCCGCGATCCGATGGGCGACGTGGAAGGGGGGATCGGCGATCGGCCCCGCTGCCCGGGCGAGGACTCGTGGATCGCTGTCGGCGTTCTCGACCCGCCCGCCGGGAAAGACGTGCAGCCCGGCGCCGAAGGCCATCGAATCGGGCCGTCGAGTGAGCAGGACCTCGAGTCCGCCTTGCGCCGGCCGGACGAGGACGATCGTGGCCGCCGGCAGCGGCTCGACCGGTGACCTCGGGTCGTCCGCCGCGCGGCGCTCCATGGGCCTCAGGCGACGAGTTGGGCTGCGAGGGCCTCGGGCTCATTGACCGGCTGGCGACAGGCAAACCCGCGGCAGACGAACGCGGTTGGGCGGTCGTCAAGACGGAACCGGGAGTGGAGCAGCTCGACCGCGCTCGCGTCAGGGTCGGCCGCGCAGGCCACCACGACGTGCGGGCGGTACCCGGATCGGAGGGGTGCCAGGAGCCGCTGAGTCGCGGTGTCGGCCGGATCGCCCACGACCGCGACCTCGAGGACGTCGGCCAGGGCGAATTCGAGCGCGACCAGCCACTGGGCGAACCCACCCGGATAGCGTCCCAGGACGCCGGTGACCTGGCCCAACGCCCGTTCGGCCGCGGTTCGGTAGCGGCCGTCGCCGGTCAGGGCGTCGAGCTCGAGGAGGACCGTGACGGCCATGGCGTTGCCCGATGGGACGGCGTTGTCCTGGAGGTCCTTGGGGCGGGTGACCAGCGTCTCATGGCGGTCGCTGGTATCGAAGAAACCGCCCGACGGATCCGCGAACGCGCCCAGGATCGTGTCCGCCAGGCCCCGGGCCGCCACGAACCAGCGTTCGTCGAAGGTCGCCTGGTACAGGGCCAGAAGACCCTCGGCCAGGCAGGCGTGATCCTCGAGGACCCCGTCGGCCGAGGCTCGACCGTCCTTCCAGCTCCGGCGCAGCCGACCATCCCCCAGGCGGAGGTTCGTGAGCAGCGTTTCGGCCGCGCCGGCCGCCAGCGAGCGATACCGCGCGGCGACGGTCCGGTCGGGGTCCTCGCCGCTTGCCTCGAGGGCGACGATCGCGTCGCCCAGTGCCGCCAGGGCGAGACCGTTCCAGCCGGCCAGGACCTTGTCATCGCGGGCCGGCTGCGGCCTTGTCGCGCGGGCCGCCAGGAGCGCGCTACGGGCCGAGGCCAGCCGCTCGGCGACCTCGACCGGCGTCGTCCCGGTCATCGTCGCCAGCTCCTCGTCCGAGCGGACCCGGCGCAGGATCGTTCGGCCCTCCCAATTGCCGTCCTCGGTCACGTCGTAGGCGGCCATCACCAGCGGCGCGGCATCCGCTCCGAGGACGGCTCGGACCTCGTCCGGCGTCCATACGAAGGTCGCGCCCTCCTCGCCCTCGGTGTCGGCGTCCTGGCTGGCGGCGAAGGCACCGTCGGCGGTCAGGAGCTCGCGGGCCAGGTAGTCGAGGGTCCCGACGGCCACGTCCCGGTAGCGCCGATCGCCCGTGAGCTGCCAGGCGTGGACGTACACCCGGGCCAGCTGGGCGTTGTCGTAGAGCATCTGCTCGAAGTGCGGGACGAGCCACACGCCGTCGGTGGCGTAGCGGTGGAATCCCCCGCCGAGCTGGTCGTGGATCCCACCGGCGGCCATCGCGTCGAGCGTCCGCCGGGCCATGGCCAGGGCCCGCCCGTCGTCCTCGCCGCTCGCCGCCCGGCGAAGGAGGAACTCGATGGTCATCGGCTGCGGAAACTTCGGGGCGCCACCCCAACCGCCATGGCGTGGATCGAACGAGCGCTCGAGCGCCGCGACGGCCGCCGCGAGCACCGTCCGATCGGGCAGGCTCAGGGCGGCTCCGGCGGCCGTTCCCGGCTCCTGGCCGGCCGGCGCACCACCGCTCGCGCCCAATCGGGAGACCTCGGCGATGGCCTTCACGATCGCCGAACCCGACTCCTCGACGCTGGCTCGATCTTCGCGATAGGCCCGGGCCACGCCCTCCAGCACCTGCCGGAAGGCCGGCATCCCGTGACGCGGCCCATCGGGGAAGTAGGTCCCGCCATAGAACGGCCGACCGTCGGGAGTCAGGAACACGCTCATCGGCCAGCCCCCGCCGCCGGTCATCGCCTGGACCGCCGCCATGTACACCTGGTCGAGATCGGGCCGCTCTTCGCGGTCGACCTTGATCGGGACGAAGTCGCGGTTGAGCTGGGTCGCGGTCGCCTCGTCCTCGAACGACTCGCGCTCCATGACGTGGCACCAGTGGCAGGCCGCATAGCCGATCGACAGGAAGATCGGCTTGTCGTCGGCCCTGGCCCGTTCCAGCGCCTCCTCGCCCCAGGGATACCAGTCCACGGGGTTGTGGGCGTGCTGGAGGAGGTACGGGCTCGTCTCCCCGGCGAGCCGGTTGGTGGGCATGACCCGATGGTAGCGCCACCGGCACGTGCCGCCGAGCCGGATAGCCCGGGCGCCGGCCGCGGACCGCGAGCCTAGCGAGCGGTTGCGGTGGCCCTCCCGGCCGGCGATCGGCGGGAACCGGCTTCGGTTTCGTCGACCCGGGCCAGGAAGGCGTCCAGGATGCGGTTGAACTCCGCCGGGCGGTCCATGTGGACCCAGTGGCTCGTCCCGCTGATCTGCTCGTGGGGCAGCCCGGCAACCTGGTTGTGGAGGTCGTTGGGGCCATCGCTCGACGTCACCGCGAGCGTCGGACCGGCGTAGTCCTGGAGCGCGGGCAGAGGATCGTAGGCGAAGGTCGCCCGGATGAGAGCGATTGCCGCGTCCTGGGGCATGTGCTCCCTCTCGGCCTCGATCTGGTCCTTGACCTTGGGCGTGGCGTCGGCCAGGAGCCTGTCCCAGTAGCCGCTCATCGTCTCGTCGTAGTCAGAGGTCATCGCCGAGACGATCTGATCGGCCTGCTCGATGGGCACCCGACCAGGCGTCCCGACCAGAAGAAGCCCTGCAACCCGTTCGGGCGCCTCGCCCGCCAAGGCGATCGCCGCGGCTCCGCCGATGCTGTGGCCGACGAGCACGAATCGCTCCAGCCGGAGGGCGGCGGCGACCGCGGCGATGTCCGCGGCCAGGTCCTCGATCGAGACGTCCTCCCCCGCGATCGCATCCGAGCGGCCATGACCACGGAGATCCAGGGCAATCGCCCGCCGGTCGCGACGGATGTGCTCAACCTGCTCGGTCCAATGGGTCGAGCTCCCGGCAAACGCGTGGACGAACACCACCGCGACTCCGCCCGTGCCGCCGTCATCGACGTGGAGGCGACCGGCCGGACCACTGATGTCGCTGTGCATCGGTACCGCCCTCCTTCGATGCTCAAGCGTCCGGCGAACCGGCTGCCGAGGCTGATTCAGAGAAGGGCGCGAGCGTTGCAGCCGCGTCGCCATCGCGCCCGTCAGGCTGGACCCGGCTCCGCTCTCGTACCCTTTGGCCATGGCCGAATCCAACCGAGGCGGGCTGCGCACCGCAATCGACGAGTGGCGCGCGTTCGTCGCTCCGCGCTACCGGCGATTCCTCGGAATCGGCGTCGGACAGGCGGCGGTATCGGCCCTCGCCGGCGACGGGCTGACGATCCCGCTGCTGCTCACCCTCGGGGCACACCCCGCGGTGGCGACGGTCATCGGCGTGCTGCCGTTCGCGTTCTCGTCGGCGCAGCTGCTCGTGCCGCGACTGCTGCGCCGCTTCGACGGCAACCTGCGCGGCCTGACCCTGGTCATCCTGCTCGTCGGCGAGACCCGCGGGTTCATCCTGGCCGGGTTCGCGTTCCTGGCCTGGGCGGGGATCCTGCCCCGGCCGGCCGCGATCGTCGCGATCGGGCTGGTCATGACCATGGCGGGAGCCGCGACCACCATCGGTGGGGCGAACCTGCTGGCCTGGTACGGCGCCATCCTGCCCGACCCGGAGCGTCGCTTCGTGGCGCCGCGGGTCATGGGCGTGAACCTCGGTCTGGGCGCCTTCCTGCTCCTGCCGGTGGCTCTGCTCGTTCAGGCCCTCGAGTCGCGGATCGGGATCCTCGTCTACGCTCTGGTGTTCGTCGCGGCGGGGGTCGCGGGCATCGCCGAGCTGCTGGTCATCCGTCGGCTGCCGAGGCCGGGACGCGTCCTGGTCGCAGCGCCGCGAACGGCGGCAGGCGGGGCTGCGGGTGCCAACGGCGCTGCGGGTGGCTCCGGTGCTGGCGGTGGTGGTGTGCCATCCCCACCCGGGCCGGCGGTCCGCGAGCTCGACCGGTTCCTGCGAGTGGTGACCGTGGCCGCGTTCGGGGCCGGCTTCGGGCCGTACCTGTCCATCTATGCGATCAGCGTGCTCGGATTGCCGCCGGCCTTCGCCATCCTGCTCTCGGCGCTGTCGTCGGCTGCCGCTCTGGTCTCGGCGACGATCGTCGGCGGGCTCCTCGGCCGCGGCTCGTCGTCGCGCTTCCTGCGGCTGTCGTTCCTGCTGCGCGGCGGGTCGATGATCTTCGGCCTGCTGGCGTGGCCCCAGAACCCGCTGGCCTGGCTGGTCCTGTGCGTCGTGGCGATCGTCGCCAGCGCCGGGGCCGCGGCTGGCACGCTCGCGGCCAACGAGCGGCTGATGCGCCTGTCACCCGGTCCCGAGGTGATCCACGCTCAGGGCCGCTTCGTGTCGGGCACGGCGCTCGGGATCACGGCCGGGCAGCTCGCCAACGCCGTGATCCTGGCCGTCCTGCCGCTGGGCTACCCAACCTTCGCCATCCTGTTCGTGGTCTCGGGCCTGACTCGCTTCGTGACCGCCATCCAGGCCGACGTCTCGGCCAGCTGGTCGTCGACCACGGCGGCCTATCGCGTCGACGAGCTGCGCGGTCCCGAGCCACCCGGCGACCCGACCGACGAGCGATGACCATCGAGCGATCGATCCCGGGCTTCCTGCCATCCACGGCCGGGTTCCACTTCGCGAACCGGTGGCCGTCGGCGCCGGCGCTGCGGCTCGCGTTCCGGATCCCCGGACCGGTGCCCGTCGGGCTGGAGCTGCACATCGGGGACGCGGCGGCCGGCCTGTGCGGTGGCATGGCCCTGGCGGCGCGCGACCGGTGGGCGCGCGGCGAGCATTCCCCGCCAGACCGCGAGCCGCCGGCCGAGGGCTCGGCCCTGTACCGCGAGATCGTCAGACGCCAGATCGACAGCCTCGAGCTCGGTGTCGCCGTGGCCCGGTTCTACCGGGCGAGCATCGTCGATGACCGCGGCCGAGCCCGGATCGCGGTACGCCGGACCTGGCCGGGGATCCGGCGCGCGATCGACGCCGGACGACCCGCGGTGCTAGGACTGGTCCACGTTGCCAGCGCCGACCCGCGACGGCTGACCGCCAACCACCAGGTCCTCGCCTACGGCTACGCGCTCGACGCGCCGGCCGGCCACCTCAGCCTCCGGATCTACGATCCCAACCATCCCGACGACGACACCGTCCGGCTGGCCATCAGCCTCGACGAGACCCGCAGTCGGGCCGACTTCGACTACGTGGCCGGGGACAGCCCGGTCATCGGCGTCGTGCGCCAGCGCTGACCGGCGCCGGGTCGCCCAGGCTCCGTTGGGCCGCAGGAGGCCCCGGCGCCAGGCCCACACTCCGGCACCGAGCCCGACGGCCAGGGCGACGACGCCGCCGACGGTCACCGCCAGGGCCGGGCCGATCGCGCTGGCAAGGGCCCCGAAGGCGAGCCCGCCGATGGGCGTCGAGCCGGCGAAGACCGTGGCGTATACGGCCAGAACCCGGCCGCGGAGCATGTCGGGCACGTTCAGCTGGATGGTGGTGTTGGCCATCGCCGCCATGCTGATTCCGCCCGCGCCGATCCCGAACATGCAGACCATCGCGAGGGGCATCGATCGGGTGAAGCCGAGGGCCGCCTCGAGGACGCCCAGGAGCACGGCGCCGCCGACGATGATCCGCGGATCGGGTCGGCCCCGGAAGGCGATCGTCAATGCGGCCAGCAGCGAGCCCACCCCGGAGGCGGCCATCAGGAAGCCGTAGCCGTCGGCGCCGGTGCCCATCACATCCTTGGCGAAGGGCGGGATCACGACGCCGAAGTTCATCCCGGCGGTCGACACCAACCCGACGACGCCGACCGCGAGGAGGACGACGGGTGTGTGGCGGACGTACCGCAGCCCCTCGGCCAGGTTGTCCACGACCGCCTGCGCGGTGCGGGGCAGGTCCACCCGGACCGAGGGTCGCAGCTCGGCCGGACGCATCGCCAGGAGGCAGGCGAGGACGGCCAGGAAGCTCAGGCCGTTGACCAGGAAGGCGACGCCGATGTCGAAGATGCCGATGGCCACGCCGGCCACGGCCGGCCCGACGATCCGGGCGGCATTGAAGATCGCCGAGTTGAGGGCGACCGCGTTGCCGACGTCCTCACGGCCGACCATCTCGATCACGAACGACTGGCGGGTCGGCATGTCGATCGCGCTGGTGCAGCCGAGGACGAACGCGATCAGGATCACCTGCCAGACCTGGACGGTGTGGGTCAGGGTCAGGATCGCCAGGAGGAAGGCCAGGCCCATGGCGATGGTCTGGGTGGCGACCAGCGTCCGACGCTTGGGCAGGCTGTCGGCGACGATTCCGCCGAACAGTCCGAAGACCATCACCGGCAGGAACTGGGCTGCGGTCACCACGCCCAGCATCAGCGGGTTCCCGGTCAGGGTCAGGACCAGCCAGTCCTCGGCGATGTTCTGCATCCAGGTGCCGATCAGCGAGATGAGCTGACCGGACCAGAACAGCCGGAAGTTGCGGTGGCGCAGGGCGCTCAGGCCCTCGAGCCGAGCGAAGGCTCGAACCGGGCTCATCGGGCGCCCGGTTGGTCGGCCACGACCTCGGCATCGAGCTCGGCCAAATGCTCGGTCAAGTGCTCGCGACGGCTGTTCGCCTCGGCGATCATGGCCTCGAGTCGATCGACCTTGGTGCCCAGCGTGTCGACCTGGCGGGCGACCCGGGCCAGGGCGTCCTGGAGGATCGCCCGACGCTCCGCCGGGTCGTGGGTCTCGCGGAACCGGGCCCGGTTGCGGGCACGGGCCGTCTCGTCCTCGAGCAGCTGCGCGATCTCGGTCAGGCTGAACCCGGCGTCGTCGCGAAGACCCTTGATGTAGCGCAGGCGATCCAGGTCGTCGCGGTCGTAGAGTCGGTAGGACCCGTCCGAGCGGCCCGCCGGCTCGAGCAGCCCGATCTCCTCGTAATAGCGGATCGAGCGCGCGGTCAGCCCCAGCTCCGCCGCGACCTCGTTGATTCTGAGGAGCTTCGGCGGAGCGTCGATCTCGGCCTTGGGGACGTCCATCGACTCATGATACCGCAACCTTCACGTTAACGTAAAGGTTACGGGTCGTCGGGCGAGGAAGTCGGGAGGCCGCTACGATGCCAATGAGATGGATTACGGACTCGTGCTTCCTACGATGCATGCCGGTGCCAGCGCCGAGGGGATCGAGGCGGCGGCGGAGGTTGCCGACCGGCTCGGCTGGTCCGATGTGTGGACCACCGACCACGTGCTCGTCGATCGCGCGGCGACCGATGAGTACGGCCGGATCTTCGAGGCCATCCTGTCACTGGCCCATGTCGGCCCACTTCACCCGCGACTGAGACTCGGAACGAGCGTCATCGTCGTCCCCCAGCGCCAGTCGGTCGTCCTGGCCAAGGAGCTGGCGACCCTCGATGTCCTCTCGCGCGGCCGGGTCATCGCCGGCGTCGGGATCGGCTGGAACCAGACCGAGTACGCCAACCTGGGCGTGCCCGAGCGGTTCCGGGTCCGGGGTGCCTACCTGGAGGAGACCGTCGGGCTGTGGCGCCACCTGTGGGGCGGGCAGACCAGCCCATTCCGGGGCCGCTTCCACGACATCGAGGACTTCGTCTTCGAACCGCTCCCCGACCAGGGTGCCGAGTTGCCGATCTGGTTCGGCGGTCGTGCGGAGGTCGCCCTGCGGCGGGCCGGCCGGATCGGCGACGGCTACCAGGCCACCTCGACCGCGCCGGCCAAGTTTGCCGAGCGGCTGACCCTGATCCGGGAGGCAGCGGAAGCGGCGGGTCGCCCCATGCCGGTCCTGTCCGCTCGCGTCCGAGTTTTCCCCGGCGATGCGCCGGCCTCGGCGGGCACGGGCTACGTCCTGGCCGGCAACCCCGACCAGATCCGCGCCGGTGTCGCCGAGTGGCAGGCCGTCGGCGTCACCCACCTCGCGCTGTACTTCCCATCGGTCGAGCCCGAGGCGATCGTTCGCGACGTCGAATGGTTCGCCGCGGCGGTCGGGACTGGCGACTAGGCGTCGGTCGGGAGCCGCCGGCTGAGGTCGGCCGGCCGGCGACGGCCTTGGCCGCGCCGCGCGGCACCGTTCGTTACAGCTTTGGCAGCACCTGTGCGTCGGTCTGGGCCGGGGCGAAGACATCGCCGACCTCCTCGACCCGGGCCGGCACCGTCCGGATGGTCCAGCGATCCGGGCGCAGGGTGGGGTCGTCGAGCTCGACCCAGGTGATCGGCGCGGAGACCGGCGCGCCCGGCGCGGGTCGGACCGCGTACGGTGCGACCAGCGTCTTGATGTAGGTGTTTTGGGTGTAGTCGAGCCGAGCCCGGCCATCGCGCCGGTCCTTCGACCATTCCCACGAGACGAGCTCGGGCACGGTCGCCCCGACGGCCCGTGACACGCCCTCCACCCAGGCGCTGGTCTGTTCGTAGGTGTAGCGCGGCTCAATCGGGATCCAGACCTGGATGCCGCGTTTGCCGGTCAGCTTGGGATAGCCACGGACGCCCAGATGCTCGAGGGCGGTCCGAAAGAGGCGGGCCAGGACGAGCGTCTGTTCCCAGGTCGTCCGCTCGCCGGGGTCGATGTCGATGAGCGCGAAGGTCGGCCGGTCGGGCGCGGTCAGCCGACTGGTCCAGGCGTGGATCTCGAAGGCGGCCTGATTGCCGAGCCAGCACAGCGTCGCCGTCCGATCGGCTACGAGGTGCGTGTTGGCGGCGCGGTCCTCGACCCCGGGCTCCTTCCAGCGAGTGAGCCAGGGCGGGTCGGTCGGGCGCAGGTCCTTCTGCCAGAAGCCGGGCTTGGTCGCCCCGTCGGGAAAGCGCTGGAGGTTGAGGGGCCGGTCCTCGAGATGGGGCAACATCGCCGGAGCGATGAGCGCGAAGTAGCGGATGAGCTCGCGCTTGACGACCGGTTGATCGTCGGGCGGCGTCGACGCCGGCGGGAAGAGCACCTTGTCGAGGTTGGTCAGCTTGAGCTCGATGCCGCCGACCGACCAGGTACCACCCTTGCCCAGCAGATCGAGGGCCGCCAGCTCCTCCGGGGTGGCCGGCGCCCATTCCGGCCTGGCGGGCGCCAGGGATGCGCGCCGATCACCGGTTCGGGCGGCGGGGCGCCGACCGCCCGGTCGCTCGCCTGGCCGGCCGGCCGCGGGTTCGGCGCCCGCCGACTGGGACCCGTTCGCGGTCGTGCCGCTCTTCCGGTTCGTTTTGGCCACCTCCGCCTCGTCCTCCTCGTCGTCCTGTTCGACTTCGCGCTCGGCCTGGGCCTCAGCCATGGCGCTTGCGACCGGCGATTCCCGGACAACCGTCGCAGGGTCGCGGCCGTCGTCGATCCCCTTGTACGCCGACTGGCGCACCAGTCCGTCCCGGCTCCAGCCGCCGAGCTCGGCCCGGATGACCAGCTCCGGCTTGACCCAATGCACCCCGCGCAGGTCGGCTCGCGGACCGGGCGGCGGAGAGAATGGTGGATCGTCGGATGCCAGCGCGTCGAGACGCTCTCGGAGGAGGCGACGGGCTCGGGCATCGAAGCCCGACCCGACCTTCCCCGCGAACCGGAGCTGGCCATCCTCCATGACCCCGACGACGAGGGCGCCGAGCTCCCGGGCATTGCCCTCCCCCGGCGTCCAGCCACCGACGACAAGGGCCTGCTCGGGCCGCAGCTTGATCTTGATCCAGGCCGATGATCGCCGACCCGGCTCGTAACGAGAGCGACGGTGCTTGGCAAGGATGCCCTCCAGGCCCTGGGCCGCGGCGGCTCGATAGAACGCCTTGCCTTCGCCGATGACGTGGGCCGCGAAACGAATCCGGGGTCCGTCGGTGACGATCGCCCGGAGCAGCCGCTTGCGCTCCTCGAGCGGGACCCGCAGCAGCGAGCGACGGTCGTGCCGGAGCAGATCGAAGACCTGATAGACCAGCGGCGCCGCGGACGCTTCCTCGTCGCTGGCCGCGGCCTCGGTCGATCCACCCTCCGACGGCCGCCCACCGCGACCGCGCATCCCCGGCACGCGCCCCCCGGTCGACTGCGAGATCCGCGCCTGGAGGAGCGAGAAGTCGGGTCGCCCGGATGCGTCGAGGGCCACGACCTCTCCGTCGAGGATCGCCTCTTCGGCGGCCAGCCAGCCGGCGACTGGCGGGATCAGGCGCGGGAAGTAGGTCGCCGCGTCGTGGCCGTTGCGGGTGTAGATCCGGACCGTGCCCTCGTGGACGATGGCCTCGACGCGGTAGCCGTCCCATTTGATCTCATAGAGCCAGTCGTCATCGTCGAACGGGCGATCGCCGAGCGTCGCCAGCATCGGCTCGATGAAGGTCGGCGGCCCGTCCGCCGGCTCGGCACCGGACAGGTCGATCTCGGCCTCGGCCGTCGGCGCCTGGCTGATCCAGTAGGCATCCCGATCGGCCTTGACCTCGTCGTTCGTCCGCCCGGTCTTGACGCTGGCCGGGTGCTGTTCGGCGTCCCAGCCGGCGACGGCATACTCGTCACGCTTCTTGATCAGCAGCCACTGCTCGCTCTCGTCGTTCTCGAACGGACGCGTGCCCGTCCGCCGGCCCGAGGTCCGCACGATCGTGAAGCGGCCCTTCAGCTTCTGGCCGAAGAGCCGGAGCTTGAGCTCGCCCTTGGCGATGGCCGCCTTGGGATCGGGCGTCTCGGCCTCGGGCTCCCAGGTTCCCCAGTCCCAGACGATGACGTCACCGGCGCCGTACTGCTTGGCCGGGATGACCCCCTCGAAGTCGAGGTACTCGATCGGGTGATCCTCGACGTGGATCGCCATCCGGCGTTCCTTGGGATCCAGGGTCGGGCCGCGCGGCACCGCCCAGCTGACCAGGACGCCGTCGATCTCGAGTCGGAAGTCGTAGTGCAGACGAGTCGCCCGATGGCGCTGGACGACGAACCGACCGCCCTTCGCCGTGGCGCCCGCCGCCGGACGTCCGGGCGCGGGCTCGGGTGTCCTGGCGAAATCGCGCTTGCGGCGGTATTGCTCGAGCGGCATCCCGGCCAGTCTGCCGCTAGCGCCGCGGGGCCTGTCGAGCGACGCGGAGCGCGACGCGCTCGACGCGGCGCCCTACGCGGTCTTGCGACGCTTGGCGGGCTTGGCTTCCTCGGCGTCGTCCTCGGTTTCGGCCACCTTCGCCCTGGCCTTGGCGGCCTTCGACTTGGCCGCACCGACCGGCGTCGGCGCACCGGAGCTGCGCGAGTCGACCGCGGCCTTGACGCTGGCTTCGAGAGCGGCCATCAGGTCGACCAGGTTGGTCGCCGGCTCGGCCTCCGGGGCGGCAACGGTCTCCTCACCGGCCACCTTGGCCTCGATGATCTTGAGCAGCGCCTCACGGTATTCGTCCTTGTAGGCGGTCGGATCGAACTCGCCGGTCATCGCCTCGATCAGCTGCTCGGCCATCTTTCGCTCGGCGGGCTTGATCTCGGGCTCCTCGGCGGGCAGGTCGAGCTCGGCGATCGAGCGGATCTCGTCGGGCCAGTGGAGGGTCGTGAGAACCATCGTCTTGGCGAACGGATCGATCGCCCCGAGCACCTCGCGATCCTTGATCACGACCTTGCAGATGGCCGTCAGGCCCTTGTCCTGGAGGACGTCCTTGAGCAGGTAGAAGGCCTTCCGCCCGATCTGATCGGGCTCGATGTAGTAGGCCTGCTTGACGAACTTGATCGCGCCGTCGTCGGTGTCATGACGTGGCGTGAACTGCTCGATCTCGATGGTCCGCACGGTCTTGAGCGGAACCGACTCGAGATCCTCGTCGGTCACGACGACGTACTGCCCGGGGGCGTATTCGAAGCCCTTGACCGTCTCGCTGCGCGGGATGATCTGGTCGTCGACGGGGCAGTAGGTCTTCATCTGGATGCGGCTGAGGTCGGTCTTGTGGAGCATGTTGAAGCTCACACCCTTGGACTCGGTCGCAAGGTAGAGCTTGATGGGGATCGTCACCAGGCCGAACTGGATGGCCCCCCGCCACATCGCGCGCGCCACGATCTCACCCTCTGTTGCGGACCGCGAGGGTAGCACTTGTCCGCTCGGCCGGGAACCCAGGCGGGCCTCGCGAAGACCGCCCTGGACGTGACGATCCCATTGCGTCTCGGCCGGACCGCATGCGGTCCGGCTCGTCGGAGCTCAGCCGGCCCGTCGGAGCTCGGCCTCCGCTTCGGCGATCCGGCAGATCACACCCTCGCGGAGCCGATCCAACCCGATCGCGATGTCGCGGGAGCTGTTGCCGATGGACGTCAGGGTCGACTTGAGGCCCTTGATCAGCTCGAGCTGCTCGCGCACCCCGTCGAGCGCCTGGCGGATCGCGGAAGCGTCGACCTCGACGGCCTGGTCACGCAGGTTGAGCAGGGCCAGCAGGCGCGCCAGCCGGACTGCCGCCTCGAGGGTGCCCGCGTCGGGCGCCTCGGGGTCGACCACGCAGTAGACGTCGCCGGCACGCACGTCGAACGGGGCGATCCCCGAAGGGGCGTGGCTTGGGGTGAACACGACCAGGCCGACCGCGGCGCCCCGGTTCGTCTTGGCCTCTCGGATCTCGTCGCGCATCTGGCGCCCGGACATCGCCCGGTCCTTGGCCTCGACCACGATCCGCAACTCGGTCCCCGCCGTCTGGGCGGGATTGACGGTCAGCACGAAGTCGCCCTTCTTGGAACGGATCACGTCGCCGGCCTCGGTCCCAGTTCGGTCCACCAGGTCGCCCGAGCCGCGCGCCACGTCGCCCAGCATCGCCTCGAGGAGGTCCTCGAAGTCGACTCCCTTGGCGGTCGACCTCGCCCGCTCCGAGGCCCGAGCGCTGGCCGCCGCCTCGATGGCGGTCAGGCGCTCGTGCAACTTGTTGAACCCGTCACTGACCTCGGACCGGAACTGGTGCAGGGGTGAGTGCATCCGGGTCGGGTCGAGGAGCACGGCCAGGCGCGACGCGTCGCCGTCGAAGTACGACCCGAGCAGCTCGCGCATCTTGCCGATGGCGCTGTCTCGCTTCGACTCGTCGAACAGGTCCGTGACGAAGGCCTGCAGCCGGCCGCGATCCCCGAGGAACGTCTCCAGGGTACGCGGCAGCCGTCCGTCGCCGTCGGCGAAGTTCTGGCGGAGGGCTTCGTCCAGCGCGCCAGCGGCTCGCTCGTTGGCCTGGGCGGTTCGGGTCAGGAGACCGTCGAACTCGCGCCGGACGGCGTCGACGTTGACGGTCACGCCCGCGTCCTGAAGCGCAACGAGCCCGATCCGCAGGGCACGCTCGACCAGGGCCGGCCGGTCGTCGGCCGGGCGTTCGGCGATGAACCCGGCCAGCCCGGCGTCGACCAGGACGAGGGCTTCGACGAGGATCCGGTCGCCGTCGAGGGTGACCTGCGTGTGGGCGGCCGCGCCATCTGGCGGCGAGAACTGGATGACGGTTCCGTTCTTCATGCAGCCAGCGTCCGCGGCCGCCGTGACAGCTCGCGTGTCACGAGCCCGGCGAGGCGGGGCCGAGCCGGAGAGGCGGGGCCGAGCCGGAGAGGCGGGGTCGGGAGGGCGGCGCGGGTCGGGTGAGCGGCGTGGGCCGGGAGCGTGTCACGAGCCGGGCGAGGCGGGGC
>JAXDKT010000045.1:0-6435 GCA_034666965.1 Chloroflexota bacterium | reverse complement strand
CCGGCCGACTCCTGCCACAGCCGGCGCCGGGACGCGGCCAGGTCCAACGACGCCTCGCCCATGCGCCGTGTCAGCGCAGGAAGGTCTTGGCGCAGGTCCCGTCGCAGACGACGTAGAGGGCGTGCAGGTCGCGCGCGTAGCCAGCCACGTGGAGCAGCCCGGGGCAACCCTTGGTCGGGCACTTCCAGACCCACCAGCGGTCGCGTCCCTCGGTCGCGTCGAGAGGGGTCGTCTCCGCCGCGATCGTGTCGGCCAGCTCGGGATGGGCCCCGAGGATGGCGGCGATGGCCTGAGCCCGCTCGGCCTCGGACTCGCTGGTGTACGGGTAGCTCTGGCCGACGTTGGACGACACGGATCCCTCCCGGAGGTGGATGGGCGTCGCCGGTGGCAGTGGTCGTGAGCGCAGCAGCCACCGGCACCGGGGAGTATATGCGAGGGTGATGGCGGGCCGGTCGCACCCGGCCGGGGTCAGTAGGTGGCGGGCAGCCCTGCGCTGCGCGGGTCGGTTGCCGCAGCCAGCGTTCCGTCTTCGGCCGGGCCGCCATCGACGAGCTCGATGGCGTGGGCGTGGCCGAGCCAGCCGTCGAAGGGCTCGGTGCGGGTCACCTCGTGGCCCATCGCCTCGAGCCCCTCGAGCAGGCCAGCCCGGAAGCGGGGCTCTGCCCGGACCGCCTTGGGCGGTGAGAAATGCTCCTCGGGCTCCACGAACCAGCGCGGCATACCGACGGCGCTGGCCACGTCCAACCCGCCATCGACCAGCCCCGACACGATCTGGGCGTGGATCTGGGGCTGCGCGTCGCCGCCCATCGAGCCGGTCACGACCCATGGCAGTCCGTCGCGGAAGAGCATCGCGGGCATCAGCGTGTGGAGCGTCCGCTTCGAAGGCGCGAGGACGTTGGGATGACCGTCGTCGAGGCTGAAGAACGAGCCCCGGTTCTGGTAGGCGATCCCGGTCTGCGGGTCGACCACCCCCGAACCGAAGCCCATGTAGTTGGACTCGATCAGGCTGACGGCGTTGCCCGCGCCATCCACGACGCCCAGCCAGATCGTCCCGCCGCCGCTCGGGACGCGGGCCGCCGGCGGACGGGCGGCCCGGGCCGGATCGATCCGCCCGGCCAGCTCGGCCGCGTATTCTTTGGAGAGGAGCCGCTCGAGGGGCGCGGCGTGGGCATCCGGGTCGGTCAGGTGCGCGTCGCGATCGGTCATCGCCAGCTTCGAGGCCTCGATCCCGAGGTGGGTCCAGCGCAGGTCCGCCCCGGCGCCGGCGGCGAACTCGTCGCGCGGGGGCGGCTCGAACCGCTCGAGGACGTTGAGGATCTCGAGAGCCACGAAGCCCGAGCTGTTGGGTGGATGGCCGGTCACCCGGACGCCGCGGTAGTCGGTCGCGATCGGCTCGGTCCAGGTCGAGCCGTGCGCCCGGAGGTCGTCGATTCCGATCGGGCTGCCCGCCGCGGCCAGCGCCCGGGCCTGGTGCTCGGCGGTCTGGCCGGCGTAGAACTCGGCCCAACCCTCGTCGGAGATGCGGGCCAGGGTGGCTGCCAGGGCGGGCAGTCGGACCCGTTCCCCGGGCCGCCATGGCCGGCCCTCCGGGCGATAGACCGAGAACCAGCCGGCGTCCGGACCGAGCGCCTCGGCGAAGAACGCGGCGCTGCCCTCGACCGCCTCGATGAACCCATCCCAGGCGGGAAAGCCCGCCGCGGCGAGCTCGATCGCCGGGGCGAGCAGATCCGCCCGGTGAAGCCGCCCGAACCGATCGTGCGCGTCGTGCCACGAGCGGATTGCGCCCGGGACCGTGATCGCCAGCCCGCCCCGCAGCGGGATCCGGTCGTGGCCCGCACGCCGCAGCGCCGCGGCATCGGCTCGCATCGAGGACCGCCCCGATCCATTGAGGGCGAGCAGGCGTCCGGCGGCGGCGTCCCAGATGAGCCAGAACGCGTCGCCGCCGATGCCGCAGGCGTTGCCGTCCACGACGGCCAGGACCGCGTTGGTTGCGATGGCCGCATCCACGGCGGACCCACCGGCGCGCAGGATTGCCAGGCCCGCCTCGGTGGCCAGGTGATGGGGCGCGACGACGGCCCCGTGCGAGCCGCGAGCGAGGGGGATGGGTACCAGCGGACGAGTCACGCCGGTCAGTCTAGCGGGGCTCGCTCCCGGGTCGGGCGACCTCCGGGCGACAACGGCGCGACGAGCAGTCGGGCGCCCGGCTACGCTGTGGTCGTGGAGACCGCCGCGGACCACGGCCGCCCCGGGATCGTCCGTCGGATCGTGGGCGACGTGCCCAGCTCGCTGATCGCTGTGCTGTTTGGCACCTTCACCCTGCGCTTCAGCACGGGCCTGACCGGCGGGCTGCTGGTCAACTACCTCAAGGACCTCCCGGCCCATGGCGGCCCCGTGGTCGAGGCGCATGTGGTTGGGATCTTCTCGGCGCTGTTCTTCTCGGCCGAGCTGATCATGTCGACCCCGTTCGGGCTGATCTCCGATCGCTTCGGTCACCACCGGGTGATGCAGCTCGGCCCGCTCTTCGGCCTGGTCGCGGTCGTGATCACCTTCTTCACGACCAACCTCGTCGTGCTGGGCGGGACGCGGATCCTCGAGGGCCTGTCGACCGCGGCCTCGGTCCCGTCGATCCTGGGCTTCATCGCGGTGGTCACGGCCGGCGACGAGCTCCTGCGCGGTCGGGCGGCCGCCCGCTTCGAGGGCGCCACGCTGGCCGGGCTGGGGATGGGCATCGTGGTGGCGGGTCTGATCTGGCACGTCATCGGACCGCTCGGGTTCCTCGTCAACGCCGTGATCTACGGCGTGTCCTTCGTGATCTACCGCTGCGGCGTACCGGCCGAGCCGGGCGAGATCGACGGGCGCGGGGCCAGCCAGGGGGCCAGCCACCCCGGGCTCGCCCGCTACGTGACGATCCTGAGGACGTCGCACGTCTGGCTGCTGGCTCCGACCTGGATCGCCATCAACGCCGCGCTGGGGCTGTGGACGACCAACGCCATCTTCCAGCTCCTGCGGCCGGTGACCCCCGACCCGAGGTTCGCGGACCAGCTGCTGATGGGCAAATTCAACTCGGTCGCGATCAGCGTCGGACTGGCCGCGGGACTGGTGGTGTTCTTCATCGGCCTGGCGTTCTGGGGCGAGCGCTTCCGGCGCTACCGGCGGACGACGATCATCCTGTTTGGCGTCCTGGGCGGCGCAGCGGTCGTGGCCGCGGCTGCCCTGATCAACCACAGCGAAGGGTTGCCCGACATCGTGCGGGTGGCCGAGTCGGCGGTCGTGGTCGCCGGCCTCTTCGTCCTGGCCGGAGCGACCCCCGCGGCGCTGGGGATGCTCGCCGACGTGTCCGAGTCGTTCCCGTCGGATCGTGGCGCGATCATGGGCCTGTATTCGGTCTTCCTGGCACTTGGCCAGATCGGGGGCAGCCTGCTGGGCGGGTTCGCGGCGGAGGCCCGCGGCATCGACGGGATCCTGATCGCGACTCTGGTGCTGCTCGCCATCGCGCTCGTGCCGTTGCGCCGGCTGCGGGCCGTGGAGCATCTCATCGGCGGGCCGGTCGAAGGAATGGTGACCCTGGGCTGAGCCCGCCCCACGCAGCCCACGACGGTCCTCCCGGGGACCGTATGATCCGCGCCACGCAGGATTGGGAGTCCGCCCCGTGAGCCGTGTCGCCGTCGTCACCGACTCCGCCGCCGATCTCGATCCGGGACGGGCGGCCGCGCTTGGGATCATCGTCGTCCCGCTGATCGTCAGCTTTGGTTCGGACAGCTATCGGGCCGGGGTCGAGATGACCACCGAGGCCTTCTGGGCGCGGATGACCGCCGCGGATGCGCCCTTCCCGAAGACCGCCGCCGCCAGCCCGGGAGTCTTCAAGGAGGTCTTCGAACTGGCGTTCGAGGCCGGCGCCGACGCGATCGTGTGCGTCACCGTCGGCGCGGCCCTGTCGGGGACCAACAAGTCGGCCACGATCGCCGCCGAGGCGCTGGCTGAGCGCGAAATCCACGTCGTCGATTCGAGGAACGCGTCCATGGGTCAGGGGATCCTGGCGATCCTGGCCACCGAGCTCGCGGCCGAGGGCGTGCCGCCGGAAGAGATCGCCCGGACGCTCGACGCGCGCGCCGACGACGTCGAGACCGTGGTCGTCCTGGACACGCTCGAGTACCTCCGCAAGGGCGGCCGGATCAGCGGCCCACAGGCGGCCATCGGCACGCTTCTGTCGGTCAAGCCGATCATTGCCATCAAGGACGGCCTGGTGGACACCCTGGATCGGGTTCGGACTCGATCGAAGGCCCGGGCCCGGGCCGTCCAGCACCTGACGGCCCATCCGATCGAGCGCATGGCCGTCCTCCACACGGTCAGCCCCGACGTCGAATCGTTTCGTGACGAGCTGCTCGCGCGCGTGTCCGGCGGGCTCGATCCGGGCCGGGTCTCGGTCGAGCTGGTCGGTCCGTCGGTGGGACCGCACCTCGGTCCCGGGGCGGTGGGCGCCTCCGTCCTGCGCCGACGGGCCGGCTGACCGCAGGCGGCCCGGCCGGAGATCGGGGCTCGGTTCTGCGCCGAGGGCCCGGCTGACGGCAGGCGACCGGCCGGAGACCGGGACCTGGCCGCAGGCGACCGGCCCCAGCTGATCTCGGGCGACCGGCCCAGCTGATCTCGGGCGACCGGCCCAGCTGACCGCGGGAAGCCGCCGGCCCAGCTGACCGCGGGAAGCCGCCGGAGACCGGGGCCTGGCGGCCCCTGACCAGCCCGGCCGCAGATGACCCGATCGGGCTATGGACTGAGGTGCAACCCGTCCGCAACGTAGGCGCAACCGGACCGCCACGTTTGTCGGGTCCGGCGTCTATACTCCCGGTGCTTCGAACCACGCGTCGCGCGTCGCCCGGATGCGGGCCCGAGCCGGCGCTCCGTGGGGTCGTCCGGGAGACGACCCAGGATCCGGCCGACCCGACCTATCCGGCGGCCGAACGGAGGAACCGTCCCCGATGACCACCGAGCAGGCCGCTGCGCCGATCAACCCCTGGAAGGTCGCTCAGCAGCAGTTCGACCTTGCCGCTGAGCGCCTGAATCTGGATCCAGGATTGCGCAAGGTCCTCCGAGAGCCGCGCCGCGAGCTGATCGTCCACTTCCCGGTGAAGATGGACGACGGCAGCGTCCAGGTTTTCACCGGCTACCGCGTTCAGCACAACCTCGGCCGCGGCCCGGCCAAGGGCGGCATCCGCTACCACCAGGACGTCAGCCTCGACGAGGTCAAGGCCCTGGCGATGTGGATGACCTGGAAGTGCGCGGTCGTCGGGATCCCCTATGGCGGAGGCAAGGGCGGCGTGATCGTCGACCCCAAGAAGCTGTCGCTCAAGGAGCTCGAGGGGCTGACCCGGCGCTACGCCACCGAGATCAGCATCATCATCGGCCCGGAGAAGGACATCCCCGCACCCGACGTCAACACCAATGCCCAGACGATGGCCTGGATCATGGATACCTACTCGATGCACGTCGGGTACACCGTCCCGGGCGTGATCACGGGGAAGCCGATCGCGCTGGGCGGCTCCGAGGGCCGCACCGAGGCCACCGCGCGGGGAGCGGTGTACTGCATCATCGAAGCCGCCTCGCATCGCGGCCTCGACCTCAAGAAGGCCCGAGTCGCGGTCCAGGGCTTTGGCAATGCCGGCTCGATCGCCGCCCGCCTCATCCGCGATGAGGGCGCCACGGTGATCGCGGTCAGCGACTCGGTGGGCGGCATCCACGCCCCCGGCGGCCTGGACGTGGACCGGGTCATCGCCTGGAAGAAGGAGCACGGCACGGTCCAGGGCTTCCCGGGCACGGTCGACATCACCAATGCCGAGCTCCTCGAGGTCGACTGCGACATCCTCATCCCGGCCGCGCTCGAGAACCAGATCACGTCGCGCAACGCGGACAACATCAAGGCCAGCATCGTGGCCGAAGCGGCCAACGGCCCCACCACGCCCGAAGCCGACGAGATCCTCTTCCGCAAGGGTGTATTCACGATCCCCGACATCCTGTGCAACGCGGGTGGCGTGACCGTCAGCTACTTCGAGTGGGTCCAGGACCTCAACCGCGACTTCTGGAACGAGGCCGAGGTCAACGAGAAGCTCAAGGGGATCATGGTCAAGGCGTTCCACGACACCCTGATGATGGCGCTCAAGGAGTCCGTCAACATGCGCACCGCGGCCTACCTCCTGGCCGTGCAGCGGGTCGCCGACGCGACGGCCATGCGCGGCCTCTACCCGTAGGCCGTTCGGAGGCCCGCGCCTCCCAGACCTCCCGGCGCCGCCCCGCCTGACCCGGCTCCCTCGCCCGCCGCTTGGTCCGCCTAGCGAACCAAGGGACCGCGGAGGCCCCCGATCCGGCGCCGCCCCGCCTGACCCGGCTCCCTCGCCCGCCGCTTGGTCCGCCTAGCGAACCAAGGGACCGCGGAGGCGCCCGATC
>JAXDKT010000044.1:0-5740 GCA_034666965.1 Chloroflexota bacterium | reverse complement strand
CTGGGCGGCCTCGAAGATCCGGCCGGCCAGGGCACTCGCCTCGAGATCGAAGCCGTAGCGCTTGATGCCGGCCACGATCAGCGCGTTGTCGTGGGGCCAGATCGACCCGGTGTGATAGCCCAGCGGGTTGTAGCCGGGCTGTCCGGCCGCATAGGTCCGGACGCCCCAGCCGGAGTCGAGCTCGGGTCCGGTCAGACCGTCGACCACGAGCCTGGCCCGATCCTGGTCGACGATCCCACCCCAGAGCGTCTGGCCCGCGTTGGAGGCCAGCGCGTCCATGGGCCGCTTCCTGCCGTCGAGGGCCATGGCGTAGAAGCTGCGATCGGGAACCCAGAAAATGTCGTTGAAACGGCGCTCCAGCTCGCTGGCCTCGCGCCCGAGCCGCTCGGCGAGATCGGTCTCGCCCCGGCGGCGGGCCAGGCGGGCCATCCGGCGCTTGGCGTCGTGGACGTAGGCCTGGACCTCGGCCAGGGCGATCGGCCCCTCCGCCGTCCCCCCGTTCCGATCGCGGATGGCGTCGACCGAGTCTTTCCAACCCTGGTTGATCAAGCCGCGTTCGGAACGGCGCCGGTACTCGACAAAGCCATCGCCATCGAGGTCGCCGAACCGGTCGATCCAGCTCAGGGCGGCCAGGGCATTCGGCCACAACCGATCGACCAGGGCATCGTCCCCGGTCCAGTCGTAGGCCTCGGCCAGAAGGATCAGCCATAGCGGCGTCGAGTCGATGCTGCCGTAGTACATCGCGAACGGCAGCTCTCCGGTACGGGCCATCTCGCCGGTGCGGATCTCGTGCAGGATCTTGCCCGGCTCCGCGTCGGCCCGCGGATCGTCGACCGTGGCCTGGCGGGCGGCCAGGACCTCGAGCGTGGCCACCGCCAGGTCGGGTCGGAAGGCGATCGCCTCGTAGGCCGAGATGATCGAATCCCGCCCGAACAGCGTCGCAAACCAGGGCACGCCCGCGCAGAGGTAGCGCTCGCCAGACCCGGGGCCCTCGTTGAGCAGAAGTCGGAGGTCGGCGACGCTGCGCTGGATCAGCCGGTCGAACAGCTCGTTGTCCGACTCGACGGCGGCCATCCCCGAGCGCCAGGCCGCGTACGCCGCGGCACCCTCCGCCTCGTCGACGACCGGTGCTGGCCCGGGATCCAGGACGACGTCGGGCGGGTCGTCGATCTCGCCCGGCGGCAGCGGCTTCTCGTCGGCCCACACGGTCCAGTCGACGGCGGTCTCGCCACCCGGGCCGACCTCCAGTCGCCAGCGCAGGACGACCGCGGCGCCGGGCACCCGGTGGCTCTCGGGCAGCTCGTCGACGGCCAGGACATCGGCCGGGCTGAACGCGACCTGGGTCCGGCGCTGCACCCCGTCCTGGCCGACGTGCCCGAAGGCGAGCCGATCCGTGCCCACGACGATCGGCAGCGCCCGTCCCGGCGCGGACCTGACGTAGCCTCGGATCTCGAAGATGTCGGCCGCGTCGACACCCAGCGACAGGTCGACCGTGACCCGCTCGGGATGATCGGTGAAGTTGGCCACGGTGAGGCGCTCGCGAAGGCCCGCGCCGACGATCCGCTGCCTGGTGAACCCGAGCGACTGCCTGGCGAGCGAGCGGTCCGGCGCGATCTTGTCGCCCGGGTCGCGCCGAACCTCGGCGTTGGTCAGCTGGATCGTGCTCCGGAAGTTCTCGTCCACGTCGCCGCGCAGGAGCGTCGGTCGGGCACCGTCAACGTGGATCACCGAGCACGACAGGACCCGGGTGTCGGAGCGATACAGGCCCAGTCCGCGGGAATCGCGGTGGACGTCGCCGAACGGGTCGGTGAGGAGGTACAGGTCGCCCTGCTTGAGCACCGCGACCCCGCCCAGGTCCGTCGCGTGGACCACCAGCCGCGGCGGCGGAACGATCCGCCGGAGCGGCTTCTGTGCGGTTGTCATGCCCCAAGTCTATCGAGCCGGACGTCCTCCGCTGCTACCATACGGCCAGTCCTTAGACAGGGGTCCTGACTCGTGCCGCTCGAGTTCCTCAAGCGTAGATCCAGTGAGGCGCCGCCCACCGCGCCGCCAGCCAGCCCGATCCCCGAAGAGGTCTCGGCGCAGGACTACATCCTGAAGCTGTACTACGCGGGCAAGAGCAGCGAAGGCGTCCGGTTCAAGGCGGGTTCGCGCGCAGCCGACGAGCTGCCCACGATGCTGCTGGGCCTGGCCCAGAGCGAGATCGAGGTGGTCGAGCCGCTGCCGCTCGAATTCAGCCAGGCCACGCCCACGATCGTGCGGCCGTCCGAGGCGATGCAATGGCTGAATGCCCACCACGTTCATTCGCCGGTCACGCGTCACGCGCTGCTCGTGCTCGAGTCGATCGACGCGATCGATCTGGCCTTCGACACGTTCGTGTGCTCCCTGCTGCAGGGTGAAGTCGACACCTCGGGCTATCCCGAGTACAGCGCGGTGGTCGGCGGGATTGCCAGCCATTGGGACGAGGCGACGGGCGACATGATCGTCCGGGCGGTCGTGGGCTGGGGCGGCAAGGGCGTGCGCGGCGACACCGACCGGATCGGCTCGCGGATCCTGGCCGGCCTGTTCAACAACATCCTGGCCAACCAGTACGCGCTGGGCGTCACCCAGATCGAGCGGCCGGTGCCGGCCGCTGGCCGTGGCGGCCTGGTGTGCGCCCATTGCGGGTTTGCCTCGGGCCACGAGCGGGCGTTCTACTGCCCGAAGTGCGGCATGCGCCTGCTTCGCGGCTGATCGGCCGACCGCGCCGCACATGCCCACCTACGACTACGTGTGCACCGCCTGCGGGCATCGCGTGGAGGTCGTCCACGGGATCCATGGCAACGGCCCCACGACCTGTGCCGTGTGCGGCGGCCGGCTGCGCAAGGCGGTCACGGCGCCGGCGGTCCACTACAAGGGATCGGGCTGGGCCAAGAAGGATCGCCGCGCGACGGTCAGCACGCGGGCCGCGGCGAAGGCCGAGGCCGGGGGCGACGGCGCTTCCGAGGCATCGACCAAGGCCGGCGATGATGCGGCCTCGAGCGCATCGAACAAGTCGGGCGACGACGGTGCCGCGGCGGGCCCGGACAACGGTGCCGGGGCGGCTCGGGACAAAGGCTCGAAAACGACGACCAAGGCCGACGCGCCGGCCACCAAGTCGGCACCGTCGAGCTCGGCCGAGGCCGACTGAACCCGTGGCCGGATCGGCATCCGACTGGATCACCCTGGCCGAGGCGGTCGACCTCCTCGAGGCCGCCAATGTCCGGTTCACCGCCGCCACGATCGGCAGCTGGGCCCGCAAGGGCAAGCTCCAGAGCATCAAGCTCGGCGGACGACGCTACGTCAAGCGCGGCCAGGTCCGAGCGTTGATCGCCGCACCGCGCACGGTTCGGACGGACTCGGCCCAGGCTGGCCTGTTCGAAGACTGGACCGGGTGAAGCCACAAGGGCCACCGCCAAAGACGGATCTCCTGGGTCGGCTGTCGACCTGGGTGCTCGGTTTCCCGCCGGTGCGCTGGCTCAAGCCCATCCTGGACGACTACGACGAGGCCGGTGGCGGGCTGCTGGCCGGCGGCGTCGCGTTCAACTCGCTGTTCGCCGTGCTCCCGGCAATCCTCCTGGTCGTGTCCCTGCTGGGCCTGTTCCTGGACGATCCAATCCGGCTGGAACGGACCGTCCAGGCGTTCGCCAGGCAGTTCCCGCCGCTCGAGGAGTTCTTCCGGCAGGCCTTCGACCAGTTTCGTGCGGGAGCGGTGTCGTTCTCGGTCATCGGCCTGGTCGGGCTGGTGTGGGGGTCGAGCCGTTTCTACCAGTCGCTGGACGAGGCCATTGCCCGGATCTTCCGGGGAAGCCGCCGGCGCGATCCGTTCCAGCGGGGACTGCGCGGGGTCCTGTCGGTGGGCCTGCTCATCGGCGCGGTCCTGGTGGCGGTCGTCCTCGGCCAGCTCGTCGATGACGTCCAGGTCGACCTGCCGGGGGCGTCGCCGCTGGTCGAGGTCCTGACCTCGACGCTCGGCTCGATCGTCGGCACCACGGCCATCTTCGCGGGCGTGGTGGCCGTCATCTACAGGATGGTTCCAACCGAACCGCCCTCGTGGCGTGCGATCCGGCGCCCGGCGGCCGCGGCCGGGGTCGTCCTGGCGGCCTTGACCGGCATCTTCGCGGTGTTGACCCCGCGGCTGATCGGCGCACTGCACGTGTACGCCGCCTTCGTGGCCGTGTTCGCTGTCATGATCTGGCTCTCGTACGTGGCGCAGGTGCTCCTGATCGGCGCGGCCTGGGTCCATCGCCGGGCGCGGGCCGAGGCGGAGCGCCGACCGCTCTGAGGGCCGGGTCGATCGCGCCCGCGTGGGCAGGCGGGTCCGAGGCGTCCTGGCCGGCCTGATTGGCCCGGGCGGACCCGATTCGCCCGGAACCGGGTCAGTGCTGCTGGGTCCCGCAGCGGCGGCAGAACCGCGCCCGCGCCGAGAGAGGCAGGCCGCAGCTGAGACAGGCCTGGACACCCGTCGGACCGGGCTTGCTGATGACCTCCTCGCTCGAGGCCGCCCACAGCCCGGCCGTCTCCGAAGCGGCGGAGGCCTGCCCGACAGGCCACTGCGGCGTATCGCCAGCGACCGGCAGCGGCCAAGCGGGAAGCTCCGGCGGTGCGACCCCGGCGGTCGGCGGCGGAGTCGCAGGCGCCCCGGGTCGAGCGGGAGAGGGCGCTTGCCCGGCTGTGGTCGCCGGAGAGAGGTTGGTCCGGTCCGCGTCAGCGAGGGGCGAGTGCTCCGGAGCAACGATCTGCCAGATCGGTGGGCCAACGACGTCGTCGGGACGCTGGCTCTCCGAGGCGGCGCGGGCGGCCTCGGCGGCGGCCTGGGCCTGGGCAGCTTCGGCCTCGGCCTGGCGGGCTCGCTCGGCCTCTGCGGCGGCCTGGGCCTGGCGCGCTCGTTCCGCGTCGGCCTCGGCGGCGGCATCGGCCTGGCGGACTCGCTCGGCCTCTGCGGCGGCCTGGGCCTGGGCAGCTCGTTCCGCGTCGGCCTCGGCCTGCGCCTGGAGCGCTCGTTCGGCTTCGGCTGCCTCCGCGTCGACCCGGGCCTGCTGGGCACGCGCCGCAGCCTCGGCGGCGTCGACCTGGAGGGCGCGATCGGCAGCCGCGCCAAGGTCGACCTCGGCGGCCTGGGCCGACGCCGCCTGCGACTCCAGCTCGCCCTGCTGGAGACGATCCGCCTCGGCCACGGCTCGCGCCCACTCGGCGTCCGCCTGAGCTTGACGCATCCGCTCGGCCTCGATCTCGGCCTGGGCCTGGCGGGCGAGCTCGGCTTCGAGCTCGGCGGCGAGCCGCACCCGTTGGACTTCCTCGGCCTGGCCGGCGGCGCGCAGCCGCTCGGCCTCTTCCGCTGCGGCCCGGCGGGCGCGCTCCGTGGCGACGTCCGCCTGCGCCTGACGCGCCCGCTCGGCCTCGACCTCGGCCGCAGCCTGGGCCAGGCGGGCGACTTCTGCCTCGGCGGCCAATTGGGCGGCACGAACGCGTTCGGCCTCGGCCTCGGCTTCCGCATGGGCGGCAACTTCGGCGTCGGCCGTTGGCATCGCGCTGTTTGCCGGGGCGACGTCGGTCGCCGGCCAGTCGGGGGCAACCGGACGCGCGCCGTTGCCCTCGTCCGTGGCGACCCTCCCGTTGGGCGGCCCGGCGAGGCCGACGCCGGCCAGCGGGTCCAGGTGCGGGAACGGCGCATCGAGAATGTCGTGACCGAGGTGCGGAGCGCAGGTCAGGCAGCGGCTCT
>JAXDKT010000043.1:0-6245 GCA_034666965.1 Chloroflexota bacterium | reverse complement strand
ATGCGGTGTCGGGCCACGGTCCAGCGTCAGGCGCGCATGGTCCGCACGCTATGCGGTGTCGGGCCACGGTCCAGCGTCAGGCGCGCATGGTCCGCACGCTATGCGGTGTCGGGCCACGGTCCAGCGTCAGGCGCGCATGGTCCGCACGCTAGAGGGCCGTGGAAGGCAGATTCGTCCCCAAACGGACCCAACTGACGGCAGCAATCCGCGAGTTCACGCTCGGGAGGTCGGTTCTGAGGCGCGCCGAACGCGGTGGATCGACTCGGCACTCCGCTTACCGTGCCCACCATGCGCGGCTGACAAGAACGACAGGCCGCTGATCGAGCCGGACGGCTGCCGCAGCCACGCCGAGACGGTTCGCCCGTCGGCCGGAAAGGCGGATCGCAGGAGCGTCCGGTGCGCCTCGACCCGTCGTCGATTCGTGCTCGAGTCGGTAACGACGACCCAGGACCCGACGGCCGCCGGCGCCCAGCCTCGTTCCTGACCGATCCGCGGCGCGAGTCGCCGCTTCCGATCGATCGTTCCGATCAACTCGTTGACGTCGACGATGTCGGTCTTCAGCTCGACCACCAGCAGCGCGCCGCTGGCCTCGTGCCACGCCAGGAGGTCGACGATCCCGCGCTCCCCGAAGATCGAGAATGACACCTCGGGCGCCGCGACCCAGCCGACGAGGCCTGCGAAGAGCCGCGCGACCTGCTCGTGGAGACGGGCGTGGCCAGCGTTGATCAGGCGTTCGAGATCGGCGCCACGCCAGCGCGGTACCAGCTCGATCCTGATGTCCAGGGCGGCGGCAAGATCACGTATTGCGCGGATCGTATGGTCGTCGGCGTGGCCCCGCTCGACGCGCGACACCATCGACCGGTGCACACCGACCGCCTCGGCCAGATCGCGTTGGCGCCAGCCGCGACGATGCCGGATCGCGCGCAACACCGCCCCGAGCCGGAGGTCGTCCACCGGCCAAGGATGACCGGCACCGCTTGTCGGCCACTCACCGGCGAACCGTGATTCGAGTTTGTGCCTGCTTCCGGCGCGGGCCCGTTGGAGCCTGCTTCCGGCGCGGGCCCGCTTGAGCCTGCTTCCGGCGAGAGCCCGTTGGAGCCTGCTTCCGCGCGGGCAAGTTGCGAGCGGCGGGCCGGACCCGAGTCTCAGGCGCGGGCGCGGCCGAGCACGAAGAAGCGTGGCGTGCTGGTGACCTCGGCCGATGCGAAGCCGGCGGCCAACAGCGCGGCCTCGAGCTCGGCGGGCTCGTAGTGGATCTTCACGACTCTGAACTCGCGGCCGTCGGCGAGGCGGCGCAGGTCGAGTCCGGCCCCGGCTTCGGCCGGCGCTGTGTCCGGCTGGTCTTCGGCTCCGGACTGCGGGTCGGACCGTGAGTCGATGAACGCCAACATGCCGCCGGGCTTCAACCAGCGTCTCGCCAGGCTCAGGAACTCGGCCAACCTGGCCCGCGGGACGTGGCTCAGCCAGAACCCGCAGAACAGCCCGTCGACGCCCCTGTCCGGCTCGAGCCAGGCGTCGCGAACGTGGATGTGCGCCCGCAGCCGATGGGCCAGCAAGCGGTCGCGAGCTCGGTCGAGGGGGGCCTCGGCCGCATCGTAGATCGACAGCTCACCCTTCGAGGCAAGAAGCGGGCTCCACCAGCCGGTCCCGGCCGCCAGCTCCACGATGGCGCCCGACCAGGGCAGTCCGTCGAGCCACAGGGTGGCGCGGTCCAGCTCGGCCATCCAGGCCTGGTCGTGGACGGGCCCGTGCTGGTACCGGCCGCGACGGAGATACCAGTCGTCGTATTCGCCGGCGCGCGCCTCGTAGTACGCGATCATCTCCTTCGACAGCTCGTCCTGAGCCACGAGTGCGGGCGCGGGAGCCGCGACCGGCGTGGGTGGCGCGAGCGCGGGGGCCGCGACCGGCGCGGGGGCCGCGACCGGCGCGGGTGGCACGGGAGCCGGCACGGGAGCAGGGACCGGCGCGCTTGGCGCGGGAGCCGGCACGGGAGCCGCGACCGGCGTGGGAGCCGGCACGGGAGCCGCCGCGGGTCCGGCGGCCACGATCGCCGCGGCAGCGGACGACGAGTCCAGCGAGTCTGGCCGGCCCGTCGGCTGGGACCCGGCCATCGAACGGGTGCGCTCCTCAAGCGCGGCCTTCAACCGGAAACGCAGGAAGCCGTTCTCGCCGGCTCGCCCGATGCAGTCCGGGCAGAGCTGGGCGAACCCTTCGAGATCATCCGGCCCCCGGGTCGACCAGGACGCGCCGCACCACAGGCAATCGAACGAGTCGCGGAACGGCACGGTCCGTCGACCGCCTACGGCAGCGGGGTCCAGCTGCCCAGCGGCGAGGTCTCCACGAACCCGTCCGGGTCGAAGATCTCGGCCAGCAGCCCGATCCCGTCGATGACGCGCGGGCCGGGCCGCGAGAAATAGGCCGATCCGTCGACGGCGAAGACCTGTCCGCGCCGAACCGCCTCGAGCTCGCCCCAGAAGTCGGGCTTGGGCGTTCGCTCCCACTCGGCCACCGTCTCGGTGAGGTGGAACCCGCAGGGCATCAGCACGAGCATCTCCGGATCGACCTCCCGGACCGCCTCCCAGGTGGACCGAACGGACTTCTCCCCTTCGTGGCCGAGGAGATCCCAGCCGCCGGCACGACGGATCTGCTCGGGTACCCAATGGCCGCTGGCAAAGGGTGGATCGAGCCACTCCAGGCCGACCGCCCGGACCGGCGGCTGACCCCCGTCGCGACGTTTGGCCAGGCGCGTCTCGAGCTTCTTGAGCCGCTCGCGCAGCTCGGCGACGACGTCGACGGCCGCGTCCTCGGCGTCGGTCATGGCCCCGACCGTGGAGATCGAGTTGAGGATGCCCTCGATCGAGGTTGGCTCGAGGGACACCACCCGGAGGTCGGCGTCGATCGTCCGCGCGACCTCGTTGACCTCGCGGTAGCTGACGGCGCACACGGCGCACAGCTCCTGGGTCAGGATCAGGTCGGGCGCGGATGCCGCCAGGGCCGCGTCGTCGAGCTCGTACAGCGACGAGCCGCCATGGACCGACGCACCGACGAGCTGGTCGATCTCGCGCGATGATCGCCGGGACAGGTCTCGGGTGCTCCTGGTGACGGCCGGGATGTCGGCCACCTCGGGCGGCCAGTCGCACTCGTGGGTCACGCCCACCAGCTCATCGCCCAGGCCGAGGGCGAACACGATTTCCGTCGCCGAGGGCAGGAGCGAGACGATCCGCATCGGGGCGACCCGGGCCGGTCGGGTGGATCCGTACCGGCCGGGTGTCAGGCCGGCTTGAGCCGGTCGACCTCGGCCCGGGCGCTCTCCCGGTCGGTGAACCACAGCGCATCGATCTGCGTGTAGTTGGCCCACTCGGCCGGGAGGGACTCCTCAGGGAAGATCGCGTTGACCGGACACTCCGGTTCGCAGGCCCCGCAGTCGATGCATTCGTTCGGATCGATGAACAGCTTCCGGTCTTTGCCTTCCTCGAAGTGGATGCAGTCGACAGGGCAGACCGAGACGCACGACACGTCGAGCACGTCGATGCACGGCTCGGCGATCACATAAGCCATTCGATTCCTCTCCGTGATGTGCCGTGACGGGGCCGTTCTCCCGACGGCGGCGCAAGTCCGTCATGAGGGTATCACCGGCCAGCGCCCGACCGCCCGGCGCTCGGCGAACGTCGTCCGGCCGGTCGCCTCAGCTGCCCGGCACGAGGGTCCGCACCCTCGCCCGCATGCCCTTCGCCCAGTGGTCCGGAATGTGACAGCCGACGACCAGCGGGCTCGTGCCGGCCGGAACCGTCCAGGCGACGTCGACCCGCTCGCCCGAGCGCAACACGACCCGCAGCCCGGCCGATGCCGGTGCCACGCTGATCGTCGGAGTGGCGCCCGGTGGCGCACCCGCCGTCCCGGCCTCCGCGACCTCCCAGGCGTCCTGGACCGAGTCGTCGCCGATGACGACCTCGTGGACTTCCAGCCCGGCATTGATGAGATGGAGCAACACGCTCTCACCCGGCGCGAGGTCGACCGGATCGGGATCGAACCGGTAGTCCCGGGCGATGATGTTGACCTCGCGGGGAGCGTCGGACGTCCCGGGGGTCGGTCGTGGGGTCAGGCCCGGGGAGCCGCTCGAACAGCCGGCCACGATGGCTGCCAGACCGATCGGGACCAGCGACGCGAGGCGCCTGCCGAGACGGATCATGAGCGCCGAGTCTAGCGCCTGCGCGCGGCTTGACATCGACGCGTCGGACGCGCCGCAGTGCGCCAAATTCCATCGCTCGGATGCGGCGCTCGACGCGGCGCGAGCGGCCCCGAGGTCCGATCATCCCCCCGTTGACGCGGTCACTCGAGGAGACCCTTGGCGATCCCGACGATCCCCGACGCGAGCCGGGTACCCGGTCCCGGGTCGTCCGCCGACCGGCTCGCCATCCCGGCCGTTCGCCTGGAGGCCGTCAGCAAGCGCTACGGCGAGATCGAGGCCGTCGCCGGGATCGATCTCGAGATCGGCGATGGCGAGTTCTTCTCGATGCTCGGTCCGTCGGGATCGGGCAAGACGACCACGCTCCGGATGATCGCCGGGTTCGAGCTGCCCAGCGAGGGTCGGATCCTGCTCCACGGCCAGGATGTCAGCCGGCGGGCCCCCTTCGAGCGGGATGTCAACACGGTGTTCCAGGGCTATGCCCTGTTCCCGTTCGACGAGATCATCGTCACCAACTTCACCGCCGGGCCAGGGATCCAGAGCCTGCCGATCTGGATCTTTAACAACTACCAGCGCCCGAACCAGCTACCGCTGGTCAACGTCGCGGCGGTGCTCGTTCTGCTGCTCTCGATCGCGCCGGTGTACCTGGCCCAGCGCCTGAGCTCGGACACGACCGGTGCCGCCGCGGCACGACGCTGAGTCAGACCCAGCGGATCCCGTGAACGGCTGGCCCCGCGGCCGAAGCCAGGGCCGCCCCAAGAACGGCCACCGCCAACGAGATCAGCCCGGATCGACGCGACTTGCTGGGCATGACAGGACACTCCTCGTGCCCCTGGGCGATCCGGCCGCGGCGCCTGCCGCGGTCCGTGGGATCTGAGATCCAGTCTGCCAGCCCGCCCTTAGCTGCGGCTTATCTGGCGCGATCCGCTCCGGCGCGATCCGCGACGCTCACATTGATGGCACGTACGCCGGATCGAGGTACCGTCCCGGGTCGTCCCGGAACTCGAGCAGGCAGCCCTGGCTACAGAACCAGTAGACCTTCCCGTCATGCTCGATCGAGAGCTGCGAGGACTTGGTGTCGACCTGCATCCCGCACACCGGATCGGTCGCGAGCGTCCCTTCGTCGACCATGGCTGGGGCTCCTTTCGAGGCGGGCGGCCACCGACGGCCGGTACTCCCCCGGAGTATAACCAGCGGGCGACGAGGCGGCTCCGGGGGGTAGCATCTGACGATGGAAGCCCACCCCGAAGCAGCCGCCCGAGCCGCACTCCAGGCCGAACGGGAGCGGCTGCGATCCGAGCTCGATGCCGGGATCGAAGCGCCCGGACAGATGACCTACGGTTCGCAGGCCGCGGCGGCCAGCCAGGTCTTCGCCCAGCAACGCGATCTGGCCCTCCGGGACAAGGCCGACAAGGAGCTCGAATTGGTCGAGGCGGCACTCGCACGGCTGGACGACGGGACGTTCGGGCGCTGTCTTCGTTGCGGCCAGGCGATCCCTGCCGGACGGCTCGAGGCACTGCCCTGGGCGGCCTACTGCATCGCCTGCCAGAAGCTCGTGGCCGACGGGCGGTGACTTCCGGCGCCGGGCCGACGGAGAGACTCGTCTCGATCGACGACGTCCAAGCCGCGGCGCGGGTCCTCGACGGAGTCGCCCTGCGGACGCCGCTCGTCCCGTTTGGCGCCACGCTGCCGCGCCAGCTGCTCAAGGCCGAGTCGCTCCAGCCCATCGGTGCGTTCAAGATCCGGGGCGCGTACGTGGCCGTGGCCAGCCTGTCGGCGGAGGCCCGAAGGCGAGGGGTGATCACCTACTCCAGCGGCAACCATGCCCAGGGCGTTGCGCGGGCCGCGCGCCTCCTCGGGGCGCCAGCGATCGTGGTCATGCCCTCCGACGCCCCCGCGATCAAGCGCCGGCGGGTCGAGGCCGACGGCGCCGAGGTCGTCATGGTGGGGACCGCGAGCGAGGAGCGTCGGGAGGTCGCCGAGCGGCTGGCGGTGGAGCACGGCCTGTCGATCATCCCGCCCTACGACGACGACCGGATCATCGCCGGCCAGGGGACCT
>JAXDKT010000042.1:0-8929 GCA_034666965.1 Chloroflexota bacterium | reverse complement strand
GTTCGGCAGCGGCAGCAGCAGGAACATCCGGTACAGCGGCGTGATGATGACCTGCTGGGGCAGCAGGTTGCCCGCGGTGAACAGCATCAGCAGGGCCACGTTGAACCGGAAGCTGAAGCGGGCCACGCCGAAGGCCACCATCGAGGCGAGCAGGAGCACGATGATCACCGCCGGGACGACCACCAGCAGCGTGTTCAGGTAGTACTGGGGCAGGTTTGCCCGGTCCCACGCGTTGATGAAGTTGTCCAGGTTGTACTGGCCGCCAATCGAGATGTAGCCAAAGGCGCTGCTGGCCGTGTCGGCGTACGGTCGCAGGGAGGTGTAGACGGCCCAGGCCAGCGGGAACAGCCACACGGCGCACATCGCGATGAGAAAGCCGTGGAGCAGGATCCGCCGGGCCTTGAGCCGCGACCGCCGAGACGGGACGTCGGCGCCGGGGCGGACCGGCATCGACGGAGCGACCGCCGTCATGCCGGCTCCTCCCGGAGGACGCGCGTCAGGTACAGGATGATCGGCCCGACCGAGATGAGCAGCAGGATCACCGCAATGGCCGAGCCGAAGCCGATCCGCTGCGACTCACCGACGATGTTCTGGGTCACCAGCACCGACAGGAGCTCGAGGCCGTTCCGGCCGCGGTTGATCACGTACACCAGGTCGAAGGCCCGGAGTGCCTCGATCACCGTCACCACCAGGATGATCAGGTTGATCGGCAGCATCACCGGGAAGACGACCCGGAAGAACGTCTGGCGCTCGTTGGCGCCGTCGATCGCGGCGGCTTCCTTGAGGGTGTGGTCGACGCTCTTCAGGCCGGCCAGGTAGAGGACCATGATGTAGCCCACGTGGCGCCAGCTCGCGGCGATGAGGACGGCCCACAGGTTGATGTTCTTGTTGCCCAGCCAGTCGATCAGGTTGTCCTGGCGGGTCGTCCCCAAGACATTGTTCAGGAATCCCTGCTCGGGCGCGTACTGGAGCTCCCAGATGAAGCCCACGATCGCCAGCGAGAGGACGACCGGCATGTACAGGGCGCTCTGGTAGATCCGGGTTCCCCGGATGTTCTTGTCGAGGAGCACCGCGAAGAACATCCCCAGCGGGGTCGCGATGAAGATGAGCACGCCCAGCCAGATCAGGTTGTGCGAGACGGCCGGCCAGAAGGCGTCGTAGATCGAGACCAGGTTCTCGTAGTTCTTGAGGCCGACGAACTTGATCTTGTCCAGCCCGCCAATCCCGTTCCAGGTCGTGAACGACAGGACGATCGAGCTGATCGTCGGGACCCACACGAACAGGATGTGGATGAAGGCCGGGATACCCAGCATCAACCCGAGGGTGATCTTGTCCCGCCGCGAGAGGACGCTGTAGCGGCGCCGCCGGCGGGCCGGTTGCATGACCACCCCACCGGCCAACGGCGCCGGCGGGGTGGTCGCGAGCTCAGCCGCGTCGCGCCGACCAGCCACGGTCCGGAGGGTACTCCGAACGCGCTAGCCGAGCGAGTCCCAGAACTTCTGGATGTCGTCGGTGAACTTGCCCAACTCGGTCCCGGCCGGATCGGTCAGGAAGGTCTGGAGCTTCTTGATCATCTCGTCCGCGAACTCCGGCTTGGTGTCGCGGTCGAGGAACTGCGCGATCGCGCCCGAGGCCGAGATGATTTCGGCCGACTTCTTCTGGAACGCGTCGTACTTGCTGGTGTCGGCGTCCTTGCCCGCCGCGACCCCGTTGGGGGTGATGTTCTGGAAGATGATCTGGGCTTCGCCGGTCGAGAGGTATTCGAGGAAGGCCTTGCCACCGTCGACGTTCTTGGCCTTGGCCGAGAGCATGAACCCGTCGATCGGGGCGTCGATGCCGAGCTCCGTGTCGAAGGTCGTGCCCAGGGTCGGGAACGGGAAGAAGTCGAGATCGTCGTGGTCTTCCTTCTTGGTGGCCTGCTGCCCCGCGAAGGTGCCCAGGAAGTACATGGCCGAGGTCTTGGCCACCAGCCCGTCGGCGGCCTGCTGCCAGGTCCGCCCCAACGCTCCCTCCTGCTGGTAGGGGATCAGCTCCTTCCAGGTCTCGAAGACCTGCTTGACCTTGGGGTCGGCCCACTTCTCCTTGCCGGCCATGAGGTCGACGTGGAACTGGTAGCCGTTGAGGCGCATGTTCAGGATGTCGAACGTGCCCATCGCGGGCCAGCCGTCCTTGTCGGCGAAGGCGAGCGGGACCAGGCCCGCGGTCTTGGCCTTGTCGGCCAGGGCCTTGAAGTCCGCCCACGTCTTGGGCGGTTCCCAGCCGTTGGCCGAGAAGACGCTCTTGCGGTAGATCACGACCCACGGGTAGTTGTAGAACGGGATGAAGTACTGCTTGCCGTCGTCGCCCGTGGAGGCGTTCTTGAACGCCTCGGAGTAGTTGCTCCCGACCTTTGCCCAGATGTCGCTGATGTCACCGGCCAGGCCCTGGTTGGCATAGGTCCGCATGCGATATCCGGCGAACCAGGTGAAGACGTCGTCGGGGGTGCCCTGCAGATAGCTGCTGATCTGGGTCTGGAAGTCGTTGTGGTTGACCGTGTTGACCTTGACCGTGATCCCGGACTTGGCCGTGAACGCGTCAACGACCGCCTGCATGGCCTTGGTGTCGGTGTCCTTGTTCGAGTAGTTCGAGCCGAAGGTCACCTGTCCGCTGGCGGACGCTGGCGGTTGCGAGCCCGGCGCCTGGCTTCCTGGCGCTGCGGTGGGGCTGGCGGCACCCGGCCCGCACGCGGCGATGAGCGCCGGCACGCTCGCCAAGCCCGCGACCCCGAGGGCGCCCTTCAGGACGCTCCGGCGGGAGAGCGGCGACTCGAGCGGTGAGCGCGGCGCGGTGGGGTCGGCCATGGTGCTCCTCCAGTCCTCTGCGAACCGATCCGCAACGAGGCGGATCCAACGGCGATCTCGCACACGAACCTACGCGACCGGACGGATTGTGGTCGCCTTGTGGTCCAGATGTCAATACATTCCAACATGTTCTTGCAGAAACCAGCGCAAATGACGTTGACTTGTGGGGGTTCGTGCGGCAATCTCACCCAGACAGCGACCCAGGTCAACGGGCCAGCGACGCAGCGATCGACCGGAAGGCGGCGCAATCGTGAGTGACGTTCCGAGCCTGCCGCCCATGGACGCCGGACGGTCGGTCATCGCGTGCTAGCCCGGCAGCGTCAGGCCTACATCCTCGAGCGCGTCCGCGACGACGGCGGCGTTCGGGTCTCGGACCTGGTCCGCGAGCTGGGCGTGTCGGACATGACCATCCGGCGCGACCTCGAGCTGCTCCACGAGCAGGGCCTCGTGGTCAAGGTTCACGGTGGCGCCACGGCGCTCTCGGGCAGCGCCCAGTTCGAGCCGGGATTTGCGGCCAAGTCGACCCTCCAGCAGATCGAGAAGGCGGCCATCGCCGACGCGGCGGTGGGGTACGTCGAGCCCGGGACCGCGATCGGCCTGTCGGCCGGCACGACCACCTACGCCGTCGCCCGACGGCTGGTCGACATTCCCGGCCTGACCGTGGTCACCAACTCGCCGCGGGCCGCCGACATCCTCCACGAGGCCGGCCGCTCGGATCAGACCGTCATCCTGACCGGCGGCGTCCGGACGCCGTCCGATGCCCTGGTCGGTCCGTTCGCGGTCGCCGCCCTGCGGAGCGTCCACCTCGACCTGGTCGTTCTTGGCGTCCACGGCATGGACGAGCATTCGGGCTTCACCTCACCGAACCTCCTCGAGGCCGAGACCGACCGGACGCTGGTCGAGGCCGGCCGGCGACTGGTGGTCGCCGCCGACCACACCAAGTGGGGCGTCGTCGGGCTGAGCTCGATCGCCCGGCTCGATCAGGCCGATGTCCTCATCACCGACGGCCATCTCGAACCGGCCGCCCGCGAGATCCTGGCCAGCCGGGTGCGCGAGCTGGTCGAAGCCACCCCGCCCGAGGGCGTGGCGCGGCCGCGCGCGGCCGGGTCCCTGGCCGCCGCCGCGCCGGCCGGGCTGGTCGCCCGTGGCTGACGCTCCCGTTGCGCCGGGGCGGACGGACGCTCCGGGGAGCCCGCCCGATCCGGCCGACGTGCTGACCGATCCGCACCGTCGCTACAACCCGCTGACCGACGAGTGGCTGCTGGTCTCGACCGATCGGCTCCAGCGGCCGCTCCAGGGTCGCCGCGACTCGCGCCGGCCGGTCGAGCGGGTCGCGTACGACCCCGGCTGCTATCTGTGCCCGGGCAACGTCCGGGCCAACGGCGAGAAGAACCCCGCCTATCGCGACACCTTCGTGTTCACCAACGACTACGCCGCGCTCAGGCCGGACAGCTCCGACGTGCGCCTCGAGGTCGGGTTGCTTCGGGCCGAGGGCGAGCGCGGGACGTGTCGGGTGATCTGCTTCTCGCCCCGCCACGACCTGACCATGGCCGGCATGACCCCGGATGCGGTCCGCTCCATCGTCGACCTGTGGGCGGACCAGACCACTGAGCTGGGGCGGACGTTCCGTTGGGTTCAGGTCTTCGAGAACCGCGGTGAGCAGATGGGTGCCTCGAACCCTCATCCGCATGGGCAGATCTGGGCCGGCACCGCCCTGCCCGTTCAGGCCACCCGCGAGGACGCCAGCCAGCGCCGCCACTTCGCGGCAACCGGGCGGCGGCTGCTGCTCGACTACGTCGCCCAGGAGCGCGACGGGCCACGGGTCATCGTGGAGAACGAAGATTGGCAGATCGTGGTCCCGTTCTGGGCCGCCTGGCCGTTCGAGACGCTCGTCGTCGCCAAGCGTCCCGCGGTCCGCGTGGCCGACCTCGACGGTCGGGCCCGGGATGGGCTCGCGACGGCGCTGATCGCCCTCCTGGGCCGCTACGACAACCTGTTCCACCACCCGTTCCCGTACTCGATGGGTTGGCACCAGGCGCCGTTCGACGGCGGTCCGAGCGACCACTGGCAGCTCCACGCCCATTTCCTGCCACCCCTGCTCCGCTCGGCCACCGTCCGCAAGTTCATGGTCGGCTACGAGCTCCTGGCCGAATCGCAACGCGACCTGACGGCCGAGGAAGCCGCCGAGCGGTTGCGGACGGCCTCGCCCCTGCGGCACCTGCCCGACGACTCGATCCCGGACGGCTGAGCCGGGGCCCGCCGGGGGTCGCTCGCCCGCTACGATGGCGGCTCACCGGAGGAGGACGATGAAGCTCTGGGGCGGGCGGTTTGCGGGCGATCCCGACCAGGCCATGGCCGACTTCACCCGCTCGATCGAGATCGACGCGGCCCTGGCCGAGGACGATCTGGTCGGCTCGCTGGCCCATGTCCGCGGGCTGGGGCGCGCCGGGCTGCTGAGCGCCGACGAGGTCGCCGGGTTGGTGGCCGGGCTGGAAGGGCTGCGCTCCGAGGTCGCGGCCGGGACGCTGGCCTGGGACCCAGCCCTCGAGGACGTCCATCTCAACCTCGAGGCCGCTCTGGCGGCCCGGATCGGGCCGCTCGCCGGCAAGCTCCATACGGGCCGATCACGCAACGATCAGGTCGCGACCGACCTGCGCCTGTGGCTGCGCCGGACGACCGATTCCATCGACGCCGCGATCGTCGGGCTCGAACGGGCGCTGGTTGGCCTGGCCGAGCGCGATGGTGAGGCGATCCTGCCCGGGACGACTCACATCCAGCCGGCCCAGCCGGTCCTGCTTGGCCACCACCTGCTCGCCTACGTCGAGATGCTCGAGCGCGATCGGGGCCGCCTGGCCGACGCCCGTCGGCGGGCCAACCGCTCGCCCCTCGGGTCCGGGGCGCTGGCCGGGGCGGGCTACCCGCTCGACCGTGAGGAGACGGCCCGCGAGCTCGGCTTCGACGGGCCCACCGCGAACTCCCTGGACGCCGTCGCCGATCGCGACTTCGTGGTCGAGTTCGTGTCCGCGGCGGCGCTGGCGATGGTCCACCTCAGTCGCTTCGCCGAGGAGCTGACCTGGTGGTCCAACCCGCGCTTTGGCTTCGTGCGGCTGTCCGACGCCTACTCGACCGGCAGCTCGATGATGCCCAACAAGAAGAACCCGGACCCGGCCGAGCTCATCCGCGGTCGCGCGGCGCGCGTCATCGGGTCGCTGACCGGGCTGCTGGCCCTGCTCAAGGGGCTGCCCCTGGCCTACCAGCGCGATCTCCAGGAAGACAAGTTGCCGCTGTTCGAGACGG
Source organism: Chloroflexota bacterium (assembly GCA_034666965.1). Lineage (GTDB taxonomy): Bacteria > Chloroflexota > Limnocylindria > Limnocylindrales > CSP1-4 > Chersky-267. The sequence continues at coordinate 2,792 of JAXDKT010000042.1, read as the reverse complement.
CCGCCATTCTCGAGGCGTCGCTGGCGATCATGGCCGGGATCGTGGCCAGCCTGAGGGTCGACCGCGAGCGGATGCGCCGGGCCGTCGACGAAGGCTTCACGACCGCGACCGCGGTGGCCGACGCGCTGGTCCGCCGTGGCGTTCCCTTCCGGGCCGCCCATCACGTGGTCGGCGGCCTGGTCGCCGAGGCCGAGCGATCCGGGGTCGGGCTCGATGCCCTCTCCGATGGGGCGATCGCGGCCGGTCTCGCCGCGAGCGACGACCCCGTCGCGGCAGGCCTCGCGGGCGAACCCGGGATCGGGCCGGCGCTGCGGGCCGCCGCCGCGGTCGACGCCGCGCTGGCCGCCTGCGACGTGATCGGCGGGACCGCGCCGGGGCGGGTGGCCGCGGCCGTGGCCGACGCGCGGGCGCGGCTGGACGGTCCGCCCGGCGCCTGAGTCAGATCTCGGTCGTCGAGCAGATGGCGACGTCGCGCACAAGATGCGGGTCGCGCGCCCAGGGGCGGGCCAGGATCACGTGGAAGGTCGCGTCGCTGCGGCCGTGGGGCAGCTCGACCGTGGGCAGGTACGTCGCCGGGATGTCGCCTCGGAACGGGATCGCCTGCGACGCGCCACCGAACGGCCCCGGGCCGGCCAGCTGTCCGACCCACAGGGTCAGCTCCTCCTCGAGGCCGCTCGAGACCGTCGCCCGGACCTTGACCCGGATCTCCAGTCGGACCTCCTGGAGGTCGAGCTGGCCGTTCGTCTCGATCGTCAGGCGGCCATCGATCGGCGCTCCGACGCAGATCGGCATGGGCTTGATCTCGACGCTGGCCCGAGCCTCGTCGGTCGCCGAATCGGCGGCTTCGTAGAGGGCGAACTCGCCGACTTCGACGACCCCGGCCCGGAGCAGCGCCGTCGGCTGAAGGACGGTCACGGGCACGACGATCGCCGAGTCCAGGCCGCCGGGACGGTCCAGCTTGATCTCGAGCTCCCAGGTCAGCCGGCTCACGGTTGCGTCGAGGGTCGCCGGGCCGAGGGGCGGAACCGGGACCTCGAAGTTGAGCTCGCGACGCTCCCCGGCGGCCAGGCTGACCGCGTCCGCCACCTGCACGGGCAGGCGCTGGAGCTCCTCGGTCCTGGTCACCGTTCGACTGTGGGGGTGCCCCTGCGCGTCGGTCGAGGTCTCCTTGAACTGCCATTGCTCGGTGGCGATGAGCGCGGCGATTAGGCCCCGGCCATCCGTCCCGTGCTCGGCAACGACCGCAACCGAGCCCTTGGCGGTCGTCCCGGGCAGGAGGTCGACGCGCTCGAGATTGAGCTCCCAGGCGACTCCATGGCTGTTGGCTCGGCCCACGATGGAGGTCATGGTCGGCGGATCGATTCCTCCATCGGCTGGGCTTCGCTCCGCGCTCGTCGCGTGCCGGGGACGAGCGCGGAGCGGTGGATCGAGGCTACTGGAAGTAGCCCGACAGATCGAGGATCAGGTGGGTGGTCTTGCCCGCCGAAGGCGTGCCCTTGTAGACGAACGACGACCGGCCGGTGAGGTTGAGCGGCGCGACGATCCCGTTGGCCATGGTGTCACCAGCGAGGAAGTTGATCGTGGACGTTGGCGGCGTGGGATCCGGGTCGGGCGTCGCCGACACGTAGCCACGGGCCGTCTGGGCGGTCGCGGTCAGGTTGCCAGTGACGGCGACCGCATCGATCGGCACGCCCCAGTGACCCTGGACCACGAGGGTCTTGGGTGTCCCGGAGTGGAACGAACCGCTGATCCCGGACAGGACCGCCGACGGACGGCTGTCCATGATCCGCGACGGGTTGAGCGGGACGAATTTGAGGCCGGTCAACCCCGGCTCGAAGTAGCCGGTCACGTCGAGGACGATGTGGCTCGTCCCGCCGGCGGCGGCCTTGTACACGATCGACAAGCGACCGGAGCTGTCGAGCGGGGCGAAGACCCCGTTGGCCCGGACCGCGGCAGCGGGGAAGTTGATCGTCGAGTTGGGCGGGTTGTTGGTGGCGTTCTTGGTGACGGCCGCGTAGCCGGCCTTGCTCGGGCTGACCACGGTGAAGTTCCCGGTGATCGCCGTCGCGGTGAGGGGCACCGTGCCCAGGGCCGCGGTGACCTGCAGCGTCCGGGCGACGTTGGCATGGAACTTGGCGCTCAGACCGACGCCGGCCCGGGTGTCCAGGATTCGGAAGGGCGTGACCGGATGGAACGTGGCCCCGGTCGTGTCGGCCAGGAAGTAGCCGGTCACGTCAAACAGCAGGTGGGTCTTCTTGCTCGAGACGCCCCGGAACACGGCCGACAGCCGGCCGGCCGGCGAGAGCGCCGTGGTGACGTTGTTGGCCCGGGTCTGGCCCAGGGGGAAGTTGATCGTCGACGACGGCGGGGTGTTGGTCGAGGTCACGGTCACCGACACGAAGCCGGCGGACTCCTGCTGGGTGACCGTCACGTTGCCGGTAACCGCCACCGCCCCGGCTGGGATGCCTCCGAATCCGGCCACCTGCCACGATCGGGCATTGCCCGAGGTGAACTTGCCGGACAGGCCCAGGTTGGCCCGGGTGTCGAGAACCCGCACGGGCGCGATCGGGACGTAGGTCGTCCCGTCGGTCTGGTGGCGCGAGACCACCGTCTCCCACCCGCTGAGGCCGGCGCCCTCGTTCGCGTCCCAGGCCTGGTTCGGGACCTGCGGATCCTGGGCGACGCCGACGTAGTCGCCCCAGCGGGTGCCCGGATAGTTGGCCGACCCGCCGGCCTCGTTCTCCTCCTGGCTGACCGAGTTCAGGGGATCGCCCAGGGCCTGGTGGCGGATC